>CAZKNJ010000004.1:0-68044 GCA_964554185.1 uncultured Planctomycetales bacterium | reverse complement strand
CCGTTCTTCTCTGCCCGCTCTAGCGCAACTGATATAATCCGCACCACCTACGGGAGGAATCAGGTTGGCCCACTACGAAATCTACTGCGACGAGAGCCGCCAAGAGCTCTTCTACGACAAGGAGAAGTCGCGCAGCGGCTACACTCTCATTGGTGGAATATGGCTGGATGCCAGCCAACGCCAGCGGGTGAAGTCCGATATCAAGAAGCTGAGGGAGCAGCATGGGCTATTCAGTGAGTTCAAGTGGACCAAGGTGAGCGAAAAGCGCCTTGGCTTCTACACCGATGTTGTCGGCTACTTCTTTCGAGAGAGTGCGCTGAAGTTCCGCACTATAGTCCTGAGGAGTGACGAGCTCGATGCCATCAAGTTCCATGAGGGCGACCACGAACTCATGTTCTACAAGTTCTACTATCAGCTCATTAAGCACTGGCTGGAAGATGGAAACTCCTACCGGGTGTTTGTGGACCTGAAGACTAGCCGCAAGCGCGACCGCTTGAACGTACTCCGCGATTGCCTCAAGTACTCCAATCTGGCTGCCCGCATTGAGTTCGTGCAGGCTCTGCCCTCTTCGCAGGTTGACTTTCTCCAGCTCGCAGACTTGCTGATTGGTGCAGTGGGAGCACGCTTCAACGACCAAACTAAGAGTCCCGCTAAGCGCGAGCTTCTGACACTGGCGGAAGTGCGATTGCAGCGTCCAATGAATCGCCCAACAAGCCGCGATTATCTGAAGTTCAATGTGTTTCGCTGGCATCCGGGGAGTCGTTGGTAATGGTCCTGCCCCCACTGCTGGAGTTACTGGACACTGACAGCCGTCTGGACATTAGTGCTTATAGGCGGCATTACGTCAGTACCCTCGTCCAACCCAGCCCTCACACCATCTGGGACGGCTCGGCAATACGCTTTCACGCAGGCGCGTTCGAACACCTCTTCTCAAGGTCAAGAGGTTCTAGTAGTTCACAAAGGACATGGGATCCATGTAGGCTCAAGAGGATGGACTGGATTCTCCCAATGCTCCAAGACCCACTGTGCGATAGGTTCACGGACGACAGACATGTGGATGCTCGCGGTCGCGGGGCAAGATGTCAGGTCATCGAGCACTCAACGCCCTTCTGCGTGATACTTAAGCCGGTCTCCGCAAGCGAACTGTGTCTAATCACAGTAATGTGCGTGGACAAGACCACCAAGCCAGGATATGCGAGCGCGTATCAGAGGATAATCAGCAGCGATCGGTGGAAATAGAAACAGCCGCTGATATGGCTCAGCGGCTGAAGCCAATTCCGATCCCCTGCCATAGGCAGAGGACACTAGTATTATACCACGCGAACTGCAAACGCTGTACAATCCCTCCCGGATAGGCCCGTCGGCCGCACTGTCACCGTATGGTGGCATTCCCATATGGGATAGGCCGCGGGCCGCTTGCATTTGCTGCGCGATTATCCCCCCATCTGGTATAATAGCCGCCACTCAGGGGAGTGGAACGGGGCTTGAGGCGTCCCCCTCGGGGGCGCCGGACCAGGAGGATTATGCGCATTACACGCAGGCCACTGCTGCGGACGCTTCGGCGGCCGCAGGCGCCGCTGGCGCGGAGGCTGCCGCTGGCGGAACTCCACGCGCGCGCGGCGCTGCACCGGCTGCGCCCACTCGCGGTGATGCTGGCGCTAATGGCGCTCGCGACGCTTGCGCTGCTCGCGTTCACCCCCGACGAGCACCCGTCGAAGCTCGCAGGGCTTACGCGGCTGAACCGCGTGATGCAGCCCGTGTCGGCGCAGGCGTCCACCGGCGAAGTGACGGTGGAGCTGGAAAACGACACCTTCATCCACCCGACCGAAGCGGCGAACCTCGCGGAGTTCTTCGATGAGCTGAGCCTCTACCTACCCTACGAGTACATGCAGGAGCAGAAGCTGGACCTCACTGCCCCGCCGCCGGCGAAGCTGCGGCTGCCGCGCGTGGCGGTGGCGCGCATCTCGGAGCGCCAGTCGCTGCTACCGGAGGTGGAGTACCGCACCATCCCCACGCAGGGCGAGGCGCGGGTGGAAGTGCTCAAGCCGGGGACGCCGGGCGAACGCGAGGTGTTCGCCACCTACTTCTACCTCGCGGGCGAGCTGGTGGGCGAACGCATCCGCGTGGAGCCGCTGCAGAGCGGCACGCCGCGCGTCATCGCGATTTACGAGACTGCGCCCGAGGGCTACATCCCGACGTTTGAAGAGATAATGCGCGCGCGCAAGCTGACCTCGCGCGAATGGAAGCCGCCGACGCGGTACGCGAAAAAGCTGACGATGGAGGCGACCGCGTACGAGCCCGGCCCCACCAGCAACGGGCGCTGGGCCAGCGGCTACACCGCCTGCGGCTATGAGGCGGGGTACGGCGTGGTGGCGGTGGACCCGGGCGTGATACCGCTGAACACGCGGCTGTACATTGAGGGCTACGGCTACGCCATCGCCGGCGACACCGGCGGCGCCATCAAGGGCAACATCATAGACCTGGGCTTTGAGACCGTGGAGGAATGCTACGAGTTCGGCCGCCGCGACGTCGTGGTGTACGTGCTGGACTAGCCACAGTAACCGGAGTGGTGAACTCCAGTTCGCCACACCTTTAGAGGTCTCGCGACCTGGAGGTCGCGAGTCCATTCTTATTCCCCTGCGCCTTCCCCCTCCCGCGGCTCAATGGGCTTGCCGCTCAGCACGGCGGCAGTGTCTTCCAGGAACTGCAAGTAGTCGTAATCCGGCGGGAAGACGGTTACGGAGCGCACCACGCCCAGCGTCAGCCGGAAGGCCACGGCGGCGTCCTTGCCGCGGTAAATGAGCGTGGTGTCGCCCGACTCGAACGCCATGTCCTTGGTCTCGCCGTAGGCGGCGATGAGATCAGCCTTGGCTGAGCCAATGCCCAGGCCTTCGGCCGTCCGCGCCACCTCGGGATTGCGTGCGGCTGCCAGCTGCGCCTCCGCCGCGGTGTAGCGCGCCAGGAACGTGTCGTCGGCCGACATAGAATCAGCCTTCGCCCGCGCTTCCTGCACCAGATCATTGCGCCGCTCCTCGGTGATAAGGCCGACCGCCTTGGCCGTGTCCAGATCCACGCTGACCTTCAGCCCACCGACCAGCTCGGGCGTGCGCGGGTCGGGCGTGAGGAAGAAGTACAGCGTGCCGTCGCCCAGCGTGCCGGGCACGAGCCGGTCGGTTGCATCCTCCGCCGCCACCTGCACCGGGAAGTCCGCGCGCGCGAGCTTCTTCGTGAGTTCCTGCAGCTGGAAGCGCTCGCCCAGCTTGAGGGGGAAGCCCAGCGTCTCGTTTGCACCGATGCCAGCCGGGGCTTGCTTCTTCGCCGCCGGCGCGCCCTTCTCTTCCGTGGGCTTTTGCTTGCACGACACCGCCAGCAGCGCGATGAGCAGCGCCATGCCGAGAATTACCACCGTGATGTTCTGCCGATTCCGCACGGATTCAGTATACCGGACGGCGCTTTTCCCCTAAAGCCGCCGCCGCGGCCGCCGATAAACCTAGTTGGCTACCCATCTTTCCTGCGCCGAAAGAAGGGGCTCCTGACACGAGCAGGGACGCTCGACTCAGGAAATATGAAGTCTTATCAAGGAGGATAAGCGCATGAGTATTCTTCGCATCAACCACAATGTGGTTGCCCTCAACGCTGCCCGCAACCTCTCGGCTACTGGCTCGTTGCTTGCGCGTTCGCTGGAGAGGCTCTCATCGGGTTTGCGCATCAACCGCGCGGCGGATGATGCGGCCGGCCTCTCCATCTCGGAGAAGCTGCGCTCGCAGATTCGCGGGCTGGACCGCGCGTCCGCCAACGCCCTGGACGGCATCTCGCTGATTCAGTCGGCGGAAGGCGCGCTAAACGAGACCGGAGCAATCCTGCAGCGCATTCGCGAGCTGGCAGTGCAGGCGGCCAACGGTATCTACACGAGTAACGACCGGATTGCTATTCAGGATGAGGTGGACCAGTTGATTCTGGAGATTGACCGTATCGCGCAGACCACCGAGTTCAACACAAGGAAACTCCTGGATGGCACGCTGGGAGCGCTTGTGTCCACCGACAATCCGCTGCTATTGAGGGCAGCCGTTGTGGGAAACGTGGGCGAAGGCGGCAACTTCATGCTGGAGTTGCGCCCGGTAGTTGGTTCCGGGCAACTGCAGGTGCAGAAGACCAACGTCTTCAACACCCTCCAGACGACCGACGCCGTCGGCCAGATCAACTATCTGACCACTTACACGGCCCACGTCTCACTCACCACCGCTAACAACAGCGGTATCGGCAACAGCGGACTGGCAGAGCTGGTTGTCCCGCCCACGGCGGATGGCCAGACCATCCTGCAAAACGGCTCCACCAGCTTCGCTTTGCTGGCCCTTAACAACGCAGCGGGAGGTGCTGCTGTCTCCACCCTGATTCAGGCGCAGGAACTCACTACTGGCGTGGACACCCTTACGTTCATGTTCAGCGATGGGAGCACGGCAAACGTCTTGCTTGACGCGGGCGGAGACACGCTCGCACTGCTGGCGGCGCGGGTCTCCAGCGCCATCACCGTCCTGTACGACACGTTCAGCGTAGGCAGCGGCTCCGCCGTATTGGTGACGGCCTCCGGCGCCTTGTCGGTAACCACCGCCGGCCTGGGGGCTTCACTCACGCGCATCTCCTTCAATGATGTGGACGAGAGCGGAAGCAAGTTTTACGTCAGCGTGGGTGCGTCCGGCGCGGACTTCGTGACCAATCAGTTCCACTCATCCGCGAACTACGAGATCACGAACACCGGCGGCACCTACATCGGCTCGGTGGGCACGGCCAATGCGCTGATCGGCGGCACGCCGTTCAGCATTGGCGATCCCACCGTGGGCGCGCTGCATGTGCGGCTGTCCACTCGCGCGGCGGCCAGCAACGTCGGCCAGTCGGATGTGCTGACGATGCACGAGAAGGAGGGGGTGAACCACCTCCAGAAGTTCGGCCGCGTCTGGCAGACCGCACCGGTGGCGCGGTCAGGTTCCTTCCTCATCTCCACGGCGTCCAACCGCACTTATGCGCTCTACTCTTTCAACAACTCGGCGTACACCAGCCTGATTCGCTCGGGTTACGACAAGCAGATGGCGATTGAAGCGTCCAAGGGCAGCCAGATTGACGCCGACCCGGTTGCCGCCGGCATTCAGCTCTTCTCGCTTTCCGAGACGGCCAACCGCCGCAACGACATTGTGGAGCTGACGGGCATCAAGATCTCGTTTGACGCCATCTTCCAGGCGGGCGAGACCGCCGTGTTCAACGTCAGCCCGAACGCGGTTGTGCCGGCGGACCAGCTCACCACGCTGGGCTCCATCAGCCGTTTCCAGGATATGGGGGTGTTTGATGGACGCAGCAGCGTGGACTTCAAGATCTACCTCCGCGGCTCCGGCCGTTACGTGCACGTGAACATCACGCCCAACGACACGCTGGAGGACGTCACCGGCAAGATCTCGCTGGCGATGTACAACCCGAGCTTGACCAGCGACTTGAACCTGGAGAGTGCAGTCAACCTGAATCAGCCGCCAGACATCGCGCATGTGAACGTGCTGGGGCTGGCACGCGGCACGATATCCATCACCACGCCGCTGCCCGGCGCACAGGTCGTCTTCAGCGGCGACGAGAAGCTACTCAAGGCGCTCGGCCTGACCGAGATTCAGTCACCGCTGTCGCCAGTGTATTCCGTGTCCGCAGTTAACATTGAGACAGGCAAGTCCACCGCCACCGTGCGCACGGACAGCAACGAGATTGTTGGCCTGCTGCCGGGGCTGCGGCTGTTCTTTGACAACAGCCAGGGCGTAGTGCTGGATCCGCAGCCGCCGCTGGGAGGGGTGAACTCCTTCGCAACCTTCCCCTATGTCCTGCCGACTGAGCGGCCCGAGCTGTCTTACAGCACCCAAACCCAGACCCAGTTCATCCATGTCGCCCCGCGCGACTTCATCCTGCAGATCGGCCCCAACCAGGGGCAGCAGATGCGCACCTTCATCGCCGACCTGTCGGCGGAAGCGATGGGCGTGAGGGGTATTCTGCTGGTCAGCGAAGACCTCGCACAGGAGGCCATCACGGCGGTTGACGAGGCCATCGCCCGGGTGAACGGGCAACGCTCGGCTCTCGGCGCCATTCAGAACCGGCTGGAAGCTACCATCCGCAACCTGGACGTCGCATCGGAGAACCTCACCGCGTCCGAGTCACGCATCCGCGACGCTGACATCGCGCTTGAGACGCTGACCGCCACCCGGCTGCAGATACTCCTGCAGGCGGGCACCGCCGCACTGGCGCAGGCGAACCAGCTGCCGCAAGCGGTGCTGCAACTACTCAGATAAGCAGCCTCGACCGAGGCGCTTCAGGGATATGCCGGCAGGCCGAGCCCACGGCCTGCCGGCGCTGCCCTTAACGCGCGCGTTGCCGATAAATATCTAGGAGGTGGCTCCTATGGGAACCATTCAGTTCCTTGGACTGCAATCAGGGATTGACGCAAACGCGATCATTTCAGAGCTCGTGCAGCTGCGGCGCGGCCCCATCCAGGCGATGGAGCAGGCGCGCGACAACCTGGTGTTCAACCGGTCGGTCGTCCAGTCGGTGAACTCGCAGCTTCTGCGGTTCAACAACATGCTGTTCAACCTCACGCTGGAGGCCACTTTCAACAGCCGCCTGGTCACTTCGTCTGCGGACAATCTGGTGTCCGCCACCGGCGGAGTCGGCGCTTCCATCGGGTCGCACAGCATTACCGTTTCCCAGCTAGCCCGCGCTTCACGGGTATCCTCGGGCGTGAGCGGGAATCTGATCACGCGCAGCGTGTACCTGCCGCCCACCAATACGGCAGGCATCAACTCCATTACGGTGAACGGCACCTACCAGACGCGCGGCGCCACCACGAGCACGCTCATCAAGGACACGGTGCAGGCGGGCATCGGCTCCGCCACCATCACCGCCGGCGACACCATTACCATCTCCGGCAACCTCAAAGACAGCACCGCGGTTTCGGGCACGTTCACCTTTGCGGGCGACACCACCGACACTCTGGGGCGGCTGGCGCAGACGATTACGTCGGTTTTCCAGGGGGAAGTTACCGCTTCCATCGGCCAGCGTGGCGAGATTGTCCTCACCGAGGCCGATCCCACCGTGGCGGGCGACATCACCTTCAACACCACCGTCTTGCCTTACGGCATCCAGTTCCACGACAACGACTACTCCGGTAGCACGCTTACCATCGGCGCAGGCAATGCGCGCGCGGGCGCCGGCGCGGTGGCGCAGCAGCTAACCAATACAAAGACATACACGGTAGGCGGCGCACCCGCCACCGGCGCCACCGATATCGCCACCCTTGACCAGATAACCGGCACGCTGGACAGCGGCGACATCATCCGCATCACCGGCACCAACCCGGACGGCTCGCTGATCAACGGCGGCACCGGCACCTACGATTTCACCTACGGCGTCACCGGCACCACGCTGGCGCAGTTCCTCGCGGGCGTCAACGGCGCGTACACCAACGCCACGCTGACGCTGGACAGCGGACGGCTGGTGCTCACCGACAGCGCTGGCGGAGCTTCGCAGACCGCCATCAGCCTGAGCTTCGTGGACGGTGGGCCCAACACCACCAGCTTCGCCGCCGGGAGCTTCATCACCACGCGCGCAGGCGCGGCCCAGACCGCCCAGGTGATTACCACCGGCCCCTTCGCGGTGGAGGTCACCGGCAAGTACTTCATTTCGGGCACCCAGGGCAAGGCTGGGCGGCTCTACGGCTCAACCACTGTCCTTGACCCCAGCAACACTCTGGGCTCCTACGGCATCACCGTGTTTAACCAGTTGGCGATAGACCCCGACGGCGCCGGCTCGCAGGAGTTCATCCTCATCCAGGGGCTGAGCGCGGATTCGTCGGTGCAGGACCTCGTGGACGCAATAAATGCGCAGGTGCCGACGGTCACGGCGCAGCTGGTCTCCGTGTCTGGCAGCTACCGGCTGGAGATACAGGCGAACGCCGGCGGCCGCGACGTCCGCGCGATTGACGGCCTGGGCGGAATACTGGATACGCTGTTTTCCATCGGCGCGACGGACCTCCAGAGCTCAACGGACGACGGCACCAACACGTTTGCGGCGTCTTCCAGTAACGCCCACTACACGATGACGGCGACCCAGCAGACTACTGGTGGCGCAACCGTCAGGACGGCGGCGACCGGTGTGGACAATACAAACACTACGCGCCTCATTATCGGCGCTACGGTCAACGCGCTGTCACCGGGGAACGGCGTCGCTGTCGCCATCACGGGCAAGTACGACGTGCTCAACACCAGCCCTGCGATGAGTTCCGTGCGCTTCGGTGCCGCTAACATCGCATCCTCGCCAACCACCAAGGTTCCCCCGATAGACATATACGCATCGCTAGCCACTGCGGGCTTCGCCCTCACTCCGCAGAACTCCTCCGCCAGCCCCGGCAATCATACCGACGGCACTCTGGTGATTAACGGCGTGTCCATCACCGTGGGTGATGTCACTGCCACCACGGTGCACGAGGTGATGGCGCAGATTAACTCCAGCGGCGCGGGTGTGACTATCCGCTACGACGGCGCGCTGAACCGCTTCGTCATGGAGCGCAACGACAACAGCTCCTCCGGCTTCACTTTCGGCGGCGCGGGCAACACCAGCAATCTGTGGACCATACTCGGGGTGACGGACGACGCGGGCGGATACGCCATCGCCGGGCAGTCCGACCGCAAAGCCAGCCCCACCGTGCCCCTCTCCGAAGGCGGCCTGACCGTCACCCCCACTTCCGGCGTCTTCACCATCAACGGGGTTGCCATCTATGTGGACGCCGGAGTGGACAGCCTCAACAATGTTATTGACCGCATCAACCGCTCGCAGGCCGGCGTCATTGCGTCATACGACGAGGCTGCCGACAAGTTCGTCTTGCGCCAGGATCTCAGCAAGAACCCGACGGCCACACAGATCAAGGTTGGCTCTGCGACCGACACGAGCAGCTTCCTCGCCGCGATGCGCCTGCTGCCCTACACCGCGTATTCATGGGATGTCGGCAGCGAGCGCCAGGACGCGGTGTTCACAGTTGACGACGTGGAATACACCCGCGCGACCAACACGGTAAGCGACATCGTAGGTGGTGTGACCTTCAACCTCCAGGGAGCCACCTCCAGCCCCGTCACGGTTGACGTGGCGGCGGACACCGAGAAGGCCATTACCGCGCTGCTGGACTTCATAGTGGAGTACAACACGGCGATAGACCTGGTGAACCAGCCGCCGCTGACGAAAAGCGAGCGCGAAGAGCTGGTGCCGCTGGACGACGACGCGCTGGCGACGATGTCGCTGGACGAGATAGACGCGTACAACACGCGGCGCAACGAGCTCCGCCAGCGCGACTTCGTCTCGCGCGACTCCGGCATGCGCGCTATCGCGCGGAAGATCCGCGAGATGATACTCGGCCTCGTGAGCAACGAGGGGGCCTACCGCTCAATCGCCCAGCTTGGAATGACCACCTCCAGCGTTGGCGCGAGTGCGGACGAGGCCCGCGAGAACAGAGGCATGTTGCTGTCGACGACCACCGACCGCGGAATACTGGAAGCGAGCCTGCGCGGCAATCAGGTGTTGCTGAGCGCTCTGAGCGACAATGCCGACGATGTGTACAAGCTCTTCGCCACCGCGGTGCAGAGCCGCGTCACCGCCACCGGCAGCGCCGACCTCTCGGGCGGCATCTCCGTGGGCACCAGCCTGCGCTTCACCGTCGGCGACGGCAGCGGCACTACTGCGGAAGTGCGCTTCACTCCTGGAGCCTACAACGCATCTACTGTGCTCAACCGCATCAGCTCGGCGCTGGCGGAAGCCGGTCTGGGTAACAGCATCCTGCCGTACTACGACGCCAACTACTTGCTGAACTTCACCTCCACCCGCACTGACCGCTCGGCGGAAATTTCTTTCTCCGACCTATCCTACGGCGGTGATTCGCTGCTCACCCGGCTGGGCGTCCAGCCGGGCTCCTACCTGGGCATTGACCCGTTTGTGTACGGGGGCACCGCCGCGCGGACGCGCAAGTATGTGCAGAACCAGACGGGCATTCAAGGCGCCATATTTGAGCGGCTGCGCACCGGCGGCGCGTTTGATAAGCAGATACTAAACTATCAGGACTCCATCAGCCGCGCCGAGGAGAGCCTGTCAACCTACGAGACCCGGCTGCGCAACCAGTTTGTCTCGCTGGAAACGCAACTGGCGAAGATAAGTAACATTTCCCAATACGTGGAAGCATACCTCGCGGCGACAATCGCGGCCGCAGGCAATCAAAGCAGTACTTCAAGCGGCTAGCAGACTCCCCACCTGCTTCGGCGGGATGAGGATACGCCCTTAACCGGGCGGAAAGCGGAGCAGGGAGGCTCCGCTTTCTTGTAGCTTGCTATCCCAGCCTTCCGCGCAGGTCGTCGGGTGATTCCACTCTACACTCCGCCAGCAGCTTCGGCAGTTCGCCGACGATCTTCTCAGGCAGAGCCGGATCGTGGAACAGCGCGGTGCCGAACTCCACCGCCAGCGCGCCCGCGCGAATGAACTCAACCACATCGGTGGCGCAAGTTGCCCCGCCGGAAGCGATGATGGGCAGCTCTGGCACCGCCGCCGCCACCTGCCGGACCTTATGCAGCGTAATGGGCTTCAGCGCCGGGCCCGACAGTCCCGCCACCGGACGTGCTAGCTTGCTCCTGCCCGTGCGCCAATCCAGCGCCATTGCCGGATGGGTATTGCAGACCGTCACGCCATCCATTCCCGCGCCGAGCGCAATCAGCCCGTAGGGCGCGAGGTCGCCGGCTTCGGGTGACAGCTTCGGCATCAGCCTGCGCTCGGTGACGCGTCGCAGGCGTTCGCATACCCGCCCGAACAGCACCGGGTCAGTGGCAAAAACCGTTCCGCCATCCACGTTGGGGCAAGAAAGGTTGATCTCATAGGCGTAGATGCCTTCCTCGGCTTCCAGCTGCTGCACGACGCTCTCATACTCCTCTTCGCTGTGGCCGGCTACATTCACGATGATGGTAACGCCGGACTGCCGCAGACGGGGCAGAATGTCGGAGGCAAAGGCGTCCACGCCGGGGTTTTGCAGGCCGATGCAGTTCATCATTCCGCCGGGCGTCTCGAGGATGCGCACCGGCGCATTGCCGGCACGTGGATTGGCGGTCACCGCTTTGGTCACGAGCGCCCCCACACGCGCCAATTGAGTTAGCCCTTCAAACGGCTCACCGAAGGACGCGCAGCCCGATGCCAGCAGCACCGGATTGGCAAAGGAGAGCTTCCCCTGCGAAACCCGCAACGACGCGCTTGAGCCCTCGTCCTTCATGTCGAGCTGGGATTATAGCAGGGCACTGGGCCGCCGCCGGTCAGGCCAACAAGGAGATGGCGGCGGAGGATGCTGACGGACTGGTATAAGCGCCGCGTGAAGCAGCCGCCGCTGCCTGTAGCAGCGCCAGGAGCTGTTGTTGCCGTTGCCGCTGCAGCACAGCCCGCAGAGCGAGCACGCCGTCTGCCTGCTCGCCGGCAATCCTATACAGCGCTGCACCAAACTCCAGAGCGGCGAAGGCTTCAGCCGGGGCAAGGGATGGAGGCCGTGGTGCGTCCTGCGGTTGCTCGGCTGGCTTGCCCGGCTCGTCTGCGGGAAGCTCCCGCGGAGGAAGAAGCTGCAGCCGCACTAGCTCGTCTTCCAGCGGCCTCAGCGATTCCTGCATCTCGCGCCACCGCTCGCTCATCCGTTCACGCCCGCTGGTGGACGCCATGTCCAGTAACATCCGCTCCCAGCCCCGCCGGGCCTCGGATGCGCGCTGTGCCCGGGCGGCGCGAAGCGCGCGTGTATCTCCGTAGGGGTCGCTGCGCCGCCGGCCGCGCGAACTCGCGTGGATCGCGGCGGGTCGCGCACATTGGGGCGCGTCAATCATCCGGTTACTCCTTAACCCGGGCGATGGCAGCGGCGCGGCCTACTGCTCTTCTTCTTCTTCGTCGTAAATGTGGAAACCGCGGCCCCGGGGCTCCTCCCTCGGGGGCTCCTTTTCCTCTGTCGCCTGCGCCAGCTCCTTGGCCTTCTCGCGCGCCCTCTCCTGCTCACGCTTGAGCAGAAACGCCCGTACCCGCGGGTCGTTGAACGAAAGCGTGCTGATAAGGCCATCCTTGATAAACCGCATCACCACATCATCGGGGACGCCGACGGCCTCGGCCACCTCCAGTACGGTCACCAGCTTGCCCTCGGCGTCCAGGCTGCGGATGTAGGAGCGGCAGCGTTCCAGCGCCACGGTTTCGGTGACGGCCCCGGCGGCGCTGGAGCGGCACGTCGTGCACAGCGTCTGCTCCGGCGTCTCCGCCGAAAACAGCTTGCCGCATTTTGCGCAGGGTATGAACTGCTTCATCGCCCTGTAGGATTTTATCACAGAAGGGACGGAGCAGGTGCCGCTGGGCAGCCAACTCGCGAGCCAGCCTGCAGCAGGGAGTGCAGAAAGGCGCGGCGCAGGCCATAGCCAGACCCCAAGAGTGAACCGCTTCACCAGCAGCGTGATTATGGTGTTTTCCAGGTAAGCAGCGGCTTGGCCCAGCTGCCGCTGCATCTGTAATACTTCCCTGTAAGGTGGGAGTGGCGAGGATGTGAGATTATTCACAAATTACCTGCTTCACTTACTAGCCAATCCCGCCGTCCTGTGCTAAACTCAGTTCCCGCCCGGTCCGCGCAGCGGTCGGGTGCAGGAGTAAGGGAAAACACTACATCATCTATTTGGAGGTCTTCCGAATGTCACAGTGGGTTGACTCCTTCATGGAGGGCTTAATCGCCAAGAATCCCGGCGAAAAGGAGTTCCACCAGGCCGTACGCGAGGTCGTGGAATCGCTGGAGTTGGCGCTGGAACGGCACCCGGAATACAAAGAAGCGCGGATTCTCGAGCGCATCGTGGAGCCGGAGCGCGTGATTCTGTTCCGTGTGCCCTGGACGGACGATGAGGGGCGTGTTCAGGTTAACCGCGGTTTCCGCGTGGAATTCAACAGCGCGATCGGCCCGTACAAGGGCGGATTGCGTTTCCACCCTACAGTAAATCTGGGCATTCTCAAGTTCCTGGGATTTGAGCAGGTTTTCAAGAACGCTTTGACCACCATCCCCATCGGCGGCGGCAAGGGCGGCTCCGACTTCGACCCCAAGGGCAAGTCCGATAGAGAGGTTATGCGCTTCTGCCAGAGCTTCATGACGGAGCTCTTCCGCCACATCGGCGGCCGCACCGACATCCCCGCCGGCGATATCGGCGTGGGCGGGCGCGAGATCGGCTTCCTGTTCGGCCAGTACAAGCGCATCGTCAACCGCTTTGAGGGCGTGTTGACCGGCAAGGGCCTGGCGTGGGGCGGCAGCCTCATCCGCCCGGAGGCCACCGGCTACGGCGCGGTGTACTTCGCGGAGGAAATGCTGCGCACCCGCGGCGACAGCGTCAAAGGCAAGACCTGCCTGGTCTCCGGCTCCGGCAACGTCGCGCAGTACACCGTGGAGAAGGTCAGCCACCTCGGCGGGAAATGCATCACCCTCTCCGACTCCGCTGGCTTCATTGTTGACCGCGATGGTATCAACGAGGAGAAGCTCGCGTACGTGATGGAGCTGAAGAACGTCAAGCGCGGCCGCATCAAGGAGTATGCCGCGAAGTACAAGTGCGAGTTCCACGAAGGCACCGGCGTGTGGCAGGTTGAGGGTGCGCAGTGCGCCTTCCCCAGCGCCACCCAGAACGAGGTTTCGGTGGACGACGCCAAAGCGCTGGTCAAGAACGGCGTGTTTGTCGTCAGCGAGGGCGCCAATATGCCCACGGTGCCGGAAGGCGTTGAGCACTTCGTCGCGAAGAAGATCCTCTACGGCCCGGGCAAGGCGGCCAACGCCGGCGGCGTGGCCACCAGCGGCCTGGAGATGGCGCAGAACGCGGGGCACACTTCCTGGACGCGCAACGAAGTGGACGAGAAGCTCCACAACATCATGATTTCAATCCACAAGGCGTGCTTTGAGACCGCCGAGGCCTATGGCACGCCGGGCAACTATGTCAACGGCGCCAACATCGCCGGCTTCCTAAAGGTCGCCAACGCGATGATGGATCAGGGCGTCGTCTAAATCGCTTTTTCACGTCCTCCGCTTCCGGGCGGGAGGCGCGGCCGAGGGGGTTTCCGGCATCCGCCGGTGTGCAGCGCCTTTCCCGCCCGGAGGCTCTTTTATTACGAGCCAGCTGGATTACTTGTAGGCTTCGTCCCGAGGACGTACGCGCATCACACGGACGGCGCGCTCGCGATCGTCAACCTCGTATATCACCCGCAGGTCCCCAACACGCAAGCGATAATCACCTTTGGAGCCCTTCAGTTTGCGAGTACCGGTTGGGCGGGGAACGCTTGCGAGAGCCTTGATTGCGGTGATGACGCGGTTGAAGTCGGCTGGCGGCAGCCGTTTCAGGTCCTTTTCGGCAGCCCGTTCAAGCAGAACTTGATACACCGGATTCGTGCTCCTGCAGGAAGTCCTCCAGTGTGCGGAATCTCAGCGCGCTCTTTCTCATTTCCGCCAGCATCTTGAGGTCGTACAAATCCTCGGCTCTCTCCAGCAGCCTCTCGTATTCCGCGATGTCCAGGATGACGGCGGAGGGCTTGCCGTCCCGGAGCACGATTTCAACTTTGCGCTGTTTGGGCACCGTATTTCACCTCTACGCTATTATACCCGAGGGAGCCTTTCCCGCCAGCGCTGCCTAGCCCGCCCGTCTCGCCAGGAAGCCCGATTGCTTCAGTGTGTAAGCCTGCCCTGTAAGTGTTTTCCTTACAGCGCGGCCGCCCCATATGCTAGAATAGCAGGCAAACGCCTAGCGCCCGGCGGAAATGACGCGCCCGGCGCGGCAGAAAGAGGAGGACAAGATGAATCGTAAAGTAGTCGGTTACTTCGAAGGGACAGACCCGGTGTGGCTCACCAGCCTCGTAGCCCGGGGGCATGACACGCTGCCGGTGAGCAACGGCTACGACGGCCACGGCAAGAACGTGCGCCTCTTCAGCGGCAAGGACAAAGTGCATGCGGTTATCGGCTACCTGCACAAAGTAGTGGCGCCGCCGCGCTGGGAGGCCAGCACCGAGGACATCCTGCAGAGCTGCTTCAACTACAACGTACCGGTACTGTTGGCGGTTCCCAAAGAGCTGCACGAGGACGCCAAGAAGCTGCTTGGGACCGCCGCGAAAAAGGTGAAGCTTGTCGACCCCGCCAAGATGCTGGATGCGCTGAAAAAAGCGCTGGGATAGGCGGAGTCGCCAGACCCTTGCTCGCCCGGTCGGGCAAACGGGCTCCTTCGCAGGAGCCCGTGATTGCAGGGAATAAGGGAAAACGCCCGCAGCGCCCACCGAAGCCTGGTGCCCCGGCGGGCGCAGCGAGAGGGTTGATCGTTACTTCTTCGCGCCGGACTTGGAAGCCGGTGTGCGCTTGCCGTCGTTCTTGGCGGCGGGCTTCGCCGACGCCGCAGCCTTCTTTGAGCCCTTGCCGTTGGCGCCGAGTATCTTCGCTGCCTCGGCCTTGTCCACGTCCATGATGTAGGTGATACCGCTGATGTCGGCCGCCTCGTGCGTCAGCGCCGCGATGTCGTCGCGCTCAATGTACTTCAGGGCGAACTTGCGGTTGCCCGCCATCAACTGGCGCAGGCCCTGCGCGAGCCGCTCGTAGTAGGTGTAGAGGCCCAGCGCGCCGGTCGGGATGCGCTCAAACTCGTCGTCGCCCAGCTCGTGGCGCAGGTCGGCCGCGGTGACGAATATCTCGTCCTTCGTGTTGCCGAACCGCTCAACGTACACCGGCACCTGGTTCTGGTCAATCGTGCGGCCGATGGTCTTGCCTACCATCGCGGCGGCGATGGGGCTGCGCGCCATGCCGATTAGCTTGGCGAACGGCGCGCACAGCGCCAGGCCTTTGAACATCTGGTCCTCAAAGGTGAAGCCGCCGGCGACGGTGACGGCGGGAACGTGCTCGCCGCGGTCGTGCAGCTCCTTGCAGTATTCGTAGAGCAGCGAGTGCAGTTCCACCGGCGGGACGCCCCACTCGTTCATCATGCGCCAGGGGCTCATGCCGGTGCCGCCGCCCGCGCCGTCCACGGTGAGCAGGTCAAGGCGGTACTTGGACGCGTACTTCACCGCGCGCGCGAGGTCGGCCGGCCGGTAGGCGCCGGTCTTGAGGAAGATGTACTTGGCGCCGGCTTTGCGCAGCTCGTCCACCCGCTGGGCGAAGCCCTCTTCCGTGACCATGCCCACGCGCGAGTGGCGCTCAAACTCCTTGAACGCGCCGCGCTCAAAGGCCTTTATCACATTGGGGTCGGTCGGGTTTGGCAGCACTACATAGCCGCGCTCGTAGAGCAGCTGGGCCTTCTTCAGCTCGCGGATCTTGACCTCGCCGCCGATGTCCTTGGCGCCCTGCCCCCACTTAAGCTCCACACATTCCACGCCCAGCTCGCCGATGGCGTACTCCTGCACCCCCAGCCGCGTGTCCTCGATGTTGGACTGGACGATGATGGCGCCCCAGCCGTCGCGCTGGTGGTCGGTAAACAGCTTCACCCGGCGCTTGAGGTCCACCGTATCCACCACCCGGCCGTTCTTGATGGTCGATTCGGGATCCATGCCCACCACGTTCTCGCCGATGGTCAGGCCGGTGCCCGCCAGCGCGGTGCCGATGGCCAGGCCCTCCCAGTTGTTCTTGGCGATGTTGGTGGAGCCGATGCCGGGGATCATTATGGGCAGCTTGAACTTCAGCCCGTTGTCGTGGCCGAAGGTTACGGTGAGGTCCACCGCCGGGAACACGGCCTTGTCCGAATCGGCCTCAATGCCGTGCGCCCCGACGGCGGTGCCCATGATGTTGAAATGGGAGTAGTCCACCGGGTAGGTTTTTTCCGCGGCGGTCGTTATCACGCCGAACGGCTGCGGGTAGATGACCTCGTGCCCTCGGTAGGCGGACTTGCCGATTTCGCACATACCGATGCAGCCATCCACGCAAGTTACGCACATGCCGGAACTCGGCGTGACCGAGCCCTCGGTGCGGTTCTTGGTCAGGGTTGCAGCCGAAGAGTTAACTCTGGAAAAGGTCGTCCACATCATGGTCTCCTTGTAGGTTTCTCATTCCTTCTTTATTTCACAGGCGACACAGGGTTGCATGTAGCACATCATGTCGTCGAATTCGTCTTTCTCCAGGCACGGCGGGCTGAGGTTGGCGCAGCCGCCGCAGATGGCCTTCTCCGGCTCGTTGTAGGTGCAGCGCAGCTGGCAGGCGGGGCAGACATACATGCAGCCGCCGCAGAGCCGGCATTCCTCGCTGCGGATATCAAAGGGCGTGCCCAGCGTGCGTTTCTCGCCGCGCCCGCGGAAGCCGATGGCCTTGGCCATCATCTGCTCCTCGCACATCCGCACGCACAGCCCGCACATAATGCAGTCCTCGTGCTCCTGGCGGAACCGCTGCTGGCGAATCTCGTGCGCCGCGGCGAGGTCCTGGATTACCTTGGACTGCGGGCAGGTGGCGAGCAACAGCTCCAGCACCATCTTGCGCGCACGCACTACGCGGCTCGTGGCGGTTCGCACATTCAAGCCTTCTTCGGCGGGGTAAGTGCATGAGGAAACGAGCCTGGTGTTTGGCTCCCGGCCGATTTCCACCACGCACAGGCGGCAGGCCCCGTAGGGCGACAGCCCTTCCATGTGGCACAGCGTCGGAATGGGGAAGCCAAGGAACTGCGCCGCCTCCAGGAGCGTGGTGCCCTCTTCCACCTGCACTTCCAGTCCGTTTATCGTGAGTGTGATCATCAGCGGGCCACCTTCTCCACGGGGATGGGAGCTTCCAGCTCATCATCGTCGTACCGCCGCTGGGTGAACTCCAGGTCGCAGCGCAAGCAGCGACGGGCTTCGCGCGTTGCGTCCTCCACCGTGAGCGTGAGCTCAACCTCGTCAAAGCCGGCCGCGCGGCGTTCCGGCGCGATGCGCGGCGGTTCCACCCGCTCGGCGGTCTCCAGCTCCTCCTCGTCCAGCATCACGGGCTCCACCAGCACCTCAGGCAGCTTCACCTGTGCGGGCTGCTTCAGCGGCTCGCTGCGCAGGAAGCGGTGGATCATCACGGCGGCTTTCTTGCCGGCTGCAATCGCTTCCACCACAGTGTTTGGACCGGTGACGACATCGCCGCCAGCGAAAACGCCTTCGCGGCTAGTCAGCAGAGTGTCTTCGTCGCAGACGAGAGTGCCCCATTTGCTGACGGCCAGGCCCATGTCCGCCACGTAATCAATATCGGGAACGTCGCCGATGGTGACGATAAGAGTGTCCAGTTTGGCGGTGAACTCGCTGCCCTTGAGCGGCACTGGATTGCGCCGGCCGCTGGCGTCCACCGCGCCCAGCTCGTTGCGGATGAAGTCCACACCGGTGACGCGGGCCTCCTTGGAGGTCATCTTCAGCGGCGTCTCCAGCTCCTCGCCGGGCACGCCTTCTTCAATCTCCGCATGTATCTTCAGCGGCGAGACCAGCGCCTCCAGCTTAATGCCCTCGTCCAGCGCCGCATCAACTTCCTCCGCCAGCGCAGGCATCTCGTTGCGCGTGCGCCGGTAGAAGATGGTCACGCTCTTCACGCCGGGCTGGCGCAGCGCGACGCGCGCAGCATCCACCGCCGAGTCCCCGCCGCCGATGACGCCCACGTGGCCGGTGGCAAGCTGCTCGCTGCGGAGGTTCCACGCTTTCAGGAACTCAATCGCCGGATGGACGCCCTTGAGGTCTTCGCCCGCGACATTGAGCTTGCGGCTCTTGTGGGCGCCCATCGCCAGGAATACCGCCTTATAGCCGTCGCCGAACAAGCCATCCACTGTGAAGTCCTTGCCCAGCGCCTTGCCGCATTCAACCGCCACATTTTCGTCCACTAGCGAGGCGATTTCTTTGCGCAGAGTTTCGCGCGGCAGCCGGTAGGAGGGGATACCGCTGATGAGCATCCCGCCCGGCTCCGGCAGCGCCTCAAACACGGTCACCGGATAGCCCTTGAGCGAAAGGTAATGCGCGGCTGCCATTCCGGCCGGGCCGGAGCCGACCACGGCCACACGCTCCGGGCGCTTGGCCTGGTCACGCTTCGGCGTGTACACCGACGGGTCAATGCGGTCGGTGATGAAGCGCTTCAGCGCGCGGATGGCGATTGGGCGCGTGCCCACGACGCCGCTGCGGCAGTGGCTCTCGCACGGGTGGCTGCACACGCGGGCGCACACCGAGGGGAAGGGGTTGGCTTCGCGGATAACCGTGTACGCGTCCTCGTATTCGCCCCGGGCGATGTGCGCCACATAGCGCCAGGCCTCGGTGCCCAGCGGGCAGGCGGTCTGGCAGGGCGCACCCACCAGCTCCTTGCAGACGAAGGCGCGGCAGCGCTTCTCCAGAATATGTTCTTCGTACTCCTCGCGGAAATACTTGAGAGTGCTGAGCACGGGATTGGGCGCCGACTGCCCCAGGCCGCACATGGTGGTGTCCTTCACCACCAGCGCCAGTTCCTCCAGCAAGTCTAGGTGGGCGAGCGTGCCGCGCCCCTTGGTGATGTCGTCCAGCAGCTCCCACATCCGCTGCGTGCCCTTGCGGCAGGTGAAGCACTTGCCGCAGGACTCGTCTTTCAGGAAGCCCATGAAGTACTTGGCGACATCCACCATGCAGGTGTTCTCGTCCATCACGATCATGCCGCCGCTGCCCATAATGGAGCCCGCTTTGGTCAGGCTGTCGTAGTCAATGGGCAGGTCAAACATGCTCGCGGGGATGCAGCCGCCGGAGGGCCCGCCGGTCTGCACCGCCTTGATCTTGGCCTCGCCCACGGGGCCGCCGCCGATGTCGTAGACGATTTCGCCGATGGTGATTCCCATCGGGACTTCCACCAGGCCGGTGTTGCGTATCTTGCCGACCAGGCTGAATATCTTGGTTCCGGTGTTGCCCGGCACGCCGACTTTGGCGTACTCGTCCGCGCCGTCACGGATTATTACCGGCACATTCGCCAGGGTCTCAACGTTATTGATGCAGGTGGGATGGCCCCAGATGCCCTTCACTATTGGGTAAGGCGGGCGCTGGCGCGGCTCACCCATGAGTCCTTCAATTGACCTTATGAGCGCGGTTTCCTCTCCGCAGACAAACGCGCCGGCGCCGCGCACGATCTCAATGTCGAAATCGATGCCAGTGCCCAGTATGTTCTTGCCCAGCAGCCCCATCTCGCCGGCCTGCTGCAACGCAATGAGCGTGTGCTTAATGGCTAATGGATACTCGCTGCGCACGTAGATGAAACCCTTGGTCGCGCCGATGGCGATGCCGGCGATGAGCATTCCCTCAATGATGGCGTGCGGATTGCCTTCAAGCAGGCTGCGGTCCATATAGGCGCCGGGGTCACCTTCGTCCGCGTTGCAGACCACGTATTTCTGGCCCGCGCCGTTGCCGGAAGCCCGCGCCAACTCCCACTTCTTTCCAGTAGGGAATCCGGCGCCACCGCGGCCGCGCAGGCCGGAGCGCTTCACTTCCTCAATGACCCACCCCGGCTTGGGGTCTTCCAGCACTTTCTCCAGCGCAGCGTAGCCATTGCACCGGATGTAGTCGTACAGGCGGATAGGATCGATTTGCTCGTTCTTCCCCAGGATGGTGCGCGTCTGCTTCTTAAAGAAGGGAATGTCGTTCTGGCAGTGGTAGCATTTCCGCTCGCCAGTCCCCTTGTAAAGCAGATCCTCCAGCACGCGCCCCTGCGCCACTGCGTCAATCACGCGCGGCACATCCTCCATTTTCAAGAGCGGGTAGAGGTTGAGCGCCGGCTCCACGAGAATGAACGGGTCCATCTCGCAGAAGCCCTGGCAGCCGGTGATGCGCAGCGACATGCGCTCCTGGTAGCTCTTCTCAATGATCTGGCGCTTGATGATACGGATGATGTCGTTGGAGCCGCTGGCCTGGCCACCAGTGCCCGCGCATACGACGAGACATGGCATATCCTTCTGTGGTTCTCCGAGAATCATCCGCCGGAGGTTCGAGAAATCAGCAAGTGTTGAGACTCGTTGCATCCAGTGTTCCCTCAGTAGTTAGTCAAGCATCCGGTCAGCATCGTTCACGGTCAAATGTCGAGCGTGTGGGCCTTGCAGTCCTTACGCGAACATACCTGTAAGACGCCGCCCCCGCGGACAATCATCCGCACCATCGGCGCGCCGCACTCCGGGCATTCGACCGGCCCCGACAGCTCCTCGTGGCAATGGGGGCAGAAGAAGTGAATAACCGCATTCGCCGGCAACGGGTACTCCGACACGACGTTGTAGCTTCCATAGAGCGCGGACAAACACATCCACCCGTGAACCCGCCCGAAAGTGATGCTGACCCGGATGGACGGCAGGCCGTCAACGAGGTGGCTGGAGTCCATTAGGCTGTGGTTGCAGCGGGGGCAGTTAACTTCCACTGGAATGACACGCTGGTCGGTGGCAAGATCAATCTCTTCCGCGCCCGATAGGACTTGCCGGATGATCTCCTTGACTTCCGACCTGCGCACCTTCGAGAAGTACTTGCCGTTGACCACCGCAACCGGCCCGAGTGCGCAGGCTCCCAGGCAGTTCACCGTTTCCAGCGTGAATTCGCGGTCGTCGGTGGTTTCGCCAGCCCGTATCCCCAGCCGGCGCTCAAATTCCTCGGCAATCGCCGGGCCGCCGCGCACATGGCACGCCGTGCCCAGACAGACGGACACGAGGTGTTTGCCGCGCGGCTTCAGGCTGAACGCCCTATAGAAGGTTGCCACGCCGTAGATGTCCACGAGGGAGCGGCCGGTGGTCTCGGATACTTCGCGCAGAGCCTCCTCCGGCAGGTAGTTGTACCTGGCCTGGATGCGCTCCAGCAGCGAGATGAGTCCGTCCATCTCGCCATTGCGGGTTTGCGGAGTCAGTGCCTGTTCAGGATCCATATCGCTGTCACCAGTGGATGGGTTGCAGAATCAAAGCAGCCGCGGCTGCCCTTTTGGGCAAAGCCTAGCTGTAGTCCTCACAGAACCAGATTTCCGAGCCCGGCGTCCGGTAGCTGCAGTTCTGGCGGGTCGAGCAGTTGCTGCAGATGCCCTGCGAGCCGCCGTTGGGCTTCGCCGACGCTTCACGGCGCGGAGGAGCCTGTTTGGGGGTCCGGTCGGCGACGACCACGTAGTCGTCAAACTCCTCGCAGAACCAGATGGGTTTGTTGCAGTCCTTGCGGATGGCGCAATCGCTTGCAGCGTTGCAGGTCGCGCAAAGACCTTTAATCTCCTCAGCGGAGACAACCACTTCTTTCGTGCTGATTGGCCTTACAGTTGACATGTTGAATCCTCCATTAATATCCGCCGGAAAACTCCGGCGTGGTCGCGGAGAACACATGCTCCGCAAGCATGAAAACAGCATCCTCGGCCCGCCAGCTTGCGCCGGTACTGGGCTCTCCGCTGCCGTCTTGGTTTGTGCAATTCATCACAAGCGGAGAATAAGGCAGATGCAACCTATTTACAATTGGATAATTCCCGACAGGGAATCCCTGATAGCCTGAGCCGGAAGGCCGTAAGCACTTGCTCCAGCCACGGGCAGAATTCTGGTTGTCAGCGCTACGAATCAACGCTCACCAGCCCTTGCCGAATGGCGTATTTTGTGAGCTCGGCCATGCTGCGCATGTTGAGCTTCTGGCGCAGCCGCCAGCGGTAGGTTTCAATCGTCTTCGCGCTGACGCCAAACTCCTGGGCGATTTCCTTGGTTGTCTTTCCCCCCGCCAGCCGCAGTAGAACCTCTTTTTCGCGGCCGGTGAGGTTGACCTTGCGGTCGCCGTTGGGTCCGGAGTTGTGCCGGATGTACTCCTTGGCAGCGGTCAGGGCGATACACGGGCTAAGAAAGACGACGTTCGCGTCCACCGTGCGGATGGCACGTGCGAGGTCCTGGTGGCAGCAGTCCTTGAGCAGGTAGCCGGCGGCGCCCGCCCGCAGCATCTCGATAACGAAGTTGCCATCGCTGTGGATGGAAAGCGCCAGTACCTTGGTGCCCGGAGCTTCAGCCATTATCAGCTTGGTCGCCTCGATGCCGTTGCATTGCGGCATGGAAACGTCCATGATGACGACGTCCGGATGGTGTTCACGCGCAAGCTGCACCGCCTGCCGGCCGTCCTCGGCCTCTGCTAGTACGCGGATTCCCGGCTGCTTCTCCAGCAGGACGCGCAAGCCCTCACGGAAGATCCGGTGGTCGTCAACCAGAAGTATGCCGATACACATCACACAGGGGATTCGGCGGCCAACACCGCCCGTCCGCATGTGATTATCCTCACAATCTGCCGAGAAGCAATCGGAGATTACCTGTCAGTAATTCGACTGATAAGCATCTGTAATGGAGATGTAGTGAAGTGGTCAGCGGCGCGAGGACAATCAGTCCTCTATGCCTATCAATCCTTCCTTAATAGCGTACTTCGTAAGCTCTGCAACGCTGTGCAAGTTGAGTTTGTCCATTACGTGCTGGCGATGGGTTTCCACCGTCTTGACGCTCACGCCCAGTTTCAGGCCGATTTCTTTGGTGTTGCTGCCTTCCGCCAGCAGCGCCAGCACTTCACGCTCGCGCGGAGTGAGCACCGACGCCACAGCCTGTTCTTGATGCGACTGGTAGCGCGCATACTCCTCCACCACCGTGTCGGCAATCTCCGGGCTGAGGAAGGTCAGGTTCGCGTCCACCGTTCGCACCGCCCGGGCAAGGTCCACCTGCGCGCAGTCCTTAAGCAAATAGCCTGACGCGCCCGCCCGCAGCATCTCCAGTACGTAGTGTTTGTCCGCGTGCATGGACAGCGCGACCACCTTCGTCTGAGGTAGCTCCGCAACTATGCGCTTCGTGGCCTCGATCCCGTTCATCTCTGGCATCGCGATGTCCATTATCACTATATCCGGCGCATGCTCCAGCGCCAGTTCGACCGCCTTGGCACCGTTGTCCGCCTCAGCGACCACACTGAGGTCCGGCTCCCTCTCCAGCAGTGCGCGCAGGCCCTCGCGGGTTATCTGGTGGTCCTCCGCCAGTAGAATCTTGATGCGCCGGTCGGCTTTGATCCTCAGGCCGCGCGTCCGGTCGATGGCTGGCGCAGGTGGAGCCTGTGATTCGCCGTCAGCCTTGAGGGGAGCTATCAGCGTAATAATCGTGCCCCGGCCGGGTGCGGAGTCTACTTCCAGCCGTCCGCCCAAGTAGCCCAGGCGCTCGCTCATGTTGAACAACCCGAAGCCGCCTTCTTTTCCGCGTCTTGCCGCCACCGCCGACGGGTCAAACCCAACGCCGTTATCCTCCACCGTAACCTGGATATCGCCATTCAGCTTCTTGGTCTGAACCAGGACTTGGGACGCGCGCGAATGCTTGACCGCGTTCACCAACAGCTCGCGCATCGCCTGAAAAACCAGCATGCGCGTATCTTCGGCCAGCCGCTTGGGAACTTCGTCGTCGCGGAACTCAACGTTCAGCCCGTGCTTGTCGCGCATCTGCTTGCAGAGCCAATCCAACGCGGCAATGAACCCCAACTCGTGCAGCACCGGCGGGCTCAGCTCAAATGTGAGCGACCGTGTGCTTTTGATGGTCTCGTCAATCAGCTCAATCGCCTGTTCAAGCTCCTCCGCGTCCGTAGTGGAACGGAGATCCTCTAGCTTGAACTTGGAGATGGCGAGCGCGTGCCCCACATGGTCGTGCAGCTCCACCGCAATGCGCCGGCGCTCGCGCTCCTCCACCAGCGCCATTTCCGAGGCCAGGCTGCGCAGCTCGTCCTGGTATTCCCTCGCACGCGCTTCAGTTTGGCGGTGCTCAATAATGCGTCCGATGCGCTCGGCGATGGCATCAATGAGCTTCCTCTCCTCAGCAAGGAAGGGCCCTTCGTCCAGTTCAGGCATTCCCTCCAGGTAGAAAACCTCAACGGTGCCGATGTCCTCGCCGTAAACCTGAACCTTGCTGTGCTGCCGCCAGCTTGTCTCTGCAAAATTACCAGTGGTGAAAATGCTCCCGCTCACACTTATGCGGGCGCAGGTAATCCCGGGATAGTGCCATGCGGGCGGTATCAGTTCCACAATCCTCTGCAGCATTTCGGCCACCGACAGCTTAGGGTCTTCCCGCAGGCGCGAAATGCCATACAGGCAGTTAAGCTCCTTCACCCGCTCGCCCAAGTCGTGGGACTTGCGCTGAAGCTCCTCTTCCACCTGCATCCGCTCGGTGATGTCCAGGCCGATGCTGACGATGAACTCCACCTCGCCGGATTCACTGTGCATCACAGTGTTGGACCAGGAGATCAGCCGACGGTCTCCATTCTTTGTGCGCCAGTGGTTCTCGTACTTGCTGGGGAACTTGTCCGACTTCAGGTCTTTGAAGACAGCCTTGACGCCCTTCAGCTCGTCAGGCAGGATGAATAGGTCAAAGAACGCCTTCCCCTCAACTTCCTCAGCCGGGTATCCCGTAACCTCTTCGCAGGCGCGGTTGAACAGCACTATCCGCCCCAGCGTATCCAGCACGATGATGAGCGCGCCCGCCATCTCGAAGATGGACGACACGGCGGCATACTCCCGGTGGATCTTCTCCAGTTCCTTTTCGGGAGCGCCATTCGGCTTCCTTTTGTTCTTGCGCCCTTCAGACATTTGCCATATCCAGGCCGCAGCCGAGACTGCCGCGCCCAGGGGGAACTTACCAGCGAATCTGGCTGCCTGTGAACAATATCACAACCAGCCAGTGCCGAGTGAGTCTAGCATAGGACACGGTCTCAGGTCTATCGTGTAAGTGCAACTCCGTCAAGCGTCCTTAAGGCAAGGCGCCGCCGGAGGGTAATCCCGTTCCGGCGGCGCAAAGCGTGTAATCCTCAGTGTCCAGCAGCTTACGGGAAGATGCCGCGTTCGGCGCCGGCACGTGCCACCCGGGCAACCGACAGCAGGTAAGCCGCGGTGCGGTTGCACACCCGCTTCTCCTGGGCGACGGCCAGCACTTCGGCGAACGCCTTCACCATCATCTTCTCCAGCTCCTTGTTCACGCGGTCCTCATCCCACTGGAAGTGGTACAGGTCCTGCACCCACTCGAAGTACGAGACAGTGACGCCGCCCGCATTCGCCAGAATGTCGGGGACGACGAACACGCCGTTCTCGTGCAGCACCTTGTCAGCCATTGGCGTCGTTGGGCCGTTGGCGCCCTCGGACACAATCTTAGCTTTGATTTTGCCCACGTTCTTAGAGGTGATGACGTTCTCCAACGCAGCGGGAACGAGGATATCCACCTCCATTTCGATTAGCTCATCCGCCGAAATGGGAGAGGAGCCGGGGAAATTCACTACTGAGCCGGTTTTGGTCACGTGGTCGCAGAGCTTGCGAGTGTCCAACCCGTCGGGGGAGTGAATCGCACCGAACACATCCGACGCGGCCACCACCTTCACGCCCATTTCCTCCAGCAGAACCGCTGCGTTGGAGCCGACGTTGCCATAGCCCTGAACCGCTGCGGTGGTCGTCGCCGGATCAATGCCCAGGTGCTTCAGCGCCTCGCGGACGCAGATGACGCAGCCGCGTCCGGTGGCTTCCACGCGTCCCTGGCTTCCGCCGAGGTCCAGCGGCTTGCCGGTCACGACGCTGGGAATGGTGTAGCCCTTCAGAATGCTGTAGGTGTCCATCATCCACGCCATTGTCTGGGAATTGGTGTAGACGTCAGGTGCGGGGATGTCGCGCTCGGGCCCGATTATCGGGCTGATCATGAAAGTGTAACGCCGCGTAAGCCGCTCCATCTCCCCGATGCTCATCTCCGCAGGATTACAGCGCACGCCGCCTTTGCCGCCGCCGAACGGCAGGTTGAGCAGCGCGCACTTCCAGGTCATCCACATAGACAGCGCTACCACCTCGTCGTAGCAGGTGTCGGGGTGAAAGCGCACGCCGCCCTTGGTGGGGCCGCGGAAGTTGTTGTGCTGCGAGCGCCAGCCCTTGAACACCTCCACCCGTCCGTCGTCGAGCTTCACCGGCACCGACACTTCCAGGACGACCTGCGGCTCTCGCAGCCGCTTGTGCTGGGCGCGGTCCAATTCCAGCAGCTCGGCCGCAACGTCAAGCTGCTTCTGCGCCATCAGGCGCGGGTTTAGTTCTTCAGCCATTTTCACGTCCTCCGGAATAATCGATGTTGCAGTTGGCTAGTAATCTCTTTCACAACCACGCAGGCCACTTCTCAGCGCCCCGGTAGTCTCTAAACACAACCAACCGACCGCATTATACCACAACGGCACCACGAAGTCCAACCGCTCGTGCATGGTATTCCTTGTTTCCAAGCAGCCTGGAGGTATCTCGCGGCCTTCGGACGCATTGCCACGCGGGCTGCATCATTATGTGAACCAGTTCACTAAATGGCGCCTGCAGCAGCGGTCGCGCTTGCCTCTAGTCCTTGCCTGATGCGCTGCGCCACTACCTCGGGGAATAGCAGCGCCAGCACCAGGTAGATGCTCACGCCTTCGCTGCGTCCGGTCAGCGCGAGCCGCAGCGGGTGCAGCAGTTCCCTGCGGCCGACACCGTGCTCCTCCACAAATGCACTAAGGAGCACGCGCGTTTCTTCCGGCTTGCCGGCGATTTGCTCAGCCAAAATGGGCGTCCAGAATCTGGCGAACTCCTCAAGCGTTTCTCGCCTTTCCGCCAGCTCTCCACTCGCCGGTGGCGCGAAGTCGCTATCGATGAAAGAAAACAGGTCGGCGGCCTTGGAGTAGAACAACCCGCCGTCAACCACCTCCTGAAAGATGAGTCGGGTGAGCGCCTCGCGGTCGACCGCGACAGCACCCTCCGGATTCAGGCCGGAGAGATGCTGGCGAAAACGGCCTTCCGCTTTCTCGAAGGTAGTGAGCTTCAGGTGCTCGCGGTGGAAGTACTCCAGCCGGTCGGGGTCAAAGACCGCGGGGCTGCGGGAAAGCCGTTCCACCGAGAAGGCCTTCACCAGATCCGGCATGCTGTAGATCTCGCGCTCGCCCTTCGGGTGCCAGCCCAGCAGGGCGATGCTGTTGATGATCGCGCGCGGGAGCACGCCCAACTGCACAAACTCGCGCAGCGTCACCGCGCCGGCGCGCTTGCTGAGCTTACGCCGGTTGCGGTCAAGGATGAGCGGAAGGTGCAGGCATGGAATCTCGCCCACTCCCAGCGCGCGCCGAAGCAGCATATGCCGTGCGGTGTTGGTGATATGCTCCTCTCCTCGGACAACCAGCGATATCTGCATATCCGCATCATCCACCACGTTCGGCAAATCAAAGGTGAAATCGCCGTTGCTCTTGCGGATGATGAAGTCCTCGAGGGCGGAAAGAGCAATGGTTATGCGCCCGTGCAGCAGGTCGTCCACGACCACTTCGCGCTCGTCCGGTAGCCGGAAGCGCACCACATGGGTCTCGCCCGCCAGCGCCCGGCGTTCGGCTTCTTCCGGCGGGATTGACAAGCAGGCGCGATCGTAACGCGGCGGTTTGCCGCCCTTGCGCTGTTCCAGTTTCACCTCGCCTACGCGCTGCATGCTGCAAAAGCAACGGTAGGCGTGGCCTTCGGTCAGCAGCCTTTCCACCGCTTCAGTGTAGAACTCCGTGCGGCGGGACTGGTAGTATGGCGCATGCACGCCGCCGACTCCGGGGCCTTCATCCCAGATCATATCCAGCATAGCCAGCCCGGCCTCAATCTCCTCCTCAAACATGCGGCGGCTGCGGGTGCGGTCGGTGTCCTCCAGGCGCAGGATGAAGGTGCCGCCGTATTTGCGGGCGATGAGGAAGTTGAACAGCGCCGTGCGGAGGTTGCCGACGTGCAGCGCGCCGGTGGGGCTGGGCGCAAAGCGCACGCGGGGATTAGCGGGAAGCTCAATCACGCAGTGGATTATAGAACACCGCCAGCAAGCGGGCAAAGGCCAGCCTCATTCTGTTTGCGGCTTCGACGCCCGCATTACGACAAAGCTGCCTTCGCCGCATCCCGGCTTCACCGGGTCCGGCTGCGCCATCGCCGCCGGCGGGCTAAACAGCGTCTGCCAGCACTCAAGCTGGACGAAACCCGCGCGTGTGAGCAGCTCGCCGACCTGCGCGGCGGTGAAGAACGTGGCTACAGCGTAAAACCGGCTCTGTGCCGCCCGGCTGCGGTACTCGTGCCCCAGCGCGCTGTCGGCGTCAATGAGGCCCACCACCGCCTTGCCCCCAGGCTTCAGCACCCGGTGCATCTCGCTTAGTGCTAGCTGCGGGTCATCCACGAAGCAGATGGTTGTCACCATCAGCACGCTGTCCAGCGTAGCCTCCTCATAGGGAAGCTTCTCGGCCACGCCCTCAACTACCTCGATCCCGCGTGCCCGGGCAAGCTCCGCCGCTGCGGCCGACGGCTCCACGCCCAACTCAATCCCCAGAGGCGCGGCGAAGCGGCCGGTACCGACACCAATCTCCACGCAGCGCCCGGGCTCACCCAGTGCGACACGCACTGCCTCCAGCTCCGATTCGTAGGCGGCGGCGTGCGCCACGAACCAGTGGTCGTATTCACCGGCGAAATCGTCAAATGCTTTTGTCTTGGGCATAGCGCCTGCCGGCAATCATAACCCATCGCGCGCATGGCGGCTTTCCCTGTGGTAATATCAGGCTTCTTACATGCTTGGAGAACCGGAAAAACTGCGAACACACACCATCGGGGAGGCTTTCACGCTGGGTGAAGGCTCCGGGGTGGTGCTGGCCGGCTGGGTTGAACGCCAGCGCGACCTGGGAAGCCTCGTGTTCTTCCGCCTGCGCGACCGTTGGGGCAGCATTCAAGTGCGCGTGGACGAAAGCGAAGACGCCGCTGCGCACACAGCGGCCGCTTCACTGCGTGCGGAATATGTGGTTTCGGTCAAGGGGCACATCGCCCTGCGTCCGCCGGAGGAGCGCAAGGACGAGCCCGGCGGCGACCGCGAGGTTATCCCGGAGCGAATCACCGTGCTGGCGGAGGCCAAGACACCGCCGTTCTACATCACCGACGAAACGCCCGCAGACGACACCATGCGGATGCAGTACCGCTACCTGGACCTGCGGCGGCCGCCGATGGTGCGCGCCATGGAGATTCGCCACCGCGTGTTCTTGGCGCTGCGCCAGTACCTGGACAGCCGCGGCTTCTGGGAGATTGAAACGCCGATGCTCACCAAGAGCACACCGGAGGGCGCGCGGGACTACCTGGTGCCAAGCCGGGTGCATCCCGGCAGGTTCTACGCGCTGCCGCAGTCACCGCAGTTGCTCAAGCAGGTGCTAATGATTGCGGGGGTGGACCGCTACTTCCAGCTGGCACGGTGCTTCCGCGACGAAGACCTGCGAGCCGACCGCCAGCCGGAGTTCACCCAGCTTGACCTGGAGGCCAGCTTCATTACCCGCGAGGAGTTGTTTGACCTCGGTGAGGGTGCAATGGCGCATATCTTCAAGGAAGCTATCGGTGCGGAGGTCAAGCGGCCGTTTCCGGTGATGACCTACACCGAAGCGATGGCGCGCTACGGCAGCGACAAGCCCGACCTGCGGTTCGGCTGCGAGATACACGACTTCACCACCGCCTTCGCCGGCACCGGGTTCCGCATCTTCGCCCAGGCGCTGGAGGCTGGCGGGGAGGTCAAGGGGATCTTCATCCCCGGCGCGAAACCGAGCCGCAAAGACGAGGATGAACTGGGCGCCTTCGTCCGTGCACGCGGAGGCGGCGGCGTGGCGGTGCTGACCGTCACCGGCGAAGAAGTCGGCGGCGGCCTCAAGAAGTTCGTAGACGAAGGCACACTCGCCCGGATGCGTGAGGCCTGCGGCTGCACCGGGAAAGGCGCCTTCCTGCTGATGGTGGGAGAGCCCAAGAAGGTCCTGCCGGTACTGGGCGAGCTGCGGGTGCACGCTGCCGCTAGATTCGGCGTTCCCAAGCGCGACGGCTGGCACTTCTGCTGGATTGTGGAGTTCCCGCTCTACGAGCCCGACGAGGAGACGGGCGAGCCCGTACCGGCGCACCACGCCTTCACCTCACCTCTGCCCGAGGACCGCGAGCGGCTGGAAAGCGACCCGCTGAGCGTGCGCGCCGATTCTTACGACCTGGTGCTTAACGGCCAGGAGATGGGCAGCGGGAGCCTGCGCATCTTTGAGCCGGAGCTGCAGCGGCGGGTGCTGCGCAACCTCGGGATGAGCGACGAAGTCATCGGCGACCGCTTCGGCTTCTTGCTGAACGCTTACGAGTACGGCGGGCCGCCGCATAGGGGCTTCGCCCTGGGGCTGGACCGCATCGTGGCGCTGATGGCGGGCTTCAGCAGCATTCGCGACGTAATCGCTTTCCCCAAGACAACTTCGGCGCAATGCCCCCTCACCGGGGCGCCTTCGCCGGTTGACGCGGAGCAGCTGGCGGAGCTGAAGCTCAAGCCCACGGACGGCGGCAAGTGAACCCGCAGCGGCAAGCCGGAGTCCAACTGAGCGCGATATGAAGGGCATCTGGAAAGGCGCGTCGTACGGCATTGCCTGGACGCTTTTCGCGCTCATCGTGCTAGCGCTTATCGCGTTCATCGTGGCGAAGGTTTCCCCCCGCTCACATCTACGCCCGCTTAATCCGGAGAGCTACACTCCGGCCGAAGCGCGCCTGGAGCAGGAGCGCCAGCAGGCCGAGAAGAATCCGCTGCTGGCTAACCCGCCCGACATTGAAGTCAAGGAAACTGAAATCGTCCTCTCCAGCGATGACGGCCAGGTGAAGATGCGCCTGTCCAGCAGCAAGGCGGTGGGCAAGGAAGGCGTCATCAGCCTACCGGAAGCGGAGATTGAGTTCTTCCTGGAGGATACGCGCAAGCTCTACATCCTCGCCAAAGACCTGCAATATACCATTAAGGAGAACACCGCTGAGGTGAAGGGCACGCTCACCGGCCAGATAGATTCACTGGGCATGCGCTTCTCGGCGGAAGGCGTCACCTGGGACAAGTCCAGCGCGACGCTGACGCTCCTGGGCGCGACGCTGGTGGATCCCTCTTTCCGGGCCGCCGCCAAGGACATTCGCGTGGATGTTAAGAAGGACACGCTAGAAGTTCTCGGCGGCATCCGCGTAGAACTCTAGCCCGTAAGCCCTCCGTCCTGCCGCCCGTTCTAGCTACTCCGAGCCAGCCGGGTGCTCCTGCATGAACTCGGTGTAGGGCCTGCCCTCGGCGGTGCCAGCAGTGCAGCGCGGAATCGCCTCCACCATGTTGTGCAGCATGTAGTAGGGCACGGTGACCAGCAGCTCGTCCTTTGCCATCTGCATGATGGGGCGCGCCGTCCAGTCGGAGAAACTGACGTTCATCTCACCGGTGCTAATGGAGTATGCAATCGCCATGTGGCAGCCGGAGCCCATCATCTCGGTTACCGGCGCCTTGCCGGTGAAGTAGGTGTAGAGTGTGAGCAAACGGCAGGCCTGTTCGGCATTCACCACCAACACCGCGATATCGGGCTCCAACTCCATCTCGTCCATCGGGGCGAACAGAATGTAGTCCGCCACATTCTTCGGCGGCGGACTGGTCCGCGCGGTCATCCGGTGAAAGGCGGCGTAGCTGCAGGCGAGCTTCTCGCCGTGCACCAGGAAATCCATCAGCGCCTTGCCACCCTCGCCGGAGGGACGATCACCCAGCCCCAGGTGCCAGGTGCCCCCGCCGCACAGCGAGTTCTCCTTGCCCAGCAGAACGCTCTTGCCCTGGTGCGCTTTCATCAACGCGGTGCAGGCACGGCTCCCCTCACCATCCGCTCCTTCCACGTGGTCATTGGTGTAGGTTATACCGACGATATGGTCTTTGAGTTTCAGCGCCTCCGTAAGCGCAGTGGCGTACTTCTTCCACAGCATAGAATCCTCCTGTATTGGCCAGCCGGGTGAACCTCAGTTCGCCGAAAGAATCGGCTTCAACACGATTACGGTTATGTTGTCGCGGCCGCCTGCGTCCAGTGCGGCGTCAATGTACTCGTCAGCGAGCGCAGCCGGGCTTTCCACTTTCGCGGCCAGCGCAACCAGCTCGTCCTTGCGCACCAGATCCGTAAGCCCGTCAGAGCAGATGACGAGATAGGCGTCCAGCGGCAGCCTGAACGGCCACACGTCGGGCTTCAGCTCCACCGCCGCGCCCAGCCCCTGGGATATGACGTTGCGCTGCGGGTGTTCCTGGGCTTCTTCCTCGGTGATGTTGCCCGCATCCAACAGCTCCTGCACCAATGAATGGTCGCGGGTAAGCGGCCGCAGGCCTCCAGCGTTTACCGCAAATGCGCGTGAGTCGCCCACATTGAACACGAAGCTGCGCACCGTCGCCAGCGCGGTTTCGCACGTGATGTCCGCCTGCGAAGTACAGAAGAGGCCGGTAATGGTTGTGCCCATCCCTTCAAGCCCTTCCTCGCTCGCAGCGACGGAAGCAATCTCGGAGTGAATGCTCTGCAAGTGTTCGGCGATGAGGTCGGGAATGCCGTGCGTGCGGGTGCCGCGCCCCAAGGGCCACAGCCCGGAGTAGAAGCGCAGCAGCTCAAGGCTGAGTGCCGAGGCGAACTCGCCCGCGTTATGGCCGCCCATCCCGTCCGCCACCGCGAACAGCGCTGAAGATTCACCAATGCCCTCAATGCCGCTCGTAAGCGTAAGGTTCGCATCCTCGTTGTTCTCGCGCTTCTTGCCCATGTCCGTTCGCGTGGCTATCTGCAGCGAGAGCTTCAACGCCGCCACTTCTCTGCCCAGCCGCTCTGGCGCTTCCGCCGTGCGCCGCGCCAGCTCCAGCATCACGCGGTGGTTCTGCGCAAAGGCCTTCGCCGGCTTCAGCTCTTTCAGGCGGCCAGCCAGCAACTTCGCCGTTCCCCCCGTCAGCCCCAGCGGCTCAGCGTCGGAGGACAGGTCTTCAAGATGGTAGAAACGCAACCGGAAGTCGTCCAGCCCTGATAGTCTCGTTGGATTCGCATTGCGCAGATACACCCGTGCCGGATCGAACTGCCCGAGCCTTGCCCCCGCGTTGCGGTCTAGCTCGGCGTCCAAGTCGTAGGCCTGCGCCAGCAGAGGCAGCGCGGCGGATACTCCCAACCATTCACCGGCATCTTCCAAGCTCCTCTCATAGCCGTCGGCGGTGAATCCGCTGCCGTCCAGCAGCAGGTCCTCAAACCCCGGCAGGAACGACGGCAGTGCGGGTATCAGCTTCGCCAGATGCTCCGGCTTCTCGTCCTTCGTCCATACCCAGCGCAGGACGCTGCGGCCTTCCCGTACCAGCCGAGTCAGTTTCGCGCCTTCGCCCTCCTCCAGCACTTCTTCGCCGTTAGCATCTATGTGAGCCGCCAGGAACGGATCAGTGCGGTCGGTGTCGCGGTTGAATGGTGCGGAGCAGCACACGGGCTATATCCACTCCTTGCGTTTGAAGTAGATGATCATCCCGGCAGCCACCGCCAGCATCAGCGCATCCAGCACCCAGATGAACCAGCTCCAGTGCTGGCCGTGCAGGTTGTCCAGGTTCATCCCGTAGAAGCTCGCAATGAAAGTGAGCGGGATGAATATCGCCGCGTATACGGTGAGCAGCCGCATCACCTCGTTGGCGCGGCTGTTGAGCACCAGTGAATGGACCTCAAGTATCTGGTCGAGGATTTCTTTCTCATGTTCGATAATCTGGAGGGCTTTCTCCAGGTGGTTCACCAGGCCGCCCAGGTAAACCACAACTTCCTCGCGCTCTTCTTCGGGCAGGCCCAGCGGCTCTTCCGGCTCCTCGTAGGAGGATACTTGCTCGTTCACAATCGTCAGCTCCATAGAGAGCGACTTGCGCATCAGGGTGAGATTGTGGCGCTGGGCGATAATCTCGCGCATCACGTCTAGCTGGCTCTTGCGCTTCTTCCGCTTCTCCCGCGCCACCGGCACCGGCACCTCGGACGGCGCCAAGATGGAAAACTCTATCTCGTCGCCCCGGGTTTGGATTGTAACCATCGTGCGGAGGTAATCGTCAATGAGCATGTCCAGCACGTGGTAGAAGAAGATGATGGGCTTGTCCTTGAACTTGTAGATGTCCTCCGGCAGGTCTTGCGCAAACAGCCGCAAATACGTGGGAATGGGGCTGCGGTGCAGGGTCATCACGAAGTTGTCGCCCAGATAGACGTTGATCTCGCTGGCTTTCAGGTAGTCCTTGCGCCCTTCCCGGAAGTAGTGCAGGATGAAGAACTTATAGCCGCTTTCCTCATCAAACTTCGGCTGATACACATCCGGTGTGATGCACTCCTCCACCACCAGGGGGTGGAAGTCCAGCCGCTGCTCCAAAAGCTCTACCACCTGGGTCACGGAGGCATTCTGCAAGTCCAGATCCAGCCAGACGAACTCCTGGGAGCGCACGTGCTCGACGACCTCGTCCATGGTCTTGGGCGTGATCTCTTCGAGCTCGGTGCCTACAATCCGGAATCCGCTGACCGGTATCTGCATTATTCCATTGTAAGGGAGATTCGGGAGCTAAAGCAATCGGACTAAGCCAGTTAAGCCTCCAATGTGGGTATAACAGTATGGAGTACCCTATGGCTGTTTACGAAGTTGACGGTCACACACCGGTCATCGGAAAAGGCACTTATATCTGCGATTCGGCCTCGGTTATGGGCAATGTGGCCCTCGGCGAGAACTGCTTCGTAGGGCCCGGCGCGCGCATTCGGGGGGACTACGGGCGTATCGAAATCGGGGACAGCACTTCCGTTGAGGACAACTGCGTAGTCCACGCCCGCCCGGGGGAGATAACCCGTGTGGGCAGCCACGTTACCCTGGGGCACGGCTGCATCCTGCACAACTGCACGATCAAGGACTATGCCGTTATCGGCATGGGCGCCATCGTCAGCGACTGGGCGGTCGTGAATAAGTGGGCGGTGGTGGCCGAAGGGGCTATGGTGCGCAACGGCTTTGAAGTTCCCGAGGAAATGATAGCTGTAGGCGTCCCTGCTAAGTTGCTTGACATGACGGTCTCTCCGGCGTACAAAGATGATTGGCAACACTTCAAGAACATCTATGTGCGCCTCTCAAGCAAGGTCTATCCTGAAACCTGCCGGCCCGTCAACTGGACTTTCACGTCCTGAGTTGAGGGCGAAACTCAAACCCGTTAGACCACTTCGAGCTGGAATCCCGCTTCCGGCCGCGAACATTTTCGCGTTAGCGCAGTCTAACAGTGAAGCTACAAGCGGAGGCGATTCGAGATGAAGGTAGCCCTAAGGGCGATAATCGTCCTGTTGATAATTGGCGTACCGGTGGTGCTCGTCTTGACGGGCACGATGAACCTCAAGTCCGCTTTCACCAATACCAACCAGCAGTTCATGGAAGCCCGGCAGATGCTGCTGGAAGAGGACTTCGGAGTGGGCGTTTATCTGGGAGATGACTTTGAGGAGACGGTGGTGTACCTGGGAAAGCCCAGCTCCATCACCGAGTACGGCCTCACAACCTCCGCATCCTACTACCTCCCTCTGGGTTCGCGGATTACTAATGCAGCGAGCGCCGACGGAGAGATGACGCTGGTTGCATACAACAACGCCATCACCGGCGTGACCATAAGGCTGTTTGGCGCAGGCGATAACGAGCCGGTTGACCTGCAGTTTGCGGGAGCTCTGCTGGAAGACCTGGAGCCGGATGACCTGACCGACCGGTTCGGCAAGCCGGCCGCCCGGTTCGTAATCCTGGGCAACAAGGTGTTCGCCTGGTACTTGCTGCCTCCGGTGAAAACCACGGAGGGGTACAAGCTTGACCTTGGCGGCACGATGCAGGTCACTGCGCGCTTCAGCAAGGCGGGCGGCGAGCTGCGCGCGCTGAGCGTGAAAGTGCCTCACAAAGGAGAGGTTAGATAGGCGGCTTCAGGCCGTGCCCGCTTCCGGGCGGTCGCTTTCCTGCTTGATTATCTTGATCTCCTTTTCGCGCAGCGGGTGGTCCTCCGGCGGTATCGGCGGATGGAACTCCCACTCTTCCTTCCCGCTCAGGCCCTTGGCGATGCGCCGGCAGCGGTCCATCCGCTCCTTGGGCTGCGGGTGGGTGCGCCAGAGGTCAAACAGCTCCGTTTGCGTCAGCTTGTTCTCCAGCTTGGAGAACAGGCGCATATCGCGCTCCATCCCGTAAGGGTCGTAGCCCGCGCCGTAGGACAGCTCCACCCCCCAGCGGTCGGCATGCTCCTCGTCGTCCCGCGAATACTTCAGAAAGACCAGCGAGCCACCCAGGCTCAGCGCGTTCATCACGTCCTGGCCCTCCCGGCCGCCCACGGCTATCCCCAGCGCGACTATCCCCAGCTGCGCCTTCAGGTAGTCCTCGTACATCTTCTTGTAGTGGCGGTCAAGCACATGCCCCATCTCGTGCGCCATCACCGCCGCCAGCATCGACTCGTCGTACGCCAGGTAATCGTACAGCCCCTTGTTGAGGTACACATACCCGCCGGGCACGGCAAAGGCGTTGACTTCCTCGTCGTCCACCAGGGTGAAGGTAAACGTGTAGTCTGTCACCGAGTTGCGTTGCACCAGCCGCTGGCCCACGCGCTTGACGTTCGCGCCTTCGGGCGTGTTGTCCAGGTACTTGTGTTCCTTGGCGTAATCCTCGTGGAAGCCCTTGCCCAGCCGCAGCTCATCATTCTTGGATACCTTGAATAGCCCCGCCTCCGCCGGCGGCGCGGGTAGGAGCGCCACTACGAAGAGGGTTGCAACCACTGTTAGCATCATCCGGCTCATAGGCCCAATCATATCACCTGTTTAGACGCGAAAGCGGCCACGGCTATTCGCCGGGCGCAACGGCTGCGGTCTACCGCTCCATTCAGGCTGGAAAGACACTCGTCGGCTGGCAGCTAGCTAGCCTTATAGACGTATCTCAAGGAATCGTCTTCAGGTCCTAGTATACTGGGACCGCTGTCGTGGTAACTGACCGCGGGCGACCCGTCAATGACAGCTAGATTGGTTACCGAAACTGCGCCCTCGGAATGCGCAATGGGAGTGATCACCCACCCCCCGCTGGCGTCCGCCATGGTGTTGACTGCATACAGCAAGAACCCGTCCTGCCCACTGTAGGCTATCGTCGGATAACCATCCACGACTTTGAGCGAAGGGTAGTCAAAGGACGAAGGTGAACTATCAACAACCGAGATCGTCCAGGCGCCGGAGCCGTCGGCAGTCGAGCAGATGGCGAAGCAAAGCTGCTGCGGATCACCGTACACATAGCGATAGGCCACGGCCGGCCTGCCGTCAATCTCCGCCAGGGTTAGCCTGTAGCCGATTTGTGTGCCTACGTCGTGCACCACGTGAATAGCCCAGGTGCCGCTGCCGTCAGCGAGGCTGCTGTACGCGTACTTGAGCTGCATATCGAAGCCGTGAAAATAGACCACGCCCGGCTTGCCGGCAATCACGGCCATCTGGCACCGCCGCATTTGACAGGACCAGAAAGAATCAACCACCGAGAAAGACCAAGTCCCGCTCCCGTCCGAAACCGAATTCCTGGCGAATGAGACCTCGTCGGCGGGCATGTCCAGATAGCCCATTGCCGGTTTTCCGACGACTTCAGCCAACGAGCTTGGCGTGCCGGGATACCCCTCCGTCTCCACCGTTTGAACCGCCCAGATGCCGGAGGCGTCGGGCTCGGAGTTGATGGCGAACTTGAGATCGCAGTTAGGGTATGCATCGTAGTACGAGATGGCGGGCAAGTCGTTGATTATGGCCAGCGAGCAGTATTCGCCCACATCCGCGTCCCCGTCCACCAGTTGGATATCCCAGTCACCGGTGCCGTCGGCAGTGGAGCAGAGGGCGAACTTCAGCTGCTTGTCCTCCACATGGTAGTAAGCGATGCCGGGGCGCCCGTCCACTTCCACCAAGGAGTTGTACACTTCGCTTGACAGAGGATCATTCCCCACAGTATCGTCAACCACGCTGACAATCCAGCCATTTGGGCTGACCTCGATGAGCACCGAGTCGGTATCAGTGGCGCCATCGTCGTCCGTCACACGTAAGACGGCCTCGTATGCTCCCGCCTCGCCGTAGACGTGGTCCGCCAAGGGATCGGTGCCGGAGTCGTACCAGGTCCAGCCATTAGCCTCGCCGTCCCAATCCCACTCGTACTGGACGATGGTGCCGTCGTCCGTGCTGCCGCTTCCGTCGAAGTGCACCTGCAATGGTGCTATGCCCTCTGTTGGATCCGCAGAGATGCTCGCCGACGGCGGAGTAATCCCATCATCGCGGAAGGCATAAAGGAAACCGTCCCAACTACCGATGTAAAGCGTGCCGTCTTCGGCGATGGCTGGACTGGAGCTAACCTTGTTTCCGGTTGGGTACTCCCACAACAGCGAGCCGTCGGGATTCACGGCATAGGCTTTGCCGTCGTAGCTGCCGAAATAGATCGTGCCGTCCCCGCCGACAGCGGGGCTCGAGTCCACGCGGTCCGCCGCCTCAAAGGCCCAGAGGAAGCCGCCCTGTGGAGTCAGCGCATGCAACTTGTTATCGGTCGAGCCCACATAGACAGTGCCGTCTTCCCCTACCGCGGGTCCCGAGTTAACCGGATCCCCGGTCGCGTAGTCCCAGTTGAACGACCCGTCGGTGCCGAGAGAATAAACCTTGTTGTCCATGCTTCCAACAAGGATAGTGTCTCCCCCGTACACTGCCGGGCTTGAGTACACGAGGTAACCGGTCTTGTATCGCCACGACAGTGACCCATCTGCGTGTATGGCATACACGTAGTTGTCCGTGCTCCCCACATAGACGGTTCCGTCTGGGCCGATGGCCGGGCAAGAGTCAACCTCACCGCCCGTTTCATAGCGCCACTTCAATGAACCATCAGGATTTATCGCGTAGAGGTTGCCGTCAAGGTTCCCCACGTAAATGGTCCCGTCTTCCGCGATAGCGGGGCTGGAGAATGCCATCATGTCCATCTGATAGCGCCAATCCAGATTGCCGTCAGGCGCGATGGCATACAGATAGGCGTCAAAACAGGGAGCGTATACCGTACCGTCCCTTCCGATCGCAGGGCCCGCGTTCACGAGCCCACCGGTAGGATAGGTCCAGGCGAGATTGCCTTCAGACGTAATAGCGTAGAGTGCGTTCCCGCTTCCCACGTAGACCGTGCCGTCTACCCCGATTACCGGGCTTGAGATGATACCCGCACCGGTGTTGTAGGCCCACTTCACGTTGTTCGTCTGCGGACCCACGTAAGGGCTTCGATGGTTGTGAGTCGGCTCCCGGCCGAACATCCACCAGTCACCGCGGCCCAGCCACACTGCGACTGCCACGCTAGCAGTACTCTCCGCGCTATCATCATCCTTGACCCTCACCGTCGGATTGTACTCGCCTGCGCTCTCGTACAGGTGCGTCGGCGTGGCTCCGCCGTCGAGCAGTTCGTAGCTTCCATCTCCCTCCCAGTCGTAGTCGTAGGTCTCTATGCTTCCATCCGGATCATAACTCCCGCTGGCATCAAAGTTCACCGATAAGGGCATATCGCCTTCCTCGGGGTCCGCGGCCAATTGCGCTACGGGAGGTTGGTTCGCCGCGATGGGAATTCGTACTGGATCACTGGCGATACCGTGGGCCGCCGCTCCGTCACACGGGATTACGCGCACCCAGCCCGGAGTGAGATAGAGCCCGTAGCTGAACGCCAAGCGTCCTTCCCCTGAGGCCTGGCTGAGCGGCACGGTGGCCACTTCCACGTAAGTGCCATCTTCCTCCAGGCTTCGTTCAATCGCATAGGCCGTGCACTCCCGGCCGAAGCTCATCGCAATGGCGGTGACGTCGGCAATATCCACTTTGCCATTGCCGCTGCTATCAATGACCGCCTGCAGCGAGTTGCCCTGAGTATCGCCCTCCGGCACCTCCTCGCTGAAGTGCATCGCAATCGGGGTGATATCCGCAATGGCGACTGTGCCGTTTTGATCATAGTCGCCCTGATTTCGGTAGTGCCAGATCAGCGTGTAATGGCCATCACCGTTGTCAGTTACGCTAAGGTCATTCACCCGGTTCGCCTCGCTGGTGGGTGGCGCGCAGACTATCTTGCCGACCGCCCTTAGCCGGAGCTGCCGGGCCAGTTCATCCCTCAGCCGCTCGTAAAGCGTTGACTCGACGCCTTCCGGGGCCTCGTGGCTTTCGATTTCAGCCAAGACCTCATCCAGAGCAAGAACCACCGGTGCCTGCCTTGCGGCATCCAGTGCAACTACTCCCGGCAAGCCGGGATGGCTTCGGTGATGACCGCCCTCGCACGTACACAGCGCAAGGGTCGTTACGAAGACAACTAGCGTGCAGCTCACGCCGTGAAGAATGCCCCTGGTTCCCATGTCGCTTCCCTCCTGCTGGCATGGAGGCCGTGCCACTTGGCACTGGCAGATTAGGAGTATTATACCTCAACACCGCCATCAATCGTCAAACAATGGGTTCAGCGACGCTCTACATCCTCCAAGCCTGCACCATGCGCTTCTCTATAACGGCTGCCGGAAGCTCATTCGCACCGCGCGCCGGTCCCCGTTTCCTGCTCCAACCACCGCAAGTACGGCGCGTGGCCCGAGAGTACCGGCGTCACCAGTATCTCGGGTAATTCGTAGGGATGATGCTGCGCGATGAAGCTGAGTATCTCCTCAGCGCGCTCCGCCGTGGTCTTGGCGATCAGCAGAACTTCCTCGGCCCGCTCAATCTCGCCCTCCCAGCGGTAGAAGCTGGTGATGGGCGTAAGCTGCACGCAGGCCGCCAGCCGCCGCTGCACCATCTCCTGCGCCATCGCCTCCGCCGGCTCCCGCGCCTCCAGCGTCGTGCTCACCACCACGTATTCCGCGTCCATGCCGCAATTCTACCGCAAGCGGTGCGGGCTCACACCGACGCGGCTTTGCGGAAGGCGATGTAGTATCCCGCGCAGGCGAGGAACACCAGCGCCTGCACCAGGATGATGGTGGCGCCGCTGGGCGCATCCAGCGCATACGATGCGAACAGGCCCGCCGCCGCCGTCAGCGCCCCCAGCGCCACCGATAGCACCGTCATCTGCAAGAACCGGCGCGAGAGCAGCCGCGCCGCCGCCGGCGGTATCACCAGAAACGCGCTGATGAGCACAATGCCCACCACTTTCGCCGCCACCACCACCGTCACCGCCACCAGCACCGACAGGATGTAGTCGTCCAGCCGCACCGGCACGCGGTCGGCCCGCGCCGCTTCGCGGTCCACCGTGGCGTAGGCCCAGCGCCCCCACAGCGGCAGCAGCGCCAGCATCACCAGCGCCAGCGCGCCCACTGCGGCCGTGTCCACCCAGCTCACGCTGAGGATGGAGCCGAACAGGTAGGTGAACGCGTCCGCCGCGTAGGTGGGCAACCGCGAGATGAAGAGGATGCCCAGGGCCATGGAGGTGGCGAAGAAGATGCCTATGACCGTGTCGGCCGATAGCGAGGTGCGGTCGCGCACCCAGGTGATGAGCAGCGCCACCGCCACGGTGAACGGCACCGCCACCCACAGCGGCTCGCGCCCCAGCAGCAATCCCAGCGCCACCCCGCCGAAGGCCGCGTGCGCCAGGCCGCTCCCGATGAAGGACATTCCGCGCTGAACCACAAACACGCCCAGGTAGCCCGCCACCAGCGCGGTCAGCACTCCCGCCAGCAGCGCCCGCTGCATAAACTCCAGCGCGAGCATCTCAGTCATCGCGCCCCTCCCGGTTCTGCGGATGGACGTGCCCGGTGTGGCCGAAGGCCTGGCGCATGTTCTCGTCCGATAGCGCTTCCGCGGGCGGGCCGAAGCCCATGAGCTTGCGGTTGAGCAGCAGCGCCTTGGTGGCATGGTGTTGCGCCGCCAGCCAGTCGTGGGTCACCATCAGCACCGCGCAGCCGCTCTCGCGCTGGTACTGCTCAAGGTGCGTATACATATCGTCTTCGCCCACCAGGTCAATGCCGGTGGCGGGCTCGTCCAGCAGCAGTAGCTTGGGCTGGCGTATCAGCGCGCGCGCCAGATACACCCGCTGCAATTCCCCGCCGGAAAGCCAGCGCAGCGGCTTATGGCACAGGTGCGCCGCGCCCACCAGGCTCAGCGCGTGGGTGGTTTCGCGGTGCTCCGCCCGGCTCAGGCGGCCGGGCCAGCTGCGCCGGTGGCCGCTCGCCACCAGCTCGCAGGTTAGCGCCGGAAAGCCGCGGTCAACTGTCTTGAGCTGGGGAACGTATCCTATCTGCTCCGCGGGAGCTTCCAACGGCGGATGCCCCAGTATTTCAACGCTACCTGCCGCTGGCTGTACCAGCCCCAGCAGCGCGTGAATGAGCGTGGTCTTGCCCGCCCCGTTGGGACCCAGCACCGCGACGGTCTCGCCCGGCTGCACGCTGAAGCTCACGCCCTCCAGCGCAGTGAACGCGCCCAGGCGCACCGTCAGGTTGGAGACCTCAATCACGGCAGCCGTGCTCATTGCAGCGCCTCCGCCAGCGTCTGCGCGTTGTATCTGACCATCGCCTCGTAGGTGTCGCGCCCGGGCTGGCCGCCCAGCGGATCCAGGGCGAACACCGGTAGATGTGCCTCCTCGCTGATCACCCGCACCGGCGCTTCCGGCAGCTGCGGCTCGGTGAACACCGCCTTCAAGTGCTGCTCCCGCGCCAGTTCCGCCAGGTCGGCGATCAACCGGGGTGTCGGCTCCTTGCCGGGAGAAGGCTCTACCACCGCCGCGACGTTCAGCCCGTAGTCCATGAGCAAGTACTGAAAGGACGGATGGAACAGCAGCACGCTCTCGCCCTTGACCGGCGCCAGCAGCGCGCCAACCTCCGCGTCCAGCGCGTCCAGCTTGGCGGCGAACTTGTCGGCATTCTCCCGGTAAATGCTGGCGCCGCCGGGATCCAGCCGGCTGAGTTCTTGCGTCAGCGCCGGCAGCAGCGCTTTCACCGCCCGCGGCGAAGTCCAGAAATGCGCGTCCTGGGCGGCTTGGTTCAAGTCGTGCTCCTGGATTCCCTCCGGATGGCGTCCGGCAACCACACGCAACTTCAACTCCTCGGGCAGCAGCACGAAAACGCCTATGCGTTCATCTTGCGCCAGGCGCGTTGCCCAACCGTCCACCGACGAATCAACGAAGAACAGCCCCAGCGCGGTTTCCGCCGCTTTCGCGTCCGACGGGCTGGGTTCGTAGGTGTGAGGCGAGGCCCCGGGCTTCAGCAATGTCTTGACCTCCGCGCGTCCTTGGGCCAGCTCCCGGAGGATGGCCCCCAGCGGCGGAATGGTGGCGACGAGAGTTCTGTCCGCAGGCTCCGGCCGCGCGCACGAGACGGCTGCCGCTAGCAGCAGAAACAGCGCGCACAAACACAGGCCTCTCGCACTCATAATCAGCCCGGCCAATCGTCCACAGTGCGGAGAGGGGGGGATTCGAACCCCCGATGCAGGGAAACTGCATAACAGTTTTCGAGACTGCCGCCTTCAACCACTCGGCCACCTCTCCGCGGGTGGTTATTATACCTGAGGATTTGCCGACGGCTGCGCGGGCGGCCGGTCAGACGGTGAGGAGCCCTCGGCGCATGAGCAGGTCCAGCACTGCTTCCAGGATGCGCGCGAAGACTTCCTCGTGGGGCGGCGTAGTCTCAATCACGCGGAAGCGCTCCGGCTCTTCTTGCGCAAACTGAAGGTACAACCGGCGCACCTCCTGGTGGAACGCCGCCTCCCGGCGCTCAAACCGGTCGCTGCCTCCGCCCTTGATGCGGGCGGAACGCTCCATTCCCACCTCCGGTGGCACCTCCAGCAGCAGGACCAGGTCGGGCACGCAGTCCTTCACCACCGTGGTGGTGACCTGGCGCATCAGCTCCAGCGACAGGCCGCCCGCGCCCTGGTACGCCAGGCTGGAGTAGTAGTAGCGGTCCAGGATGACGGTTCTGCCTGCGTCCAGCGCGGGACGGACAATGGAGTTCGCCAACTCGGCCCGCGCGGTGGAGAACAGGAGAAATTCTTCCAGCGGCAGCAATTCGTGCTGGTGATGCAGCAGAAGCTCGCGCAGTTCCTCGCCCAGCGGCGTGCCGCCGGGCTCACGCGAGCGCACGATTGGCAGCCCTCTCCTTTCAAGCTCGGAGGCCAGCTTGCGCGCATGGGTGGATTTGCCGGAGCCTTCGCCCCCTTCAAAGCAGATGAAGGCGCCGCGTGGGGGCATCTGCGGTTCTAGCCCTCTTTCTTTTCCTCGTAGAAGATGCCGTCGTCGCGCATCTCGTCCGCCCACTTGTCGATTACATCGCGGATGGCCTGATTCCACAGCTCCCGCTCGGTGCGGATGCGCGACGGGTACACCTTGGGCCGCTTGGGCGTTTCCACGTAAGCCTTGACTATGGTGCCCGTCTCGGTTTCCACCACCCGCAGCTTGGCGTGGGTGTTGGCCTCGGGGCTGGGGGTGGCGCGGTTGGGCCAGGTTCCGCCGGTAATCACGTAACCCAGGAAGGTGCCGTCGATGATAGCTTCCACTTCGTACTTCTCGCCCAGGCGGATGGCGTGCTTCAGTAACACCGGCCCTTCGGGAAAGCCCGAATCCTCCGGCGTGATGTAGACGAACTTCACGTCGGGGAACTTGCGCTCGAAGCGCTCAAACAAAACCTTGGAGAACTCCTCGCCGGCGTTCCGGCGCCGGGTGGCGTTGTCAAAGACGTAGACGCCCACGGTCTTGAAGTAGGTGTTGGGCGCTTTGCTTTCTTTCTCATCGTCTGCGGCGCGCCCGGCCACCGACAGCACACACACGCCCAGCAATATCAGCGCAAGTATCCCGGCGGATACGAGTATTCGCAGTTTCATCAGTACACCTCCTGACGGCGCATATTCTACCGCATCTGCGGCTGCGGGCGAAATGACCGGGCGCAAGCCTACTTGAACAGCGCCAGCGCGCTGATGGTGAGGCTGGTAATCGCGCCAACGATATCGCGCTTCCTCAGCTGGTCGCGCTGCGGTACAAACAGCACGTCCCCCGGCATGATGGGCGGAATGGTGCCGCCGCGCCCGGCGATGAAATCGTCCAGGTTAATCTCGAAGGTCGCCGTAGTCTCAAAGGACCCGGCGGCGTTCCACCGCCCGCGGGCGAGGAACACCTTGCCCGTGTGCGCTTCTGGCTGGATGCCTCCCGCGAGCGCCAGATATTCAGAGACTGAGAGGTCCGGCTCAAACGGATAGCGGCCTGCGGCGTTAACCGCGCCGATAATCGTGACGAACTGCTCGCGCGGGAAGAGCTTGATGCGGTCGCCGTTTTCCAGCGGTATCTTTTTCCCCTCCTCGGTGGAGAAGTAGTACTTGTCCAGGTCCACGATGACGAAGGCCAGGCCGCCTTCTTCTCCCAGGCGCTCAATCACCGTGCGCGCGAGGTTCTTTTCCGGCGCCACGTCACCCGCCCGGTGCATCACTTCCAGCAATCCTTCGTCGGGCAGGACTTCGTAGACTCCCGGGCGCATCGTCCCGAACACTTCCACCGACTTGCCGGGCGGCGGGAAGTAGATAACGTCGCCGTCGCGCAGCAGGAAATTCTTGCTCTTGAGCTCTCCCTCCGCGACGAAATCCGTGGGGTCAATCACGGTTGTCTCCGCCCCGGTCTGTTCCACCAGCTTCAGCAGCTTGACGCTGCTGCCCAGCGACGATGCGATCTCGTGGGAGATTTCCTCCTCGGCCTCCGGCTGCGAGTTGAGCCGGAAACCGCTGTTCTTCCCGCCGAGTTCACCCTCGCGCCCGAGGAAGAACGAGGTGAAGCGGAAGTGGTGGATGCGCCGGTTCTGCCCCCAGCTCGGCAGCTTGAGTTGCTGGAGAAACTCCAGCGCAGTTGTGCCGCCCTTCAACGTGAACACGCCGGCTTTGTCCGTCGTGCCGAAAACAAACACCCTCACCGCCGACAGCCTGACCAGCTCCAGCGTAACCGTGATGCTCTTGTAGTAGGGAGCAAGCTCGCGTTCTATTCGCTCCGCGGCCTCCTCCAGCGTCAGGCCCAGCACCTGCACCCGCCCCAGGGGAGGCACCACAATGTCGCCGTTCCCGTCTATGGTCGCGCGGATGCCCTGGTAGGTGGGCGTGTACTCCTTCACAAAAACAACATCGCCGACAGACAGAGGGTACGCTGGGAGAAAGTCCTCCAGCCCCGCCGCCAGTCCCGCGCCATCAGCGCCCGTTTCCGCACCGCCGCCCGTAGTCTGCGCAGCAGCGCCGAAGCCAGACATCAGCAGTACCAGCAGCAAAACCGCCAGCCGCAAGTTGAGCAAGCTCACTCTCACTGCCTCACCCCCTCAAGCGCCAGCGCGCTGTAAAGGCTCTCGGTTTCCAGCTCGCCCGCGACAAACGCGTAGAGCAGTCCTTCCGTCCCCACCAGCGCCGCATTTGCCTGCAAGGCTTCTATCGAAGTCATTCCACCTTCCACGAGCAGAATGCGGGCGGCGGCGGCCGCTGCATGCTCGCGCATTTCCGGCGCGGCAACCAGATCGGGCGTCCGCACGAGCGTCCATCCGCTTTGCGCCGACGCTCCGGGCTGGCCGGTGCGCACCGGCTTGCCCTGCGCCGATGCCCGCGCAGCCACTTTCTCAACCAGCTCGGCGCCGCGTCCCGCGGTAAGGTCGACGAACGCCACCGTCCCGCCGTCCGGTGCCAACACTGGCAGTTCCGCAGCAATCAACCCGCAGGCTCTATCCGCCTCGCCTGCCCGTGTCGTCGCCAAGGCGATGCACCGGCCTGCCACCAGCATCCGCGCATGGCGCAGATTCCGCACACTCCCGGAGCCGTATGCGCGCCAGGTGACGAGCAGAAGCGCGGCGATGAAGCCCATAATGAGCCCCAGCACGCCGTTCACCTTCACCGATGGCCGTTGCGGGAAGTCGGGGACTACCGCAGCATCAAGCTTGCGGATGGTCGTCCCCTGGGCCTCCACGAACACCTGCGTTTCCTGGAGCTTGCTCACCAGGAAGTAGTACAGGTTCTCGTTCACCTTGTTGTCCCGCATGAGAACGGCCAGGTCACGCTCCTTGCCGGGCACGGCAAGAATCTCCCCCTCATACTCAACAAGCGACTGGCTCAACGACGAATCGCGTTGCTCTAGCGTATGCACCTTGCTTTCCAGGTTGGCTATTATGGAGCCTTTCAGCTCCGCAATCGACGCATTCACCTTCTGAACGTCCGGATGCTGCTCCGTCATCTCCTCCAGCATCACCGAGCGGCGGTACTCCCGGTCGGCCAACTGCTGCACCAGCGACACCTGCACCGGATCTTGTGTGAGCGCGGTGCTGTGCAGCAGGAAATCATCGGTCTTGCCCTTACGCAGTACCGCTAACAGCGATTTCGCTTCGCCGAGGTCCATCCTGGCCTTTTCCAGGTCCAGCTTGCGCGTGGAGTAGTTCTGAATCAGCGCCTTGCTCTCCTCCGAAAGCGCGATGGTGGATTCAGCCTTCTTGAACTCCGCCAGCGATACTTCCGACGCGCGCAGCGCCTTCTCCACGCGGGAAATCTGCTCCTTCAGATAATCCAGGCGGCTACCACCGACAGTACGGGCGTAGTTCTCGTTATCCTCCAGATAGGCGGTGATGAGCGCATTCAGGTATTCCGCGCCCCGGTGCGGGTCGTGCCAGATGAATGCCGCTGCCACCACACCGGAATTGACGCCGGCCTCAAACACGCCGGAGTGCTCCGCCACTAGGCGTAGCGTTTCCCGCAGGGGGTACACCGTCAGCTTGAACTTCCTGCCTGCCGGGGCGTGCACTTCGTCAACGCGGAAGGACAGGCCATCCGCCCGCACGTACTCTCCCGGGCCCGCCACCATCTCATTCCCGTCGGGCAGCCGCACGGACAGCTTGCCGCCGTCCCGAACCTGCGCTTGCAGCACCTTGCCGTTCCACGACGAATCGATGGACGCATCGGAGAGTAGCAGGTACTCCGTCGGTACATCGCGCACCAGCGGCAGCTTGTCGCGGACGAAGTAGAGGATTCTTCCCCAAACGGTGTCCCACGCCAGGTTGGAGTCCTGCAGCTGCATCGCCGTGGTGGCGATGGCCTGCTCGCGCAGAAACCGTGCCCGCAAAATCTGCATCTCGGTGTTGGTCGCGGGCGAGGTCATCTGGAAGTTGCTCATCGTGCTCAGCATGGCGCCCAGCGAGGAGTCGTAGCCGCCCTTCACCTGCACCGTGGCGATCATCCGCCACTCCCGGGGCAGGCAGACGGTAATGACGCCTGCAAGGACGCCCACCACCAGCGCGTATAGCAGAAGAAAGCGCAGATTCCGCCTCAGCAGCAGGGCGAATTCGCGCAAGTTATCGTCAAGAAGGGAAAAGTGGTTTCTACCCATACCTCCCTCGAGGTTCGGATACATTACACTGTGCGTTGGGCTAAGTCAAGGAGGCGTTGCAGGCGCGCGCAGACGATAATCCGCGCCTTGCTCGTGTATAATCTGTTGGGCGCGGAGCATCGCGCCCTTGCGCTGCGTGCGAGGAACCCGACTATGGACAACCAGCAGAAAAGCGAAACTGACGCCTTTACCGAGTGGCTCTACTCGGACATAGTGAAGGACCACTTCACCAACCCCCGCAATGTTGTTTTCGGTGACGACGCCGAGGTGCTGAAGGAGGCGAACGGCGTCGGGGTGGTGGGCAGCCCGGTTTGCGGCGATATGATGAAGGTATACATCGTGGTTGACGCCAAAGCCGACCGGATAGTGGGTTTCAAGTGGAAGACCTTCGGCTGCGCCAGCGCCATCGCCTCCACCTCAATGCTGTCGGAAATGGTGCTCACGGACGGCGGCATCACCGTAGAAGAAGCGTTCAAGTTACGTCCCCAGGACATTCTGGCGAAGCTGGGGGGGCTGCCGGAGCGCAAGATCCACTGCTCCGTGCTGGGCGACAAGGCGCTGCGGGAGGCGCTACGCGACTACCTGGTGAAGACCGGCCAGGAGGAACGCATTCCCGCAGAGCCGGAGCGCACGGTGTGCCACTGCCTGCAGGTCACCGAGGCCGATATTGAGGAAGCGGTGCTGCACGGCGCGCGCAACTTCGAGCAGCTTCAGCACCGCACGAAGATATCCACCGGCTGCGGCCAGTGCGAGCCGGAGGCGCGCCGCCTGCTCACGCAGTTCATGGACAGCTACGGGCTGAAAGAAGGGTAGAAATAGAAAGCCGAGTCCAGGCTAGGACTCGCTGTAGGGCTTCTTGTCGTCGCGCTGCGCCAGCATCTGCATCAGGCGCGGAAAATCGTCCTGGAAGTCCATCATCAGGTAGAACCAGCGCAGCAGCGGGTCAGTCTCTTCATTGCTCTTGTGCAGGTCGTCAATAATGCGGTCCACCAGCTCGTCGGGATTCACCCGGCCTACCCGCGCCAGCAAGTCCTCGGTGAGGTAAACGGGCACGCCGGAGTTCATCGCGCGCACGAAAAACTGCTCAGGCACTTGCGGCAGGAACTCATAGTCCTCGGTGACGTCAAGCCTGAAGCTCACATTGCGGTCGTTTTTACGTTTGTGTTCCAAGTGGTTTCGCCTTGGATTCTACCATTAAACAGTGTCCGTTATGTTAGACTTCCCGCGCACTGCTTTGTTCCAGGAGTCTGAAAATGGGCGGTAAATCATCCAGCGGGCTTGAAAACTGGGAACGAGAGACACTGAAGCCATTCACCGGGAAAGCTCCGGAGAGACAGCCGGAGTTTACCTCTACCAGCGGGTTTGAGTTCCCACGGGTGGGATTGCCCTCCGAGGGCCACCTGTCGGAGGAGGGATGGGATGACTACCGGCGCAAGCAGGGCTTCCCCGGCGAATACCCCTTCACCCGCGGCGTGCTCCCCACGATGTACCGTGGGCGCTTTTGGACTATGCGCCAGTACGCGGGCTTCCGCACCGCCGAGGAGACCAACAAGCGTTACCGCTACCTGTTGGAGTCCGGCCAGACCGGCCTCTCGGTGGCCTTTGACCTCCCCACCCAGATGGGATACGACAGCGACCACGAGCTGGCCGCCGGCGAGGTCGGCCGAGTGGGAGTTCCGGTTGACATGCTGGAGGACTTGCGCATCCTCTTCCGCGGCATACCGCTGGACGGCGTGACCACCTCAATGACGATAAACGCGCCCGCCATGGTGCTGCTCGCCCAGTACATCGTACTGGCGGAGGGGCAGGGAGTGGCCTGGAGCAAGCTCGGCGGCACCATCCAGAACGACGTCTTGAAGGAGTATATGGCGCGGGGCACCTACATCTTCCCACCCGATCCCAGCCTGGCGCTGACGGTGGACACCTTCCGCTTCTGCACCGAGAATCTGCCGCAATGGAATATGATCAGTGTCTCCGGCTACCACATCCGCGAGGCCGGCTGCACCGCCGCGCAGGAGATTGCTTTCACCCTGGCGGACGCCATTGAGTACTGCACGGCGGCGGTCAGGTCGGGGCTGGATATTGACCGCTTCGCCGCCCGGCTCTCTTTCTTCTTCAACGCGCACAATAACCTGCTGGAAGAGGTCGCGAAGTTCCGCGCGGCACGCCGGCTGTGGGCGCGCATAATGAAAGAGCGCTTCGGCGCGAAGAACCCCCGCAGCATGCTGCTGCGCTTCCACACCCAGACCGCTGGCAGTATGCTCACCGCCCAGCAGCCGCTCAACAACATTGTGCGCGTCGCCTTGCAGGCGCTGGCGGGCGTGCTCGGCGGCACCCAGTCGCTGCACACCAACAGCTTTGACGAGGCGCTGAACCTGCCGACCGCCGAGAGCGTGACCGTCGCGCTGCGCACCCAGCAGATGATCGCCAACGAATCCGGCGTCACCGAGACGGTGGACCCGCTCGGCGGCAGCTATTTCGTGGAGCATCTGACCGACGAGTTGGAAGCCGCCGCCGAAGACTACATCCGGCGCATTGACGAGATGGGCGGGATGAAGACGGCGATTGAGAAAGGCTATCCGCAGGCGGAGATCCAGGAGAAGGCCTACGAGTGGCAGCAGCAGGTCGATGCAAAGTCGCGCGTGATCGTCGGCGTGAACAAGCATGAGGGTGAAAAGGAGCACCGTATCAGCAGCATGCCCCACGACGACGCAGCAGAGCTGGGGCAGCGGGACCGGCTCGCGCACTACAAGGCCCACCGCAGGGAGTCCATCCAGGGCTTCAGCGAAAACGCCCGCATTCAGGCCCTTGACGCGCTGACGGTGGCGTGCGAGAGCCGCAGCCGGATGAGCGAGTGCATGGTTGACTGCGTGCGCACGGGCTCAACCGAAGGCGAGATAGTGGGCGCGATGGAGAAGGTCTGGGGGCGCTACCGCGGAGTGTAGGCACGCAAGCCACCGGGTCCTGAATAGCGTTTCCAGTGCCGGCGGCTAAAAGGTGAAGGCAAACACGCCGTTGGGGCAGATGTGGGCGCACTTCTCACAGAGAATGCAGTTCTCTGGAATGATGTCCACCAGTTTCCCGTCCTCGGGCAAGAGCACTATCGCCTCCGCGGGGCATACATGGAAGCACTTCTTGGACTGCTGGCACTTGTCGTAATCGAGCCTGTAGAAGGCCTCTACGGGGTCAACCTTCACGTTAAGCGACTTCAGGTAGTCAAGGCCCTCAACTATGCGGTCCCCATCCCCTGAAAGCTCCAGCAGCAGCCTGCCTTCCTCGCCAGGCATCACCTTGGCGCGCAGGATGTTGAGGCGCAGCTTGTAGTTGCTGACAAGCAAGTAGGTCACCGGCTTGCGGATCGCGTCCGGGCTGAATGACAGAACAACACGCGAGGTGTTCACGATGGAGCCTCCTACTTGGGAAGTAATCTCAGGTAGAGAAAAGCGGCACCCGCGAAGCCAAGCCCCACAACTGCGCCAAGCAAAACGGAAAGCATATAGCGGATTACCGGTGCCACCAGCGTGATTATAACACATGCCGGGGCCCGTATCTGGCAGCAATCAAACGGCAAATGGGCGGGGCTAGCCCCGCCCATTTGCATAGGCTATCGATATACAGTTGTACCGGGTGGTACTACCTACCCGCCGCTGCCGCCGCCGCTGTAGTGCTGAGAAATCACCGCGGCGAACTCGCCGAGATTGCCGTTCCAGTTGAACACAACAACCTTCCGGCCGAGCCCGAGAACGTCGTCATCCACCTGGCCGTAGCCGGGGCATAACGACCAGTAGCCCGCGCTCTGGTCAGCAGCAAACGCGCCCGAAGTGACCCAGCGGTAAACCGCCACACTGGTGCCGTTCGCCAGGTTGGCCGAGATCGGGATGTACAGCACGGCATAGGGCTCAAATACGAACGCATCGTAGAGGAACAATGCGCCACCGATCTTGGTCGGGTTGGCCATAAAGCCGCCCTGGTACACGTCGCTGCCGGCAGCAAGCTGGCTCAGCGGGCGTACGCCGACATTGAAGAAATCCGCCCAACCGTCCTCGTTGTCGTCAAACCAGGCGGGACAGCTAGTTACATAGGCGCCCCCGGGAATGGCGATGCCGCCGCCGGCGATCTCTTCCCAGCAACCAATGGCGTCAACGGAGTTGTACCACGCCCAGCGCTTGGTCACGTCGTTGTACGACAGATAGACGGGGCCGATGTCAGCGGAGCCCATCAACGGGAGGTAGGTGTTGCCCGGCGTAGCAATACCGATAAGCGCACGGCTGCCACTGCCATGGCAGCTAGCAAGTAGCAACACTGCAAGAAGCAGCGCCGCAAATGCCAGCAGTCCAGAGTACTTTCTCATAATACCTACTCCTTCTAAATGAATTAGATGGTGAGGATTTCGTGAATTAGGACGTTGCCTCTTCCACACCAGATTTCGTCCCGGCCCATCGTTTATCCCCCGCCACGCCAGGACTCAGGTAAAGAGTCTAGCAAACAGGGATTCGCATGTCAAGCATCAAGCGGCTGTCATATTTCCCAGCCCCGAATCCCGCCTAGCCGCCAAAACGGTAGAAGTTCAACAAGGTCAGCAGCCACCGGGGCACAATACCGAGGAAAAGGACGATCAAAACCGATACTCCGCCTACCAGAGCATAGACCGGAGCGAGCGCCACCGGCTGGCGTGCGCCGTCCGCCGCCCTTTCCTCGTCTGCCACCAAATACATGGCCTGGATAACGCGCAGGTAGTAGTACACCGAGACCATCGTGTTGATCACCGCGATTACCAGCAGCGCGATGAAGCCCGCCTTGTACACCGCGTAGAAGAGCATCAGCTTGCCGATGAAGCCGGCGGTCAGCGGGAAGCCGATGAGCGAGAGCATGAAGATGGTCACCAGCAGCGCCGCCAGCGGCTGGCTGGCAGCCATCCCCCGCAGGTCGGACATGTAAACGTCGTCCTGGTCCTCCCGCGCCCAACCGGAGATGAGCGCCATCACGCCCACGATGGTCGCGGCATAAGCAATGAGGTAGAAAAGCGTCGCCGAGACTGCCTCGCGGTTGGCCGCAACCAGGCCAAGCACCAGGTAGCCCGCGTGGGTGATGGACGAGTACGCCAGCAGGCGCTTAAGGCTCATCTGGTGCAACGCCAGCAAGTTGCCCAGAATCATCCCGGTGACCGCCAGCACTGAAAGCGCAATCCGCCAGTCGTTGGCTAGCGGCATGAACCCGTCAATCAGCAGCCGCAGGAAAACCGCGAAGATGGCCAGCTTTACTCCGGCCGCCATAAAGCCGGTCACCGGGCTGGGGCTGCCCTCATACACATCGGGCACCCACCATTGGAAGGGCGCGATAGCCGCCTTGAAGGCAAAGCCCACCAGCAGCAGGCCCAGGCCCAGCAGCAGCAGCAGCCTATTCTCGGGGAACGGCAGGGCTTCGGAGATGGAGCTCAGCCAGAGCGTACCCGTGGTCCCGTAGATGAACGCCGCGCCGTAGATCATGAACGCGCTGGCGAAGGCGCCGAGAATGAAGTACTTGAACCCGGCTTCCTTGCTGGTTTCCAGCCGCCGGTTGTAGCCCGCCAGCACATACAGCGGGATAGAGAGAAGCTCAATGCTGACGATGATGCTCAGCAGGTCCCGGCAGAGCGGCAGCAGCATCATCCCCACGGATGAGATGAACAGCAGCGGGTAGTATTCCAGGCCGCGTAGCCCCATCTTCTGCATGTAATGGGGTGAGAACACCAGCGTGAGTGCGAGCACTAGCAGCACAGCCACGCCCACCGTGGCCCCGAAGCCGTCATAGAGCAGCGCGCCGCTGACCAGCCGCACCGGCTTGAACGGGAAGAGCAGGATGAGTGCGAGCGCGGCTGCGGCCACCGATGCCAGCCCGAAACCGGCCTGCAGCCGGTTCGCCCGCGGCGCGACTACGTCCAGCAGTATGAGCAGCAGGGCGGCGATGATGAGAATCCAGATGGGAAGCAGCGCCAGCAGGTTGCCCAGATTCACCGTAAAGGGCTGCATCAGCGCTCACCTCCCTCCGGCTTCGCCGCCACGCCCAGTTCAGCCAGAATGGCTGCGGCCTTCTCGCCCGAGCGGTCGGCCCGCAGTTGCTCCGGCAGAAACTCCCGGATGCCGCGCACCACGCGGTCGGCTGCCGGCGTGATGACGTCAAGGTACGGCTTCGGATACAGCCCGATGGCGAACATCAGCACTACCAGCGGGATGAGATACACATACTCCCGCAGGTTCAAGTCCGGCAGCCCCAGGTTCTTGGGGTTGGTGCACTCGCCGTGGAACATCTTCTTCATCATCAGCAGCAAGTAGATTGCCGCCAAAACGACGCCGAAGGTGCCGAGCCCAGCGAAGAGCCAGTCCACCGCCATCGCGCCCATCAATATGAGGAACTCGCCCACGAAGCCGTTCAGCGCCGGCAGGCCGACGCTCGCGAGCATCACTATCATGAATACGTTGTAGTACCGCGGCATCACCGCCGCCAGCCCGCCGTATTCGGCCAGCTCGCGGGTGTGCCGCCGCTCGTAGATGACGCCGACCAGGAGGAACAGCGCGCCGGTGGACAAGCCGTGGCTGATCATCTGGATGGTCGCGCCCACCTGGCCGATGGGATTGCCTGACAGAGCAAAGATGCCCAGCACCACAAAGCCCATATGCGCCACTGAAGAGATGGCGATTAGACGTTTCAGGTCGGTCTGGGCGGCGCAGACGATCGCGCCGTAGATGATGCTGACCACCGCCAGCCCCATCATGAGTGGTGCGAAGTTCACCGCCGCGTCCGGGAACAGCGTCAGGCAGAAGCGGATGAAGCCGTAGCCCCCCATCTTCAGCAGCACGCCGGCCAGCAGCACGGAGCCCGCCGTCGGAGCTTCCGTGTGAGCGTCCGCCAGCCAGGTGTGGAACGGGAACAGCGGAACCTTGATGGCGAACGCCAGCGCAAACGCCAGGAACAGCCAGGTTTGCATCTCCGGCGGCAGGACGGCATTGCGCAGTTGCAGGAAGTCGAAGCTCGCCCGCCCCACCTCGCCGGAGTACACATACAGCCCGATGATGGCCAGCAGCATGAAGAAGCTGCCGACGACGGTATACAGGACGAACTTGGTCGCCGCGTAAACCCGCCGGCCGCTGCCCCAGATGCCGATGAGCAGGTACATCGGGATGAGCACGCCTTCCCAGAAGAAGAAGAACAGGATGAGATCCAGCGCGGCGAAGGTGCCCGTCAGCGCCGTGCCCATTATCAGCAGGAGAATGTAGTATTCCTTCTCGCGGTTCTTGATGGCGCTAAAGGACGAGAGGATGGAGACGGGCACCAGCAGGGCTGTGAGCAGAATGAGCCACATCGACAGGCCGTCAACCCCGAGATGGTAGTTGACGCCGATCTGCGGCAGCCAGCCGTAGAACTCCTCGTGCGAGAACTCCGAGAAGTCGCGGTTGCCCACCAGCAGCAGCAGCGAAATGGCGAACGCCGCGATGGAGGTCCAAAACGCGAACCACTTGATGTACCGCGTGCGGTCCGGCGGCACGAGCATCAGCAGCAGCGCGCCCGCGAGCGGCAGCAGGATGATGATGCTCAGAAGCGGCGCGTTCGCGAGTTCCTCCATTATGTCTCCGTTACTTCAGCCACAAGAGAATGATCACCAGAATCGCCCCCACGCCCATGTACCAGGCGTAGTTGCGGATGAAACCCGTCTGCATCGGCCGCGCGAGCTGCCCCAGCGCGCCGATGACAAACGCGACGAGGTTCACCGTCCCGTCAATCAGCCCAAGGTCAACCACCTGGGAGAACTGGCGGCTCAGCGCCCGACCGGGCGCGATGACGGCGGCCTCGTATAACTCGTCCACATAGTATTTGTTGAGCAGCACCCGGTAGGGCGCGGCGAAGGTCTTCTTAAGCTGCTCGGTAAGGCCGAAGTGCGAGCGGTACAGGTAGAACGCCAATCCCAGCCCGGCGAACGCCACCACTACCGAAACGCTGGTGCCGATTGCCTCCAGCCCCAGCTCGTGCGCGTGCTCCGCCGCGTGCGCCAGATGCTCCGTCCCCAGTATCGCGCGGTTGAGGAAGGGCTGCATCAGGTTGGGCAGGCGCATGAGCGCCGGCAGCCCCAGATACCCCGCGAGGACAGCGCCGCCCGCCAGTATCCAGTTGGGGATGAGCATTGAAGGCGGGGCTTCGTGCGGATGCAACTTGTGCTCATCAAAGCGCGGCGCCGTGAGAAACACCAGGTAGATCTGCCGGAACATGTAGAAGGAGGTGAACAGCGCGGTGATGACGCCCACCACCCACAGAATCATCCCCGCCTGCGGCATTAGCTCCGGCCGCGCGGTGAAAGCGGCGAACAGAATCTGGTCCTTGCTGAAGAATCCGGCCAGCAGCGGAATGCCGGAGATGGCCATCGCGCCGATGAGGAAGTGCCAGTAGGTGTGCGGCAGGTATTTCGCCAGGCCGCCCATCTTGCGCATGTCCTGCTCGCCGTGCATCCCGTGAATAACCGAGCCGCTGGCGAGGAACAGCAGCGCCTTGAAGAACGCGTGGGTGAACAGGTGGAATATCGCAATCCAGTACGCGCCCAGCCCCGCTGCGAGGAACATGTAGCCCAGCTGCGAAACCGTGGAATAAGCCAGCACGCGCTTGATGTCGTTTTGCACCAGGCCGATGCTGGCGGCGAATATCGCGGTGAACGCGCCGATGAACGCCACCACCAGCATCGCGGTCGCGGTGTTGACGAAGAGGAAGTTGAGCCGTGTGACCAAATACACGCCGGCGGTAACCATCGTCGCCGCGTGAATCAACGCGCTGACCGGCGTGGGGCCTTCCATCGCGTCGGGCAGCCACACGTACAGCGGGAATTGCGCGCTCTTCCCCACCGCTCCCATAAAGAAGAACAGCGCGATGATGGTCACCAGCATTGGTGGCACTGCGCCGCCCGCCAGCGTTCCGGGAATCTCATCGCGCAGCCGCACGAAATTGACCGAATGGAACGCCCAGAACGTGAGGAACGTGGCAATGAGGAATCCGAAGTCGCCGATGCGGTTGACCACAAAGGCCTTGAAGCCCGCTTCGTAGGGCGCACGGTTCTTGTACCAGAAACCGATGAGCAGGTACGAGCACAGGCCGACGCCTTCCCAGCCGATGAACAGCAGCACCAGGTTGTCGGCCAACACCAGCGTCATCATCATCGCGACGAACAGGTTCAGGTAGGTGAAGTAGCGCGGGTAGCCGTCGTCCTCGGCCATGTAGCCGGTGGAATAAACGTGAATTAGGAACGAGACAAGGGAGACCGCCAGCGCCATAACCAGCGATACCGAGTCGACCAGGAAGCCGTAGTTAATCTCCAGCGCGCCCAGCTTGAGCCAGGGCAGGACCTTGACCTCCACCGCGCCGTACGCGCCGGCGGAGGCTCCCATGTACTGAATGAACGCCGTCAGGCTGACGAGGAAGGAGCCGAAGATGGCTAGGCTGGCAATCGTGCCCACGGCTTTGCGCGGCATCCTGCGCCCGAAGAAGCCGTTAATCAGCACTCCGAGCAGCGGGAACACAATTGCCAGGTAGATCAGGTTCATGTTGCGCTAACCCCTGAGTCGGTTCACCTCGTCCACGTCAACATCGCGCCGCCGGCGGTACACCGCCACGATTATCGCCAGCCCGACCGCGACTTCCGCCGCGGCCACCGCCATTACCACCAACGCCACCACTTGGCCGTCAAGCTGGTTGAGATGGCGCGAGAATGCGACAAACGCCAGGTTCGCCGCGTTGAGCATCAGCTCAATACCCATGAACATCACCAGCGGGTTGCGGCGCACCAATACCGCCAGCACCCCGAAGGTGAACAGCATGCCGGATAAGACCAGGCTGTAGGCGACGATCTGCTCCACTATTCGCCACCTCCCGGCCCGTTGCCGTTGCCGCCGCGCCGCGCCAATACCACTGCGCCCAGCATCGCTGCGAGCAGCAAGAGCGAGGTCAGCTCAAAGGGTAGCAAATAGCGCGAGAACAACGCGCGCCCCAGTTCCTGGGGGCTGGTGAGCGTGGTTTCCATCACGGCGGCGGACTGCGGATGCTCCGCCGGCGAGAACACTCCGCCGAAGAACAGCCCGGCGAGGATGATTGCGATGAGCACCATCACCAGAAGCCCCGCCAGCGTGTTTTGCAGCGGCAGCGAATACGAAAGCGTGAAGCGCTGCCCCGGGCTGACGAAGAAGAAGATGACGAATACGAACAGCACCATTATGGCGCCAGCGTAAACCAGGATTTCCAGCGCGGCGATTACCGGCGCCGAAAGCAGCAGGTAGATGACGGCGAGCGCGAAGAAGTTGAGTATCAGGAACAAGGCGGAGTGCACGGGATTGCGCGCGCTGACCATACCCACCGCGCCGATCAGCGCGAGAGCCACCGCCGCCCAGAACACAATGAGTTCGATCACGCTCACCAGTAAAACTCCCGATCCAGCAGGTCTTCCTGCCGGTAGAGGAATTTGTTGCGGCCGCCCTGCGGCCCGCCGCGCTCGTCCTCCACCAGCTCGTAGTCGTGTTTCATTACAATGGCGCCCGTGGGGCACGCCTCCACACACATTCCGCAGAAGATGCACCGCAGGATGTCCATATCGTAAACCACCGCGTGCCTCTCGCCGGGGCTGCGGGGATTGGCCGGGTCGTTTTCGCCCGCCACCACGGTTATCACGTCCGCTGGGCAGGCCGCGGCGCACAGCGCGCAGCCGATGCATTTCTCCAGCCCCTTGTGGGGGCCGGACTCGTAGCGCTCCAGCCGGTGCAGCCCGCGGAAACGCTCCTTGAGCTTGACCTTCTTCTCCGGGTAGCTGATTGTGGCCACACGCCCCAGCAGGCGGTTCGTGATGAACTGCACCGAGGTGATGTACATCCCCTGGATCACCGCCAGCAGGTTCAGCTTCTGTCCCAGTGTCGGTTTCATGATTACACGAACGCCCTCACCGCCGCGGTGACGATGATGTTCAGCAGCGCCAGCGGCAGCAGCACCGTCCACCCGAACCGCATTACCTGGTCGTAGCGGAAGCGCGGCAGCGTCGCCCGCACCCAGATGAACACGAATATCACCACAAAAGTCTTCAGCATGAACCAGAACAGGCCGGACAGCCCGATGAGCTGCGGCCCGAATATCGGATACCCGTGCCATCCGCCGAGGAACAGCACGGTGGTCATCAAGCCGATGTTGATTATCGCCACGTATTCGCCGAGGAAGAACATCGCGAATTTCATTGACGAGTACTCGGTATGGTAGCCCGCCACCAGTTCGCTTTCGCACTCCGGCATGTCAAAGGGCGAGCGGTTGGTCTCCGCCAGCCCCGCGACCAGGAACACGGCGAACCCGATTATCTGCGGGAGGATGTACCATACGCCCGCCTGCCCCATTACGATGTCGCGTAGCGAGAATGACCCCGCCATCAGGACTACGCCCACCACGGCGAAGCCCAGTGCCAGCTCGTAGCTAATCATCTGGGCGCAGGAGCGCAGCCCGCCGAGGAAGGGGTACTTGCTGCCGCTGCTCCAGCCGGCGAGGATGATGCCGAAAGTGCCCACCGACGAAATGGCCAGCACAAACAGCACGGCGACGTTGATGTCGGAGATGAAGAAGTGCTCGGTGAAGGGCACGACCGAGACGATGGCGAAGGCGGCGATTAGCGAGATGGCCGGCGCCAGCATGTACACAATCTTGTCGGCTCGCGCGGGGATAATCTCCTGCTTGAAGAGCAACTTCACGCCGTCGCAGATGGGCTGAATCAGCCCCAGCGGGCCGGCACGGTTGGGCCCCAGCCGCCACTGGAACCATGCGAGGAAGCGGCGCTCAATCAGCGTGAGGTACGCCATCGCGAGCAGCAGCACGACGAAGACAATCAGTATCTTCGCGACCATCCAGATGATTTCCATCAGGGTCATTGCGCCGCCCTCACCCGCACAAAGGTTATCTCATCGTCCACCGAAACCAGCCAGTTGGTGGGCGCTTCCGGCAAGTAGTTGTTGATTATCACGCTGCCGCGCTGCACCCACGCCGCGCCCTCCAGCGCAAGCTCAATGGAGCCGTGGCGCGATTCGATCACGGCCTTCGCCCCGTCCGCCAGCCCCAGGGCCGAAAGGTCTTCGGGGTTCATCAGCGCCACCGCTTCGGGTGTTGCCGCGTCCATCTTGGGCGAATAGCGCATGCGCGGCGAGTTGCGGAAGAGGTAGAGCTTCTGCACCAGCACCAGGGGATAGTCTTCCGGTCGCTTATAGCGCGTTAAATCGAGCTGTACCTTCGCAACCTCCTCGGCGACTCTCCGCGCCCCTTCATCATCCAGCTGGAAACCCAGAACTGAGCCGGCTTCAGGGATGGTGTCAAAGGTCAGGTGCGAAATCGCCGGTACCAGCCGCGCAATCTCATCGAATATCCTCGCTGGACTGATGGAATGCGATCCCTTGCCCAGCTTTATCAGCAGACGGTTCCAGACCTCAAGGTCGGTGGGCAGGTTGCTCACCAGGTCGGATGCGTGGAGTTTCTGCAGTCGCCAGCCGAAATTGATGTACGTGCCCTCACGGCACGGCCACGGCGATACCGGAAGTACAAGGTCGGCGCGTTCGGTTGTCTCGTTCGGCAGCACATCCTGCACGATGAGAAAGTCCACCGCCTCCAGCGCCCGCTCCACCAGCGAGCGATCCACAAACGTCATCAGCGGATTGATGCCGTTTAGGTAGAGCAGCTTGATCTCACCTGCGACGGCCTTCTCAAGCAGCCCGCGCATCGTGGCATGAGGTCGGGCTGGGAGCTTCGCCTCATCGTTCACCAGGAATTCTAGATTATTCATGACGAGCGCGCCCGTGGCGTTCGCGCTGCGAAGTGACGGATTGAGCGAGATGTGCCCCCGCTCGATACCGCCGGCCTCGCGCCACCGGTACATTGCCTGTTTGATCTTGAGCAGCGCCAGCAGACACCTGTCAGCATAGCGGTGCCGCAGCAGGTCTTGCCCGTAAACGATCGCTACCGTGCGAGCTTTCTGCAAGCTCTCCACCAGTCCGCCCCACTGCCCGCCGGTCTCTCCGGAATCGATGGCCCGGATGATCTCGTCCGCGGCGGCCAGGAAGTTGCCAGCCTCGTAGCAGTAATGTTCCTGGGGGTCCCAGTATCCGCGGGGCTCGTGCGCGCACAGCCCGATCAGCTTCTGGCTCGTATTCTTGAGAGCCTGCTTGATGCGCAGAGCCAGGACCGGCACTTCTTCGACCAGGTCGCAGCCGACTGCAAGGATGAGGTCTGACTGGAGTATCTCGCTAATTGAGGCGCTGTCGAAGAACAGCGAATGGAGCAGCACCAGCGGATTGGCGCTAACGTCGATCAGCCCTTCGCCGATGAAGAAGTTCTCGGTGCCCAGATGAGAATGCGCGATAAGACGGAACGCCACGTAGTCCTCATTGGTGAGACCGCTTCCCGCGATGAGGCCGAGCGCGTTCGCGCCGTGTTTCTCGCTGACCTGGTGAATCATCTCCGCCGCCGTCCTCTCGGCTTCTTCCCACGAGACCTCGCGGCGTTCGCCGCTTTTGCCCTTCAACGGCTGCTTGAAGGGCAGATTGTTGGCGTACCCGTAGGCAAATCTCCCCCGGTCGCAGATGTGCCCGTCGTTCACCTCGGAATGAGGCGCCGGCACCACCCGCATCAGTTCGCCCAGCCGCGTGTGCATCTCCACCGCGCAGCCCACCGAGCACTGGTTGCATACCGTGCGCGTCTTCGTAAGTTCCCACGCGCGCCCGCGGAAGCGGAACACCTCGCTGGTAATCGCGCCTACCGGGCAGATTTCAATCGTGTTGCCCGAGAAATAGTCCTTTGCGCCGCCTCCAAAGTTGGAGATGTGCGACCACGCGCCGCGCTCGTTGACTTTCAGCAGGTTGCTGCCGGTGATCTCCTCGCAGTAGCGCACGCAGCGCTTGCACAGGATGCAGCGCTTATAGTTCATGTGCAGGTACGGCGTCAGCATCGCGTCCGGGCGCACCATTTTGTCTTCCACGTACCGGCTGGTGGTGCAGCCGTGCAGCTCCGTGAGGTCCTGCAAGTCGCATTCGCCGCCGCGGTCGCACACGGGACATTCCAGCGGGTGGTTCAATAGGTGGAACTCCAGCATGGCCTCCCGCGCGGCCTTGATCTCGTCGCTTTCGGTGGTGACGACCATACCGTTTTGCGCCACGGTGGAGCAGGCGGTCTGGAGCTTGGGCATCTTCTCAATGCGCACCAGGCACATGCGGCAGGCGCCCAGCGGCTCCAGCCAGCGGTGCGCGCAGAACTGCGGGATCTTGAACCCCGCCTGTTCCGCCGCGTCCGTCAGCAGCGTGCCCGCGCGCACAGTGACCTCCATCCCGTTGATAGTCAGCGTCACCATGTTGTTGCCGTTACCGTCCATTCGTCAGTGTTTCACCGGCATGAACTTCCGCTTGTAAACCTTGTGGTTGCGGATGTAATCCTCGTATTCATCCCGGTACAGGTTGATGGTCGAGCGCACCACGCCTACCGCTGCGTCCCCGAACGGGCAGAAGGATTTGAACTCCAGGTGGTCGCAGATGGAGAGCAGCAGGTCCACGTCCTCCAGCCGCCCTCCGCCTTTGAGAATGCGCTCATAGATTTGCAGCATCCACCGCGTCCCCTCGCGGCAAGGTGTGCACTTCCCGCAGGACTCCCACGTGTAGAAGCGCGTGATAACCTCGGCCATCCGCACCACGTCGGTCTTATCGTCAAACACGATGAGTGCGCCGGAGCCGAGCATGGAGCCCGCCGCCGCGACGCTCTCGTAGTCGTAGCCCACATCGGCTTTCGCTGCGGGCAGCACTGGCGTGCTGCTGCCTCCGGGGAAAAACCCCTTCAGCGCGCGCCCGCCCTTCATTCCGCCGGCAAGGTCGTTGATTATCGCCAGCGTGGGCACGCCCAGCTCCACTTCGTAGTTGCCGGGCTTCTCCACGTGGCCGGAGATGCACACCATCTTGATGCCCTTGCTCTTTTCGGTGCCGAGGCCGGCGTGCCAGGCCGCGCCGCGGTTGATAATCTCCGGCACCGTCGCCAGCGTTTCCACATTATTAATGACCGTCGGCTTGCGCCAGGCGCCCTCGCTCGCGGGGAACGGCGGCTTCATCTTCGGATGACCGCGCCCGCCCTCCAGCGAGGTCAGCAGCGCCGTCTCCTCGCCGCACTCGTACGAGCCCGCGCCGGTATGCACGGTGAGCTCGGTGCTGAACCCGCTGCCCAGGATGTTCTGGCCCAGGTATCCCTTGGCGTAGGCTTCCTCCGCCGCCCGGCGGATCATCTCCTTGCCCTGGTAGAACTCGCCGCGGCAGTACACGTATATGTGGCTGATGCCCACCGCGTAGGCCGCGATGATGCAGCCCTCAATCATCTGGTGGGGATTGTGCTCCAGTATCCAGCGGTCTTTGAAAGTGCCCGGTTCGCCTTCGTCGGCGTTGCACGCCAGGTACTTCGGGCCGGGGTGGTCCTTGGGCACGAAGCTCCACTTCAGCCCCGCCGGGAAGCCCGCGCCGCCCTTGCCCAGCAAGCCGCTCGCCTTCACTTCGTCAATGACCTCCGCCGGCTTCATCTCCTTAACCGCCTTGCGCAGAGCCGCGTAGCCGCCGTTGGCCTCGTACACGTCCAGCCGGTGGTGGTCGGGCACCCCGTCCAGCCGCATCACGACTTTGGTCTGCTCCAGCATATCAGTTGGCCTCCGCCAGCGCCCGGTCAACTGCTTCCGGCGTGAGGTTTTCGTACAGCTTCTCGCCCACCAGCATCACCGGCCCGCTGCCGCAGGCGGCCAAGCACTCAACGGTGATGAAGGTGAACTTCCCGTCTTCGGTGGTTCCGCCCGCCTTGACGCCCAGCTTTTCCTCTATATAGGCGGCGATGTCGTCGCAGCCGTTCAGGAAGCACGAGACGTTGTGGCAAAGCTGGATCACGTGCTTGCCCACCGGATGCTTGTGCACCAGCGTATAGAAGCTCGCCACCGACAGCACGTCCCGTGGTGTCGTGTCCAGCAGCGCGCCGATGGCCTCCGCCAGCGACGGGCTGATGTGGCCGTGGTACTTCTGCGCCTCCAGCAGCGTGGGCACCAGCAGGCTGCGCTTGGTGGGATAACGCGGCAGCCGCTCCTTCACCCACTTCTCCAGCTCCTGGTTCAGGCGCAGCTCGTCCATCAGCGGTCCACCTCCCCCAGCACGATGTCAATGCTGCCGATGACCGCAATGACGTCGGCGATGAGATGTCCCTTGACCATGTCGGGCAGCGCGCCCAGGTTCACGAACGAGGGCCCGCGAATCTTCACCCGCTGGGGCTTGGGTCCGCCGTCGCTGACGACGAAGAAGCCCAGTTCGCCCTTGCTCGCTTCAATGTAGCCATAGGCTTCGCCCGCCGGCACCGGAATGCCGTCCGTCCAGTACATGAAATGGTGTATCAGCTCTTCAATGGACTGGTTGATGCCGTCGCGCGGCACCGGCGCCTTCTTGTAGTCGTCAATGATGTAGTCGCCCGGCTCGGTCTGCGCGATCTTGTCCAGCGCCTGCAGCACGATGCGGTGCGACTGGCGCATCTCTTCCATCCGGACGAGATAACGCGCGAACACGTCCCCCGCGGTCTCCACCGGCACGTCAAACTCAAACTCCTCAAAGCTCGTGTACGGGTTGTCACGGCGCAGGTCCCAGTCAACCCCCACCGCGCGGGTGAGCGGCCCGGAGAGCCCGTAGTTGATGGAGGTCTCGCGGTCCATCACCCCCACGCCCATGGTGCGGTTGCGCCAGATGGGGTTGTTGGTCAGCAGCCCGTGGTACATCGCCAGCTGCTTGGGAAACTCGTTCGCCCAGGCCATCACCGCCGCAGGGAACTCCGCCGGCATATCCGCCGCCAGCCCGCCGATGCGCATGTAGGAGGTCATCATGCGCTGGCCGCCGATCATTTCGTAGAGGTCAATTATCTTTTCGCGCTCGGTGAAGCAGTACAGCACCGGGCTGAGCGCGCCGAGGTCCAGCGCATGCGTCCCCAGCCACACGATGTGCGAGATGATGCGTGTCAGTTCGCTCATCATCACGCGGATGTACTGCGCCCGCTTGGGCAGCTCCACGCCGAGCAGCTTCTCCACCGCCAGGCAGTAGGCCAGCTCGTTGTTCATCGGCGAGAGGTAGTCCATGCGCGGGTAGTGCGTGATGTTCTGCGTCCAGTTGTGGACTTCCGAGAGCTTCTCAATGCCGGTGTGCAGGTAGCCGATGTGCGGCACCGCATTCACGATATTTTCGCCGTCCAGCTCCACCGCCAGCCGCATCACGCCGTGGGTCGCGGGATGCTGCGGGCCGAGGTTCAGCACTATGCGCTGCGCCGGATCTTCCTCCCAGCTCTCGTGCCCCGCCATCCCCTCTTCGGCGAGGTTCTGCAGCACGTCCGTGCCCAGCGGCCACACCGGCTCCAGCCGCGCGTCGTATTCCTTGCGTAGCGGATGGCCGTGCCAGTTGTCCGTGAGCAGAATGCGCCGCAGGTCGGGGTGCTCGTCGTAGCCGATGCCGAACAGGTCGTAGGTCTCGCGCTCGTGCCAGTCCGCCGTGCGGTAGATGTCCGCCAGCGACGGCAGCGCCGCATCCTCCGCCACCGGAACGCGCAGCCGCATCCAGTGGTGCTTGCTCGTGGAGTAGAACTGGTAAACGCCATCAAAGCGCGGGTCGCGCGGCGTCAGGTCTTGCGCGCTCACGAACGACAGGTAATCGCATTGCAGTTCCGGGTCGGTGCGCAGCTTCCGCGCGGCCTCGCGCAGCTTCGCGGGCGGCACCAACGCCACCGGCTCGCCGGCGGCGTCGGCGTAAGTGCGTTCGGCCAGCCCGCCCAGCGCGGCCTTGAACCGGTTGAGCAGCCCGTCGCTCACCGCCGCCCCTCCAGCACCGTAGGCGACACATAGCTGCCAGTGCGCACTTTCTTTTGCAGCTTCACCAGCGCATCCAGCAGCGCCTCCGGGCGCGGCGGGCAGCCGGGAATGTACAGGTCAACCGGGAAGATATGGTCCACGCCGTGGACGATGGAGTAAGTGCGGAACACTCCGCCGCAGGACGCGCAGGCGCCCATGCTGATGACCCACTTGGGAAACGGCATCTGGTCGTACAGCTCGCGCACCACCGGCGCCATTTTCCAGCTCATGCGCCCGGAGACGATGAGCAGGTCGGCCTGGCGCGGGCTGGCGCGGAACACTTCCGAGCCGAAGCGCGAGATGTCGAAGCGGCTCATGGACGCGCTCATCATCTCAATCGCGCAGCACGCGAGCCCCGATGTCAGCGGCCACACCGAATACGACTGGAACCAGCCGATGACCTTGTTGAGCGTCGTGAGCATATAGCCGCTCTGGGAGAACGGCGCGGGAACATCGGCATTGGGCGCGCTTGGCGGAGGAATCACTTCGGCTCCTCCGACCAGTTGAACACGCCCTTCGCCAGCAGGTAAACATACCCCACCAGCAGGATGACCACGAACACCAGCATCTCCATGAACCAGAAGGGGCCATACCCCGCGTCCTTGAACGTGCCCAGGCTCACCGCCCAGGGGTAGAAGAACACCGCCTCCAGGTCGAAGATGACAAAGATGATGGCGGCAAGGTAGTACTTCACCGGGTAGCGCGCCAGCGGCAGGCCCTCGCTTTTCAGGCCGCACTCGTAGGGCTGGGTCCACCGCTCCGAGCGCGGCACGCTGCGCGGCACGATGAGGTGCGACAGGATGATGAGCAGCGCGGCGAAGCCTACCAGCACCGCAAGGTAAATCGCGATGGGCAGGTAGGCGGCAAGCGCCGCCGCTCCCGGGTCAACCGTGTGCGCCGCTCCTGGCATAGTGTGCGTCCCGCTAAGACCGTGAAGGGCGGACGCCTGTCCCAATCCCCGGACAGGCGCGCCTCAGAGGCCGTATTCTAGCAAAACCGCCCGCCAAATACTACCAAATGGCCGCAACCTTTCGGGAAATCCTTCACGAGGT
>CAZKNJ010000003.1:0-80235 GCA_964554185.1 uncultured Planctomycetales bacterium | reverse complement strand
ATGGAAGAAAGCCGCGAACCGCGCTTCCGCCGCACGCCGGGTGAGTTCTATTGGGCTGAATAGCAGTTCACCAGCCTAATCCGCGTGTGAAATCGGGCGCTTGGAGATAGATACACTTTTCACCGCGGTACGCAACGCGCTATAATGGCCGACGGATTGCTTCGGCCGGGGGTCATACTCGCTTCCGCCGACTGCCAGGAGGCATTCATGAAAGAACTAACCGACAGTTTCCTCAACGCTGCGCAGGCGTCCGGCGTCCAGTACGGGGACATCCGCATCATCGAGCGCGCCCAGGAGGGCATCTCCGTGAAGAACGGCAAGGTTGAGGAACTTGAGCGCAACACCGACAGCGGGCTGGGCGTGCGCGTCCTGCACAAGGGATGCTGGGGCTTCGCCGCCTCGCGCAACTTGAGTGCGGACGAGGTTGCGCGGGCGACCAAGCTCGCGGTGGAGATCGCCGAAGCCTCCGCTCTGCTCAAGCGCGAGGACGTGCGGCTGGTGGATGAGCCGCCGCATGTGGATAAGTGGATCACGCCGCATCTTGAAGACCCATTCGCCGTGGGCATTGAGGAGAAGCTGAAGCTGTTGCTCGAAACCAACGAGATTATGCGGCGGGTGAACGGCGTCACCAACGCCAGCTCGTTCTTCAACTGCTTCCGCGAGCACCAGTGGTTCGTGAACACCGGGGGCAGCGACATCGAGCAAATCATCGTTGAGAGCGGCGGCGGGATTGAAGCGGTGGCCGTGGGCGAGAAGGAACTGCAGCGGCGCAGCTACCCGAACTCCTTCCGCGGGCAGTACAACACCGCCGGCTATGAAGTAATGCGCGCGTTCGACCTGACGGGCAACGCCGAGCGTATCGCAACCGAGGCGGTGCAGCTTATAAGCGCGAAGGAATGCCCCAGCAAGACGACCACGCTGATACTGGACGGCCCGCAGCTCGCGCTGCAGGTACACGAGAGCATCGGCCACCCGATTGAGCTTGACCGCGTGCTGGGCAGCGAGGCGGCCTATGCGGGGATGAGCTTCGCGACCCTGGAGAAGAAGGGCAACTTCAAGTACGGCAGCGATATCATGCACGTCACCGCCGACGCCACGCTAAAAGGCGGGCTGGGCAGCTTCGGCTACGACGACGACGGCGTGAAGTCGCAGCGGGTGGATATCATCAAGGACGGTGTCTTCCTGAACTACTTGACCAACCGCGAGACGGCGCATGTCGCGGGCGACACCCGCTCGAACGGCACCAACCGCGCCGACGGCTGGAACCGCATCCCCATCATCCGCATGACCAACATCAACCTGGAGCCGGGCAGCGGCTCGCTGGACGAGCTTATCGCCGACACCAAGGACGGCGTGTTCATGTCCACCAACCGCAGCTGGAGCATTGACGACCGGCGGCTTAACTTCCAGTTCGGCACCGAGATCGGCTGGGAGATCGTGGATGGGAAGCTCGGCGATATGGTGAAGAATCCCAACTACACCGGCATTACGCCCAAGTTCTGGGGCAGCCTGGACCGCGTATGCGGCCCCGAGGAATGGGTGATCTGGGGCACGCCCAATTGCGGCAAGGGCCAGCCATCGCAGACCGCGCATGTGGCCCACGGGGTGGCACCATCGCGTTTCCGCGACGTGCAAATCGGCATCCGGGGCTAAAGGAGATATCAATGGCTGACAAGGATTTCTACCTGACGAACGAGAAGGCGCAGAAGCTGGCGGCAGAGGTGATTGACATGTCCGCCAAAGCGGTGAAGGCCAGCCGCGCCGACGAAACCGAAATATGCATCCATGCGATGGACTCCGCGCTCACGCGCTTCGCCAATAACCAGATTCACCAGAACAACTTTGAGCGCAACGCTTCGGTGACGGTGCGGGCGGCGGTGGGCAAACGGGTCGCCAAGGTGAACAGCAACCTGGTCACACCCGCAGGGCTGGCCAAGGCGGTGGAAGACGCCTACACCCTCGCGCAATTCAGCCCCGAGGATGACGATTGGGCGGGGCTGCCCGAAGGGCAGTTTGCGTATCCCATCAAGATAGACTTCTTTGAAAACACCGCGGTGCTCACCCCCGAAGGCCGGGCGAAACCGCTCAAGCAGGCGTTTGATCTTGCCGGCAGCAATTACCAGGCCGCCGGCACGCTGAGCAACACGGTGGTGACGCTGGGAGTGGTCAACTCGCACGGTGTGAAGGCGGTGTGCAACACCACCCAGGGCAAGTTCACCATCCTCTACACGGGCTCCGATAGCAGCGGATACTACGAGGACACGCAGCGTGACTTCAGCGCGATGGACATCATGGGCACGGCCCGCCGCGCGATGGAGAAGGCCGAAGCCAGCCGCAATCCGTCCGGCGAGGCCGGTGTGGGCAAGTACACCGTCATTCTGGAGGAGGAGGCGGTCGCCACGATGATGATGTTCCTTTCCTGGCTGGGCTTTTCGGCCAAGATGGTGCACGACAAAGAAAGCTTCCTCACGGGCAAGATGGGCCAGAAAATCACCGGCGACACGGTCACCATCTATGACGACGCCGGCGACCCGCGCACAATGGGCCTACCGTTTGACTTTGAGGGCGTGCCGAAACAGAAGCTCGCGCTTATTGAAAACGGGGTCGCCAAAGGCTATGCGCACTCGTGGAAAACCGCGGCGAAGGAAAACGTGAAATCTACCGGGCACTATGTCGGGTGGGAGGAGCCGCTGCCCGTCAACCTCGTGCTGACCGGTGGGGACAAGACCAAGGAGGAGCTCATCGCGTCCGTTGACCGGGGAGTGCTGGTGAGCCGGTTCCACTACTCCAATGTGGTGAACCCGCTGGAAACGGTCATCACGGGCATGACGCGCGACGGCACCTTCCTGATTGAGGGTGGTAGAATCACGCGGGGGTTGAAGAACTTCCGGTACACGCAGAACATCCTGGCGGGGCTGGCGAACAACGAGGGGATGACCCGCGAGCAGCGGTTCAACTCGTCGTTCTTCGGCGGCGGCGCAGTGGTGCCGATGGTCAAGATCCGGGACTTCAACTTCTCGGGCAAGACTGATTTCTAGCACGGGCGCGGCAGTAACGCTGCGGCTGTGCGGGATTGACGATAAACGGTAAGTTGGGCCGCAGGAGCATTGGCCCGAAAAGTGTATTTCGCAACGCTATAGGAGGGACTTATGCGTATTGCCATTATCGGCGGCGCGGGACGCGTAGGCGTCTCGGCGGCGTTCCACTTGCTCACCGAACGGCTGTGCCGCCAGCTAGTGCTGATTGACATCATGGAAGACCTGCTGAAGGGCGAGCGCGAGGACCTGCTGCAGTGCACCAGCGTCATCGGGCGCATCGACGTGCTGACCAGCGCCAGCGCCGAAGCCTGCGCGGGCTGCGACGTGGTCATCATTCCGGCGGGCAGCCGCCGCAAGCCCGACCAGTCGCGCCTTGATCTCATCAAGATCAACGTCGGCATCATTGACAGCGCGATTGAGACCATCAAGCGCGTCAACCGCGACTGCATCATCTTCATCGTTTCCAACCCGGTGGATGTGCTCACTCTGCGCGCCTACATCCGTAGCGGCTTCCACCACACGCGGGTCATCGGGCTGGGCAACGTAGTGGACTCAGTGCGCTTCCGCAGCTATCTCGCCGAGCACTTCAACTGGGAGCCGCGGGACGTGACCGCGTTCCTCTGCGGCGAGCACGGCGACTCGATGGTTCCCATCTGGAGCAATGCCTCTTACGCGGGCATCCAGTTTAAGAACCTGACGGGCGTGAACGTGAAGCAGCTGGAGGAGGTCTACCAGAAAACGCGCAAGACCGGCGCGGAGATGATCCGCCTGAAGGGCGGCGCGTCCTGGGCGGTTGGCGTGGCCATTGCCGAAGTCATCCGCGCCATCGCGTTTGACCAGAAGCGCATCCTGCCCGTGTCCTCCGTGCCCATGGGCGCGTATGGAATCAACGAGATGACTTGCATCAGCCTCCCCACCATCGTGGGCCACAGCGGCATAGAAGGCTATGCCGACATGAAGTTCACCAAAGAGGAGCTTGACGGCCTGCGGCAAAGTGCTAAAATAGTGGCGAAGACCTACCAGGAGGTCGAGAAGGCTTAACGGGCCACTTCTTAGCTGTCCCTTCAACTGGACGGACGGCGAAAGAATATTACGCCCGCGCGGGTATCCTCACTCGTGCGGGCGTAGCATTTAAGGAGCGGGGGTTAGGCTCTGCTACAATCTGCTCATCGCCTGCCAGGAGAACCATATGCCGAACATCCATCGGGCCCTTGCCGGCCTTGTGTTCGCACTCGTTGCCATTGCCTTCAGCCTCGCAGCATATGCGCTGCCTCAGACATTCGAGACCACGCTGCCCAACGGGTTGAAGGTCATCATGATTCCTGATAGCCGGGCGGAGATGGCGGTATCGTACGCAGTGGTTGACGCAGGCGTGCGCCACGAGACGCCGGACATTAACGGCGTCACGCATTTCCTGGAGCACATGCTGTTCAACGGCACCGAGTCGCTGACACAAGAGGAGTTGTATGCGCGCACTGATCAGCTGGGCGCCTACAACAACGCTTTCACCCGCAAGGACTTCACCGCATTCATGATGCTAGCGCCGTCGCGCACTTTCCCCGAAGCGTTTGCCGTGCAGGCGGATATGATTCTGCACTCCACGCTTCCGCCGGAGAAACTGGAAAAGGAGCGCGGCATCGTCATTGAGGAGATCAACCAGGGGCTGTCCGATTCGGGCGAGGCGGTGGGCGATGCCTGGGACCGGCTGCTGTGGGCCGGCACGCCCTACGAGATGACGACACTGGGACCGAAGTCGGTGATTGCCTCAATCACCCGCGAGAAGGTCGTGGACTACTACCACCATCACTACGCGCCCAACAGCACCACGCTGCTGCTCATCGGCGACTTCCAGCCGAAGCAGATGCTGAATCTGGTGCAGCAGCAGTATGGCGGCGCAGCGCCGCAGGAAGTCCCAGCGGTAACGGCGCAGTTGACGCCGCCGAGCTACGGGCTGCGGGTGAACTACTTCGAGGGCGTGCAGCCGAGCGTGCGGTTCGCGATTCCGCTGGAGCGGGCGAAATCACCGTTCGCCATGCTGGCTAGCGGCCCGTCGGACTGGACGATAGCATATCACTCGCCCACGGGCGCAGGACAGCCCGGCACGACGAAGCTAGAAACCAGCTACACGCGTTCTCAACCCAACAGGTACATCACGCGGATGCTGCTGCTACCGCTGCTGGAAGAGCGGCTGGAAGCGGGCCTGGAAGCCGCGGCAGGCGCGAAGGTAGATATTACGCTCGACGAGGAATCATACCTGGAGGGCGGCTATGTTACCGGCAGCTTCATGGCGGAGAATGAGAAAGATGCGCGGAAGCTCGCGGGCAAACTGCCGCAGCTACTGGCCGACGCGGTGGCGCTGCCGCCGGACGCCGACTGGCTGGCGCGCAAGCGCCAGGAGCTCATCGCCGATGAGCTGAAACAATACGACAATTTCCTGTACTACGGGATGTTCAAGTCCTACCTCATCGCCCAGGGCAAGTGGGCCCTGGCGCGCGACTTTGACGAGGAGATATCAAAGGTAACGGCCGAGGACGTACAGCAAGAAGGAATGAAGCTACTGGGCGGCAGCGGGCTCATCACCATGATTGCCCTGCCCTACCCCGATGCAGTTGGCAGTCGGCGCGGCGGCATGACCGCCAAGCGGTTCACGCTGGACAATGGGCTGACCGTTCTTCTGCGCTCGGATCCGCGCAGCGAGGTCTTCGGCGGCGCGGTGCTGTTCCGCAACCGCAGTTTCGCCGAGCCGGCGGGCCAGTGCGGTATCACCGAACTCTGGCAACGGGTGCTGTCGCAGGGGCCGGCCGGCATTACCGAAGACGCGTTTAACGAGGAGATGTCGCGGCTGGGGCTGAGCGCCGACTTCGTGGACAATCCCTTCATCCCGATGGACGACATCTACCTGTCCAACCGCTACAGCTTCATCAAGCTGGAGGGGCTGGATGCGCACTGGCGGGATAACCTCACGCTGCTGGCGCGCTTACTGAATGATCCCAAGCTCACTGAAGACGCGTTGGCGGAAGCCAAGCAGTCGCTGGCGATGGTGCAGGGAATGAAGGCCGGAAGCCCGCGGGCACGGGCCGGACAGCTGATGCAGACGGCGATGTTCGGCGACCATCCGCTGGCGAAGCCGGTTGAGGGCATGATGCCGGAGTCGCAGCGCGTCAGCGTGGATGACCTTACCGCCTTCGCCCGCAAGTATGCAGCGGGCGGAAACATGATTCTGAGCGTCGTCACATCCGCGCCGGCAGGTGAAGCCGAGGCCGCGTTGAGGAAGCTGTTCGGCGGCCTGCCAGCCGGACCGGCGGTGGAAGCGCCGATGCCGTCGTTGCAGCCGTTAGAGGGATTTGAAGGTGGCGAAGGATCGCCACAGGCGGCCATCTACTTCGCCTTCACCTTTGACGGGTACGACCCGACGGACGAGGCGGCGGTGCAGCTGCTTGGCGGGCTCATCAGCGACAAGGCCGCGTTCGTTATCCGCGAGGAGCACGGGCTGGCCTACTCCATCGGCGCGGGCTTTGACAGCTTCGGCCCGGCCGGGTGGTTCACTCTGTACATGGGCACCGGCGCGGAGAACGTGCCACAGGCCAAAGAGCTGATCGTGCAAACGCTGGGCGCGATAGATCCCGCCACATTCAGCAAGGAGGCGCTGGAGCGGCAGATTAACAGCTATCTCGGGCGTCGCTCCATGCGGCGCATCACCCGCAAGAACCAGGCGTTTTTCGCCGCTAAGGCTGAGTTGTACGGGATGGACGACGAGAGCTTTGACCGTGCTCTGGAAGGCGTCACGCTGGCGGATGTCCAGCGCGTGTTTGCCAAGTACTTCACGCCCGGCCAGGGCGCTTTCTTCATAATAAAGTGATGCCAACGGAGGAGAGATTGAATGGCTAACCGGTTTACTGGCCTGCTGATAGTGGCAGCGATGATGCTCGCGTGCGCGGGAAGCGCCTACGCCGAAACGGAGTTTGCCAAGAGCGCGCAGTCCGAAGCGCTGATCAAGCACCACCAGCTGGCGGCCAGCTTCAATCCAGCGGAACACACCATCTCCGCCACGGATACGATTACGCTCAAGCCGGGCGCAAAACGGACGCTGCGCTTTGCGCTGGGCAAAGACGTGAAGGTCGATTCGCTGAAGGATGACCACGGCAAGGACCTCGCCTTCAAGCCAGCTGAAGATGAAGACCTGCCGGAGCATCTGGCGCTGTACGAGGCGGAAGTGCCCAAGACCGCGGTGGGGCTCACCATCGCCTACGGCGGCGTCATCTACGACCCACCACAGGAAGAGGCCACGTTGGCGCACGTGCGCGGTGGCACCACTAGCGGCGTTATCAGCGAGGAGGGCATCTACCTGGACGCGGGCAGCGGCTGGTATCCAGTAGAGGATGGCGCGCTGCCGACCTTCTCGTTCACGCTAAGCGTGCCAGAGCCCATCGCCCTGGTCACGCAGGGCGACCTGGTGAGCCGCGAAGCCAAGGACGGAACGGATGTGTCGGTGTGGCGCAGCCGGGTGCCGCAGGACGGCTTCACCCTGGCGGGCAACAAGTTTGTGGTGAAAACACGGCGGGCCGAAGGCGTGACGCTGTCTACCTACCTGTTTGCCGAAGATGCGGCGCTGGCGGACAAGTTTCTGGACGCAACCGAGAAATATCTGCGATTCTACACCGGCATTCTGGGAGACTTTCCCTATAATCGCTTTGATATTGTCGAGAACTTCTTCCAAACCGGTTATGGGATGCCGGGCTACACGCTGCTGGGCGATGCGGTGGTGAAGATGGTGCGCGGCGGCGGCTATGATGTCACCGAGCCGTCCGGCGTCGCCCACGAGCTGATGCACAACTGGTGGGGCAATTACGTATTCTTTGACGCAGACCAGGGCAATTGGTGCGAGGCCATCACCACCTACATGGCGAACTACTACTGGCTGGAGTCGCACGGCCAGGACGAGGAAGCGCGGCAGTGGCGCAAGCACGCGAGCGTCAAGTTCAGCGTGAATGCGCCGCCGGACCAGGCCTATCCACTGCGCGAGTTCCGGGGCAAGGAAACGGAGGCGGACGGTGTGGTGGGCTATGAGAAGGGCGCCATGTTCTTCCACCACCTCCGGCGGCTCATCGGCGACAAGGCTTTCTTCGCGGGTTTGCGCCAGGTGATTGCCGAGCACGGTGCGGGCTTTGCCACCTGGGACGACTTCCGCCGGGCGTTTGAGCAGCAGGCGGGAACGGACCTGGGCGAGATGTTCACCCAATGGCTGGACCGCTCAGGCGTGCCGGATTTCCGGGTGGACATGGAGACCATGCAGGAAACCCCACCCTCCTACATCGCGCGGCTCGTCCAGCAAGAACCCTATTGGAACCTGTTGCTAGACTTCCGGGCCACAGACGAGAAGGGCGCAACCAACGCGGAAGGCCACGTGGCGATGAGCCTCGGAGAGGCCTGGGTGACGGTGGGCTCGGAGAAGGCCGACAATGACGGCAAGAAGGCGGCGGACGGTGTTTTCTCGCTAGATCCCGAGTGGAACACCATGCGGCGGGTGCCTGCGGTGGCGCTGGAGCCTTGCCTTAACGCGGTGCTGAACGAAGAGGGCGCGGTTGTCGTCTATCCTTCGGGTGCCGATGAGATGTCCACCGAGCTGTTGAAACTGGTTGACGTTATCGAGTCTGCGGGGCGGGGGCTAACGCTCCTGCCCGACAGCCAGTTCACGGCTGAGGTGGCAGAGGGGCATTCGCTCTTCATCCTGGGTGGCTCGGGAGTGAACCGCGCGTGGGATCAGCTCGGCGGGCTTATTCCGGCGGGCACGCTTACCACCAACGAGAAGTCGTTCTCATTCCAGCGGCGCGTGTTCATGTCGCCGGAGGACAGCATCCTGGCAACCTTCGTTAATCCGCAGCGGCCGGGGCAGTTCATCAGTGTCTACCACGGCAACTCGCCGGCGGCGCTGGCCCGGTCGCGGTACATATTCTTCTACGGCTGGGACAGCTACTTGCTGTTCAACGCGGGCCGGCTAACCGAGCGGGGGATGTTCCCGCCGGCGGCGAACCCGTGGGCCGGGCGCATCCCGGCGGGATAGCGCAATCTGATACTGGAGAGAAACATGTCAAGAAACAAATGGGTCAGCTTTCAAGTAATCGTGCTGGTTCTGCTCGTCGGCTTCTTCCTGGGAGGCGGCGTGGCCTCGGTGCTGTACGCGCAGGAGTCGGGCGGCCGCGCCAGTGAGGCGCAGCAGCAGCCGGCGCTGCCGAACGGCACGGGGTTGAATGCCGTGACGCTCGCAGGCGCGCTGGACACCAACTTCGTCACCCGCGTGTTTGACCAGGCAGGGCCGGCGGTGGTGTACATCACGACGCAGAAGCGCGGCTTTGATTTGGGGCTCCGACCCGCAGTGCAGGAAGGTGTGGGGAGCGGCTTTGTGGTTGACCCGGACGGGTACATCCTCACCAATGCCCATGTCGTGCTTGGTGCAGATACGATTACGGTCGTCCTGGCTAACGACAAGGAGTTCAGTGCGTCGGTTGTCGGCTCAGACATAAGTACAGATCTTGCGCTTATAAAGATCGACCCCGGCGCAGAGAAGCTGCCAATTGCGAAGCTGGGCGACAGCGGCAGCCTGCGCATAGGTGACTGGGTCATCGCCATCGGCAACCCCTACGGCTTTGACCGCACGGTCACTTTTGGCGTGGTCTCCTCCAATGAGCGTACCATCCGCGCCGCCGACCAGCGCACGATCCCCGATGTTATTCAGACCGACGCGGCCATCAACCCCGGTAACTCCGGCGGCCCGCTACTGAATGCGACGGGAGAGGTAGTCGGGATCACCTCGGTCATCCTGAGCCAGAGCGGTGGCAGCGAGGGCATCGGCCTGGCCATCCCCATAAACACCGCCAAGGACATAATGGGCGATCTCATCAAGTACGGGCGGGTGCTGCGCCCATGGCTGGGCGTGGAGGTGGACCCCCGCGTCGCCTGGTATCGATTGCCGGTGAAAAAGGGCCTCCTGGTCTCAGCGGTATACAAGGACTCGCCAGCCGCCGCGGCCGGGCTGCTGCCGCCGGTGAGTAACCGCGCGCAGAGTACATACAAGCTGTACATCATCACTGCAGCGGATGATAAACCGGTTGCGGATTACGGGAGCCTGCTGGACATTGTGCGAGCCAAACCGGTGGACGGCACGGTCAAGCTAACTGTGTCGGTGGTGGAGAACGGCAACGTCACTGAAGAATCAAAGACGGTGCAGCTGGCGGCGCTGCCGCCGGAAGCGCCCATCACCGGCGTCATCTAAGCTGTAGGGGGGGAGACTTGGCGCAATACGAAATTACAGTCAGCGCGGCGGCGGAGTGCGCGCTGCGCATCGTGGGCGCGAAGCCGGAGGACAGCAAGCAGCATGGCCGCACGCTGTTCATTTCCGCCACCTTCGCCGGGGAGAAGCTGAATGAGACCGGCTACCTGGCGGATGAACGCGCGCTGCGGGCGGCGCTTACCGAGGCGGTGGCGCAGTTGGACCACCAGTACTTGAACGACCTGACAGCGTTCCAGCAGCAGAATCCCACAGCGGAGAATTTAGCGCGCTGGGTGGCGGAGCAATTGGCAGGCGTGGCGGCTCAATCGGGCGTCAAGCTGGCGGCAGTGGCGGTGCGGCTGCACCGGGACGCGGAGGTCACCTACCGGCTGTAGGTCCTCTCAGCGCGTTAGTTTTAGAACAAGCCTTCTATGAGGACGCCGTTCTCACCGTAAAGGCGAACGTAAACAAGATAAGGTCTGTGCTTGCCGGGCAAAGCGTAGGGCCCCACTTTGACTTCTTTCCCCGTAAGGGTCACACGGATATCCTTCGGGTCGTTCTTGCCAAAGGCAAGCGTTGCGTAATTCCACCACTCGTCAACCGACGGGTCGAGTTGGACGAGTTCTTTCACTTCATCTTCAGTAACGACGCGCACATATGCATTACCCGCCGAGAACTCTTCGCAATCAACCTCAATCAGTTTGCCGGTCACCGGGCTAATCAGCATAGCAAGCCGACGCTCAATATCCTCCACCGGCCATACCGGCGCGTTCTGCATCCACAGCAGGTCAGGCGTGGTTCTATCAACAAGCTGATATTGAGCATAAGCGATCATGTCAAGCATGCGAATCATCAATGTGCCTGCCGGATCGGAGTCAGCCGGGTATCCCCACACCAGCAGTCTCTCCTCGTAGGTCATCTCCTCGAATTGAACGAGTGCGTCGTCAAATTTCAGATCCTTGAAAGCCTTCACGTTCGGTGGACAGAAGCCCGAACGCCTCCATTCCTCGGGATTGGCCAGCGCGTTTCTGTTGGACTCAAGGCCTTCTAGCAGGACTACCGCCGCAGCGCGACACGCCTCAATTTGCTTATTTCGACTGGATAACATTATTGACACATCCTCGTCTTCGTTGGCATTGCTTAACAGCGAAGCTGTCGCGACGCCAAGAACGGTTATGATAACGAGCAAAGAAAAGAACAGCTTCCACACATTCATATTGCTCCTCCAGGAGTCATATTTCTCTGACCGTTGCTAACTCCTTTCTCTAAGGAATGCAGATGTCGAATGTCTGCCAAGGTCCTGGCCTAATGACTGGATATTCGTCAAATATGCAGCAGGGCGCAGGCACAGTAGCACTCTCGCAGCCGTCTTCGTTGCAGTAGTATTCGTAATGTGTTTGATACGATTCATGAGTACACGGTACCGGGCACTCGACAGTTCCAAGTGACCACCATTTTACCCAGTCCCTACGACAGGGAAGACAAACGTTTATGCACCCGCTAGCCTCCTCTTGGCATACTTCGTTGCAACCCTCGTGGTGATATTCGGCAACAGCATGCTGGATAGGTCGTTTATCACACAGATACATAAGCTCTTACATCCTTAATCGGTTTAATCACCCCGTTAGACCTTAGGAAGAGAGCTATTGTTCCACGCAAGGCGGACGCTTTCAGTTTTTAAAAAGACGTATCGCTGCGGCCGCACCGGGACGCGGAAGTGGTTTACCGGTTGGGAGGCTAGAAGTAGACTTCTTTGGGGAGGGGGCGGGCGATGGCGAGGTTGTCCGCCAGGACGGCCACCCGCTTGAAGTACTCCGCGGGCTGAAGCGCAGCGAATGCCGCGTGGTCGCGCTTGATGTCCTGGTAGATGCGGTCCACGCCCCGGGCGTAGCTGTTGGGGCGGCGGGAGCCGGGGCGGTTGTAGCGCGCCAGCGCCAGCAAGTATGGGTTCCCGCCGGTTTCGTAACGCTTGTATAGCGCTATGCCGGCGCGGATGTTGCCTTCCGGATCGTAGAGCATGTCCTTGGAGATGGTGATGTCCTGCACCTGCTTGCCCGCCCAGAAGGGCATTATCTGCGAGAAGCCAATCTCCCGCGAGCCGCCGCGCACGACGTTGGCCGGGCTATGGTTGGACTGGCTGCGATAATGGCGGCCACGGCTCTCTTTGAGCACGCGCGCCAGCTGCACCATGGGGTCGGTCTGGTAGTGGCTGGAGTACTTCAGCACCCAAGTCGCCAGATTGCAGGCGTCCTCCACCGGCAGCTTCCAGTCATGGTTCAGATAGTAGGCGAAGAAGGCATGCATCGCGGGGTCCACTTCCACGGTTTCGCTGAGCGCGGGGGGCGGAGGGGCCGCCGCCGGTTCTGCGGCTTCGGCCGCCAACTGGGAGTTCGCCACTACTGAAGTCAGTATCAGAATGAGCGCCAGCAGCAGTGCCGGCACCAGAAATCGCAAGAGTAATTGCTTCATAAACATCACCGGCGGCCACTAAGGCCGCCGTAAATAAGCGCTTAAAGCACAACGCCCCGTTACCGGGGCGGAGCGAATCATAGCATTTTGCCGCGCAAAAGGCAAATCTGGCAGGGTGTCAAGCCCCGGCGGCAAGGCGCGTGGTTATGGGGAAATGGCCTCCCATCGGAAGGCGTCAGACAGACCGAGTTCCGCCGCCAGAAGTGCGTATCCCGCCCGGCACTTCGGCTTCGGGCACACTGAGCACTTGCGTGCCCGGCGAACCATACCATTTCGCCCTCGGCCTCCGCACGAGCGGGATACGGTAAGTCCGATGGGAGGTTGCAGCCAGCAACCGGGGCATTCCCGACTTCCCGACAATACAGGGGTGAAACATGTTCACCTCAATGGCCGGCGCCGGGCTGCAAAAGAGAAGGATTCCTGACCTCCTTCCCGGAACCTACACTAGAGTTTAACGCGGGATGCCGATGTTCGCCACCATAATGGGAAGGTTTTTCCCAAATCGCGGAAGCCGGAAACCATGCGGCCGCGCCATCCTGCGGTAGAATACAAGCGGTGCTAACCTGCCTCAAAGCCCTTTCCCGGCTGCCCTTCGCCCTGGCGCTGGTGGGTATGTTGGTCTACATTGCCAGCGCACAGGCTCCCGGACCGCCTCCGCAGGGGCCGCCCGCCGCCCAGCCGCCCGGCAGCGGGCAAGCTGGGATTCCCACCGCTGCCGCCCCACCCCAGTCACCGGTTGCGCCGATCAAGCGCGACCTGCGCATTTCGCAGTTTGATCTGAGCGCTTTTCCCCTGGTGAGGCTGTTCGCCTCGGTCACCGACACGCGTGGCCTGCCTATCAAGAACCTGGACATCACCAACTTCGCGCTGACCGAAAACGGGTCGGAGGTGCCGGAGCTAAGATTCGCCAACCCTGAGGTCTTTGACCTGCCGCTGGCCATCTGCTTTGTGATTGACGTCAGCGGCTCCATGCAGGGCGATATCCCTCCGCAGGCACTGCGCTCCATTCCACTGCATGGGGTGCAACAGGACGAGCCGACGCCGCTGGAGCTGGAGATTGAGGCGGTGAAGGGGTTCATCCACCAACTCGAGAGCGACGACCAAGTTGCGCTCATCAAGTTCGCCGACGCAGTGGTGACGGTGCAGGATTTCACTGCTGACAAGGAGTTGGTAACGGACGCGCTGGACCATCTGCGTGCATTTGGCCAGACGCGGCTTTACGACGCGGTGCGCCAGGGAATGAACCTGACGCGTTTTACTCAGGGCTACCGCCGGGCGGTAATCGTGCTGTCCGACGGGATGGACAACGCCAGCACCGAGACGCCGGACACGCTGGTTGAGTACTTCCGCCTCGAGATTCTCGCCCAGAACGAGAGCTTCTCGGTGTTCACTCTGGGCCTGGGCGACCAGATTGACGTAAACGGACTGAGCTACATAGCTGACAGCACTGGCGGGCGGTTCTTCCTCTCGCCCACGGCGTACGACCTAAAGGAAATCTATCAGACGATTCTGGAGCAGATACTCAACGAGTATGTAATCGAGTACGACTCAGCCGAGAAACGGCAGGGCGCGATTGTGGACGGGACGCTGATGGTGAACTGGGAGTCGCGCACCGCCACGACCGACTTCACCTTCCGCTCGCCCGGCCTCGGCTCGGCGTTGGCGCGGATGCTCTGGCCCGGCGTGATACTGATGGTGATTGCATTCATCACGCTGGTGGTGCTCACGCTGGTGAAGCTGCTGCGCGCGGCGTGGGTGACGGTAATGGTTGCGCCGCTGGAGGGCAAGGACTTCGCCCTGCGGGATGAGAACCTCATCGGCCGGGGCGAGGAGTGCAACATCCAGATTCGGCACGACCCGGACGTGCTGGCGCAGCACGCGCTGGTGCAGCTGGGCAGCGACGGGTTTGTGCTCGCGGCGCTGGACGAAGACAATCCGCCCCTGCATCGGGGAATGCCGGTGCGCACGGCGCGGCTGCAGGACGGCGACGAGTTCATCATCGGCAGCACGCGAGTGGTGTTCCGCGAGCGGCGAGTGCGCAAGGAGCAGGGCGAAATAGACATTGACTACTTGATGGAACAGGTGGATATGGATGAGCGGCAGCGGCGCGCCGAGCTAGGACTGCCGGAGCCGTCCGCCGAAGTGCGCAAGCCCGCTACCAGCGCGATGGTGGTTACCGGCCCCCACAGCGGAATGTCGTTTGAACTGAAGGCGGAGCTGGTGGTGGGCCGCAAAGAAGGCATCATCCTGTTGCCCGAAGATCGGCAGGTGAGCCGACAGCATCTGGTTATCCGGCGCGTGGGTGACAGCGTTGAGGTGGAGGACTTGGGAAGCACCAACGGCACGGAGCTGAATGGGCGCAAGCTCACGCCGCACCAACCGGAAGCCGCCGGCGCGGGCGACATCATCGCGCTGGGCGATACTAAGATCAAGTTGCTTTAGTCGCGCCGTGACCAGGCGCAGCCGCAGTAGTTCTGGCGGTACAATCCCAGCTCGTTGGCCAGCCTCACGCTCTCCTTGAAGCCTTCTCGCTTCTTGAAATTGGACGCGACATAGCCCACGCCCCACCTACCCGCGGCTGCCTCGCCCAGAGAGTTGATGGTGCGGTGGTTCTTATGGGGGCTGATCGTGAGAGTGGTGGCAAAGCAGTCCAGGCCGAGGTCAGCGGCCATGCGGGCAGACGATTCCAGCCGCATCGCGTAGCAGAGATGGCAGCGTTCACCGCCCTCAGGCTCGGCGGCGTACATGCTGAACAACGTGGCGTACTTCGGCGCTTCCCCGTAATCCCCCTCCACCAACTCGCAACCGTACTCGGAAGCCACGGTGCGCATCGCCCCAAGCCGGCGCGCATATTCCTCCGGCGGGTAGACGTTGGGGTTGTGGAAATAGGCCACCACCTTCTTCGCCAACGGCATGAGCAACTGCAGCGGCACGGTTGCGTCCGGCGCGCAGCATACGTGCAGCAGCACGCTGCGGCCCGCGACATCGCGCGGGTCAAGTTGCTCGGCGCCGGTTGCGTGCGTGGCTTCCATTGAGGGGATGAGTCTAACATGCAACCCAGGAGTGCGCTTCCCTAGGGAATAGCGATACCGAGAATCTGCGGGAATCCGCATTGTGACTGGCTTAAAGGCTTGCGGAGGCGGACGCGCTGTGATATAATGCGGCTATCTCAATTAACGAGGGGAAGGCCATGACCAAGATTTTGGGTAAAACAGACCTGGTAAACGAGGTCGCCAAAACCGCCAAGATTGAGAAGACTAAGGCGAAGGCGGCGGTTGACGCAACCATTGACGTCATCACTTCCGCCCTGAAGAAGGGCGGCAAGGTGCAGCTCACCGGTTTCGGCACGTTCTCAGTGGCGAGCCGCAAGAAGCGCACGGGCGTGAACCCGCAGACGGGCGCCAAGATCACCATTCCTCAGCGCAGGGTTCCCAAGTTCGTTGCGGGGAAGAGCCTCAAAGACGTCGTCGGCAAGAAGTAAGTTCCACGACGAATGAAGCAGGGGTGGCCTGGGGCCACCCCTCTTCGTTTAAGCAGTCCAAGTATTGCGCCGGGCGCCTAAGCCCCGACCACCTTGCGCACGGCCTTCTCCAGTTGTCCCGGCGATTTCTCCTCCAGTTGGTACTTCACCCGCACCGCCTTTTGCGGAATCTTCACGATGCGCGTAAGGTCAATCGGAGTGCCAACCACCACCACATCGCAGTCAACCGCCGCGATGGTGTCTTCCAGCTCCTTTAGCTGCTCGGGGAAATACCCGAGCGCCGGCAGCACCTGGGTAAGGTGCGGGTACTTGCGGTAGGCCTCGGCGATGGAGCCGCGCGCGGAGGGCCGGGGATCCACGATCCTGGCCGCGCCAAACTGGATGGCGGCGATGTAGGCGGCGCCGATGTTCATCTCGCCGTGAGTGACGGTGGGGCCGTCTTCCACCAGCAGCGCCCGCTTTCCCCGAATCGCTTCGGGTTCCAGCACGCTGACCGGCGAGTCGCACATCACGACTTCGGCCGCTGCATTCCGGCTCCTGATGTTGCTCAGCAGCGTTTCCACCTTCTTCGGCTCGGCGGTGCTCACCTTGTTGACCACTATCACGTCGGCCGCGCGCAGGTTGAATTCGCTGGGATAGTACCGCAGCTCGTCACCCGCGCGGTGCGGGTCGGTCACGGTTATCATCAGGTCGCTCTGGAAAAAGGTGGCGTCGTTGTTGCCGCCATCCCACAGCACCACATCGGCGGAGGCCTCGGCCTCGCGCAGGATGTCGGCGTAGTCCACTCCGGCGAAGACGATATTGCCCTCATTGATATGGGGTTCGTACTCCTCGATTTCCTCTATCGTGCAGTTATGCTGCTTGAGGTCGTCCAGGGTTTCAAACTTCTGCACCCGCTGCTCCACCAGGTTGCCGTAGGGCATCGGGTGGCGCACCACCGCCGCCCGCAGGCCAATCTTCTTGAGAATGGCCGCCAGATAGCGCGTGGTCTGGCTCTTGCCGCAGCCGGTGCGCACCGCCACGACCGAAATGACCGGCTTGGAGCTCTTGATCATAGTCGCCAGCGGCGGCAGGAAGGCAAACTCAGCGCCTGCCAGTTGCACGCGTGATCCCAGTTGGCCGAGATTGTCGTAGGAGATGTCGCTGTAGGAGAAATAGCAGACGTCCACTTCCAGCCGCTGAATCAACTCCTCGAGCTCGTCCATCGGCTCAATGTTAATGCCCTCTGGATAGAGCTTGCCCGCAAGCTCGGGAGGGTACATGCGGTCGTCAATCGAAGGAATCTGCGTGGCGGTGAAAGCCGCCACCCGGTAGTCCGGGTTGTCCCGGAAGACCGTGTTGAAGTTATGAAAATCGCGCCCGGCGGCGCCGATTAATATCACCTTGCGTGGTTCCATTTCGCCTCCGCAATTACCAGTGCGAGTATGTTAGCTCTACTATACCAGAGCGAACTCACTTGTGAAGTGCCGCAGGAATGCGGCTTCCCGGGCGAATTTTACGCCGCGGATGGTGTGAGCTTTGCGCTTGAGGGCAAGCACCGCCTCAATGGTGTAGTCAAGCTGGTTGTAGCTGTAAACCCGGCGCGGGATAGCCAACCGCAGCAAGTCCATCCCGTCGGTCCGGTCTTTGCGCGTGCGCGGGTCGCGGCCCCGCAGAAGGGTGCCGATCTCGCAGCTTCTGATTCCCGCCTCCAGATACAGCGCGATGGCCAGCGCATGCCCCGGGTACTTGTCCAATCGAAGGTGAGGGCAGAAATCCCTCGCGTCAAGGTACACCGCATGCCCGCCGGGCGGCATCACCACCCGCACGCCCTGCTCGCGCAGCGACACCGCAAGGTAGGCCGCCTGGCTGGCGCGGTGCTTCAGGTAGTCCAGGTCGGTAGCCTCGCGCAGGCCAACCGCCATCGCCGCCAGGTCACGCCCGGCAAGCCCGCCATAGGTGACGAAGCCGTCAAACAGGATAGTGTAGGGCCTCAGCGCATCGTAGATGTTTTCGTTGTTGGTGCCGATGAAGCCGCCGATGTTGACCAACCCGTCCTTCTTGGCGCTCATTATCATGCCATCCGCGTGGGACATGAATTCGCGCAGGATTGACTTGATGGACTTGCGGGATTGCCCCGGCTCGTAGGTTTTGATGAAATAAGCGTTCTCAATCACCCGTGCCGAATCTACGAATACGGGTATCCGGTGCTTGCGGCAAAGCTGCGCGACGCCCGCTATGTTCTCCAGCGACACTGGCTGGCCCCCGCCGCTGTTACAGGTGGCGGTGACGATGACCAGCGGAACCTTGCTTTCGTTGCGCGAAAGGAAGGCCGAGAGCTTCGGCAGATCCACATTCCCCTTAAACATCGTCAGATCGTCCAGGTCGTAGATGCGCGGGTCGGGGAAGTTGCGGATGACGCCGCTGCGGTACTCAATGTGGGCGCCGGTCGTGTCAAAGTGGATGTTCCCCGGGACCACCAGCCCTTTGCGCGGCAGGAAGTGGCTCATCAGCACCAGCTCGGCGCTGCGCCCCTGGTGCGACGGCAGCACGTACTGGAAGCCGAAAAGGTCGCGCACGGTGGCCTTCAACAGGTCAAAAGACGTACTGCCGGCGTATGATTCGTCGCCCTCGGTGAGCGCGGCCCACTGGTGGTGGCTCATCGCCCCGGTGCCCGAATCGGTGAGGAAGTCCAGGTAGATGTCCCGGCTGCTGATGTTGAACAGGTTGTAGGCTGCGCGCTCCAGTATCGTTTTGCGTTGAGCGCGCGTATTCAGCCTGATTGGCTCCGTGGACTTAATCTTGTAAGGTTCGGGGACCTTAAGGTCCGAGGCTTTCGCAGGCGGCCTCCATTCAACGCGGTTTTTTGAGCCCATAGTTCCTCCATTGATAGTTCCTTCACTTGGCGGAGGACTGGGCTGGAACTTCGTTCTTGGACTGGAGTCCTTCTTACCGCCATTCTACCACAGTTAAGCCACATAAGTCTTGGGGATGAAGGGGGGTTTGCCCTATGCTAAAATCGCCGCCTATGGTTATCATCTATACGAAGACCGGTTGCCCCTATTGTGCCGCAGCGAAGGAGTACCATGTTTCCAAGGGTGTGGAGTTCATAGAGGTCAACCTCAGTGTGGAGTCCAGGCGCATTCCGGAGATAGTGAAACTCACGGGCAAGCGGATTGTGCCGGTCATCGTAGAGGATGACGGCAAGGTGACCCGGGGCTGGCAGGGCGGCGGCTGAGGGATTTAGCAGTGGGCAATCCCGGTGGGAAAATGGTAAACTGGACGCGGAGTTTCTGACTTTATGGAGGGGTCTATGGCTGAAAAGGAGCAAACGGGGAACCTTGGTTTGCACAAGCGCTTCGGCATTGAGCTGAACAACCTGGTCTGGACAATGATGGATAAGCCAGACCGAACGCCGGAAGAAGACGAGCAGATGCTGCACGCGGCGCACGCCTCGTGCTACCACTGGCTGCAGGCCGGAACGCCGGTGAACCACGCAAGGGGCGTCTGGCTCATCTCGCGGGTGTACGCGGTCTTGGGCAAGGCAGATCCGGCGCTGCATTACGCAAAGCGGTGCCTGGAGATTTGCGAGGCCAACGGCATCGCGGACTTCGATATCGCCTTCGCGTATGAGGCGTTGGCGCGGGCGCATGCGGTTGGGAGTAACGAGGGTGAACGCGATAAGCACTTGCAGCTCGCGCAGAAGGCGGGAGAGGCTATCGCTGGCGAGGAAGACCGCAAGATCTTCTTCGGCGACCTGGCCAGCGTGCCCGGTTACGTTCAGCCGTAAGGCGAGGCGGGGAGATACATGAGTTAATACTTCACCAAGAAACTGGATTGCAGTTTCGCGGAGGCGGTGGAGCGCGTCAAGACCGCACTGAGACCTGAGGGGTCCGGGGTGCTATGCGAGATCGACGTGCAAGCAACGATGAAGCTGGTGATTAAGGGGCTGTAGAACGCTCTTTTCGCTCTCTTGACATAGCACTTCAGCAGAGTGTAATCTAAATCCTAGCTGCTGGCGCGCATTTAGCCTTAATCAGGCAGTTGCCGCAGCTGGTGACGACGACATGTATTGTCCAAAATGCGGTGCGCGTTACGAGAAAAAGACTAATTTCTGCCTTCGCTGCGGGCTTGGCCTGTCTGAAGTAAGTGACCTTGTCGCTAAACAGCCAACGCCTTCGTCCCGGTCAAAACCTCCGATTAGGATTCCCAACTACTTGTCGTTCGCTGTTATCGTCACCCTTATTACTGCGCTATTCGCGTTGCCATTAGCGATCTTTGGAATACCAGCCATAGCCTACTCTCTACAAGCCAGCAAGAAAGCAGATCGGGGAGACTATGCCCGTGCATACACTTCAGCCAGGACCGCGCTTATATGGTGTTGGGTACCGATCGGACTGGCAGTACTCCTTGTGCCTTTGGTAATACTGATCCTAATAATCCAAGAGGGATCAGGGCTGTAAGTGCTTTCAGTCGCTCTGCGATTTACTGCTGTCGCTCGCGGGTACCGACACTTTCTATGTGGGCCTCTGCTTCAAGGCAGAAAGCATCATTCCGCTCAGAGCTTCACCCTCTGATACAATAGTCCTCCTATGTTCACCGGGCTGGTTCGGGAGGTTGGAGAGGCTGTTTCGCTTGTGCGCGGGCGCAGCGGCAGCCGCCTGACCGTGCGCTGCCCTAAGACCGCCCCTGCCCTGTCGCACGGCGATTCCGTAGCGGTGAACGGCGCTTGCCTGACCTGCGAGGAGGTGACGCAAGATGGTTTTACCGCCTCCATCCTACAGGCCACGCTGGACGCCACCAACCTGGGAGGGCTGGCCAAGAGCGACCGGGTGAACCTGGAGCCGGCGCTCAAGGCGGGCGACGAAATCGGCGGCCACTTCCTGCAGGGGCACGTGGATTGCGCGGTAGCGGTCACGGCGAACGGCGCTGCCGGCAGTGGGGACTGGATGCTTACGTGCGAGCTGCCAGAGGAGTTGGCCGCGATGGTGTTTCCCGGCGCCAGCGTGGGGCTGAACGGGGTGAGCCTGACCGTGCGGTCGGCGGAGGCCGGAATGTTAGCGGTGAACCTGATTCCGGCCACGCTGGAGGACACGAATCTGGGGACGCTGAAGCCCAGCGACCGGGTAAATTTGGAAGTTGACCTGATTGTGAAGAGTGTCTATTATGCGCTCGCGCATCTGGGCGAGGGGCGCGAGTTGACGCTGGAGGACCTCGCCCGTTTTGGTTATGGAACACGATAACGAGTTTGCGCGGCACGTGGAGCAGGCGCTCGCCGAGTTGCGCGCCGGGCGGATGGTCATCCTGATGGACGACCATGACCGCGAGAACGAAGGCGACCTGATAATGGCCGCCGAATTGGCCACGCCCGAAGCCATCAACTTTATGGCAACCCAGGGGCGCGGACTGGTCTGTGTGCCCATGGCCCTGGAGCGGCTGCAGGCGCTGAACCTGCCGCTGATGACGCCGGACAACACCGAGGCGCACGGCACGGCGTTCACGGTGAGCGTGGACGCGAGAGTGGGCACTACCACCGGCATCTCCGCCGCCGACCGCGCGAGAACCGTTCAGGTGCTGGCGGACCAGAGTGCGAAGCCGGAAGATCTACGGCGGCCGGGGCATGTGTTCCCGCTGCGGGCGGTGGAGGGCGGAGTGCTGCGGCGCGTGGGGCAGACTGAAGGCAGCGTTGACCTCTGCCGGCTCGCCGGGCTCAAACCGGCGGCCGTTATCTGCGAAATAATGAATGAGGACGGCTCAATGGCGCGGCTGCCGCAGCTTCAGGAATTCGCCGAGAAGCACGGGCTCAAGCTACTACACGTGCAGGATATAGTGCGCTACCGGTTGCGCAACGAAACGCTGGTGGAGCGCGTGGACATTGCGCGCATGCCGACCATCTTCGGCGACTTCAAGGTCATCGGCTACGGTGTGCCGGTTACCGGCGAGCACCATGTGGCGCTGGTGTACGGCGAGATCAAGCCGGACGAGCCGGTGCTGGTGCGGGTGCATTCCGAGTGCCTGACCGGCGACGTGTTCGGCAGCCTGCGCTGCGACTGCGGCCCGCAGCTGCACTACGCAATGCAGCGCATCTCCGAAGCCGGGAGCGGGATCGTGGTTTACCTGCGCCAGGAGGGGCGCGGCATCGGCCTGCTCAACAAGATACGGGCATACCACCTGCAGGACGACGGCTTGGACACGGTGGAGGCTAATGTCCAACTGGGCTTCCCGCCCGACAAGCGCGACTACGGCGTGGGTGCGCAGATACTGCGCGATCTCGGAGCGCAGCAGATTCGCGTGATGACCAACAACCCGCTGAAACTGGTGGGCCTGGAAGCCTACGGCATCAGCATCGTGGAGCGGATATCCATTCCGGTGGAGGACATGCTCACGGCGGAGAACAAAGACTACATTGAAACGAAACGCACGAAGATGGGGCACATCTTCAGTGCCGACGAGTAGCGATATGAGATTCACACGATTACTCCTAATACTCATCACAGCGGCAGCATCCGCGAGCCTGGCGTCGTGCCCGGTCAGCCCCGACCAGGCCAAGCTGATGTCGGGAAAGCTGCCAATGGAAACTGCCAACGCGCCTTCGCGGCTCGCTTTCATCGGCGCGTTCGGCGGGCCCGGCGCCGGCGAGGGCGAGTTCAAGCGCATCGGCGGCCTGGCGGCGGCGGGCGGCCGGCTGTACGTCTGCGACCAGCAGCTGGCGCGAGTGCAGATTTTTGACTACTACGGCAAGTACCTCGGGTCCTTCGGCAGCGGGCTGGACGTGGACTACTTCGGCGTAACCGAGGCGAAGCTGGCGCAGAATATGGATGCGCCCGAGTCCGAGTTGATGGATCCCGCCGTAGTACAGGCCATCGCCGACCGCCAGTTCTTCCGCGCGCTGGATGTGGCGCTATACCAAGGCGATGTAATGGTGCTCAACGCCTTTCATTCACGCGCCGACACCGATGCGGCGATGATGACGCCGGAGCTGATACGCTTCACGCCGGAGGGCAAGTACGTCCGTAAATACGATCTCGCCGCGCTGCTTCCCGGTTTTGTGGACATTGACGAGAAAAGGGGCTGGGCGGCGGTGACCGACTTCATGAACAGCGGCTTTCAAGTATACGATCTGGAGCAGGAGCGATTCGTCTTCGGCAACGGCAAGAGTTTCAACCAGAACCTGCGTGCCTACCTCTCGCAGGTGTACGCCGTGCCCAACCCGGAGCAGCAGGCGCGCCGCAAGTTTGAGTGGATACAGAGCGGTTCAGGGACGAACCAGTTTGACTATCCCAATGGCATTGCGTTCTACCGGGACAAGGTGCTGGTGGTTGACCACAACAATGTCCGCATCCAGATTTACACCGACAAGGGCGGCTATCTGGACTCGGTGGAGGGGAGCGGGCTGGGCCGCGCAATGAAGTTCGGCGAGCCGGTTGACATCGCGGTAGCGAAGGACGACGACGTCATTTACGTCTCGGACCTGTACGACCCCAGCCCCGGCGTGTGGGCGTTCTCCGCCAAGTTTGAGCCGCTTTACCGGCTGGAGCACCCGGAACTGCGCGTCCCGACCTACGTATGCACCAGCCCGGAAGGTTTCGTCTTCGTCTCCGAGCTATCCAGCAACCGCGTATTCGCCTACGGCCCGCGCGACCTCGTGCTGGAGCATGAGCGCCAGCAGCAAGAGGAAACCCACCGGGAATCCAGCGGCGGCCAAGCGTGATTGATCTCACCGACCATCAGGCGCTCGTCAACCGCATTCGCGAACGCGACATCCGCGCAGTGGCCAAAGCGATGAGCGCGCTGGAGGACGACCCGTCCTTCGCCCCGCAGTTCATTCCCGCCCTGACGCCTTACTACGAGAAGAAACCGCGCCTGGGCATCACCGGCAGCCCCGGCGTGGGCAAAAGCACGGTGGCGAACCGGCTGGTGCAAGAGCTGCGGGCGCAAGACCAGCGCGTGGGCGTGGTGGCGGTAGATCCCACCTCTCCTTTCTCCGGCGGCGCGATCTTGGGCGACCGCGTGCGCATGGTGGGGGTGCAGAACGACCCGCAAGTGTACATCCGCAGCCTGGGCAGCCGCGGCTCGCTCGGCGGTCTGTCGGCGGCCACCGCCAACATCGTGCGGGTGCTGGAAACGTTCGGGGTGGACACCGTGATCATTGAAACCGTAGGCATGGGGCAGACGGGCTTTGATATCGTGGACATCGCGGACACGGTAGTGCTTATCCTCTCGCCGGAGAGCGGCGACGGCGTCCAGACAATGAAGGCCGGAGTTATGGAAGTCGCGGACATCTACGCAGTGAACAAGGCCGACCGGCCGGGCGCCGACGGACTGGCGACCGAGATCAAGTCGCTGCTGGGGATGGTGGACGGCAGGCTGCAGTGGGTGCCGCCAGTTCTAACCATGAGCGCGGTGGACGACACCGGCGTGTGCGAAATTCTCGGGTACTTCTCCGAGCACCTATCATTTCTCACTGAGCACGGGCTAGTGGCGGACAAGCGGCGACGCCAGCTTGCCAATGAAATCCGCTTCCTGGTGGAAAGCCGCATCAAAGGCTACATGCTGGAAGACGCGCGACACAAAGCATCGCTGCGCGAACTGGCCGCCAAGGTGGAGAGCCGGGAACTGGACACTTACGCCGCGGCGGACGCGGTATGCGCTATGATTATGCGCTCACTCGCTGAGGACATCACCGATGCCAAAACCTAGAAGGATCAAACGGCTGCTCGTCGCCAACCGGGGCGAAATCGCGCTGCGCGTCATCCGCACCTGCCGCGAGATGAGCATCGAACCCGATGCGCTGTATTCTGACGCCGACCGGAACGCGCTGCACATTGTGCAAGCGCGCAGCAGCTACCGGCTGCCGGGCAATACTCCGCAGGAAACCTATCTCAACATCCCGCTCATTGTGGACATCTGCAAGCGCAACCACATTGACGCGGTTCATCCGGGCTACGGCTTCCTGGCCGAAAACGCCGATTTCGCCAAGGCGCTGGAGGACGAAAACATCATCTTCGTGGGGCCGACCTCCAAATGCATCCATGATTTCGGCGACAAACTTATCGCCAAGAATATGGCCGAAAAGGCGGGCGTGCGCGGGGTGCCGGGCACACTGAAGCCTGTCTCCAAGATGGAGGACGGGCTGAAGGCGCTGGACGAAATAAAGCTCCCGGTCATCATCAAGGCTGCTGCGGGCGGCGGCGGCCGCGGGATGCGAGTGGTCCGCGACAAGGACGACTTCGCCAGGGCTTTCCACTCTGCGCAGAGCGAGAGCATGGGCGCGTTCGCCAGCGACAAGGTGTTTCTGGAGAAGTACATTGAGGAGCCGCGCCACATTGAAGTGCAGATAATGGGCGACACCCACGGCAATATCGTGCACTTCGGCGAGCGCGAGTGCTCCATCCAGCGGCGGCACCAGAAGCTCCTTGAGGAAGCGCCCAGCGCGGTGGTGACCGAGGAGATGCGCCACTCGCTCGGCGAAGCGGCAGTGAAGGTCGCCAAAAGCGGCAACTATGCGGGCGCGGGGACTGTGGAGTTCCTGATGGACCGCAGCGGCGAGTTTTATTTCATTGAGATGAACACGCGCCTGCAGGTGGAGCACCCGGTAACCGAACAGGTGACGGGAACCGACCTCGTGCGCGAGCAGATACTGGTGGCCGAGGGCAGGAAGCAGTCCTTCAAGCAGAAGGACATTGTGGTGCGCGGCCACTCCATTGAGACGCGCATCAATGCGGAGGATCCGCTGCGCGACTTCCTGCCGGCGCTGGGGAGAATCAACCGGTACATCCCGCCGATGGGCAATGGCGTGAGGCTGGATTCGTCCGCCTATGAGGGCTACACCATACCGATGCACTACGACTCGCTGGTGGGCAAACTGATAACCTACGGCTCCGACCGCCTAACCGCCATCCGCAAGATGCAGCGGGCGCTGCGCGAGTTCATCATCACCGGCGTTAAGACGACTATACCGTTCCATATCTACGTGATGTCGCACCCCGATTTCGTTTCCGGCAAGTTCTCCACCAGTTTTGTTGACCGCAACTTCACGCCGGAGAAGATCAAGGAGTTCATCACGGGAAAGGGCGCGGAAGAAGACATGCGCGATGTGGCAATCGCCTCCGCGCTGATAGCTTATCTCGCACGCGAGCGCGCCCACCCTGACACCCAAGCTGCCGCTCCCCAGTCCGCCAGGCCGGACGCCTGGGTAACGCGCGCAAGGAGCAACCGATGAAGTTCGTCAGTGTCGTGCAGGGCAAGCCCTACAACATCGTGATTGAGCCCGACTCGGAGCATGAAGGCATTTTCATTCTTACGGTGGACGGCGAAGAGGTGTCTACCGAGGTGGTGGAGCTGAAGCCCACGTCCATCACCATGGGTATCAGCAACCGCATCGGCTTCTACGAGTACTCGCGCGTGCGCGGGCGGTTGGCCGAAGTCAACCTGGGATATCAGAGCTACGAAGTGCAGATCAAGACCCCCCAGCAAGAGCAGCTTGAACACCTCCTTGCGAAGTTCGCCAAGGAAGGAGCAGGACCCAGCGCGCTGAAATCCATCCCAGCGCCCATGCCCGGGAAGATACTGGAGCTGTACGTTAAGCCGGGCGACAAGGTGGAGCTGGGGAATGTGGTCGCCGTCCTGGAAGCGATGAAAATGGAGAACGAGATCACCTCCACCGTGGACGGCGTGGTGAAAGCTCTGAAGGTCAAGCCCGGCGACACGGTCGCCTTGGACCAAGAACTGATTGAGTTTGAGTAGCAGCCTCGGGCCGACGGATATGTGCTCGCTGCTATAATCTAGGTCGTGAGATACTTCAGCTTACTAGCGGTAGCGGCAGCTGCATGCTGCTTGATTGCGACCTGCGCAAGGGACAAGACGGCTGGCGCTCCCTCTACAGCCGAGCCCATTGAAATAATTCTCACCTTCTATACCCAAGGCGAGTTCACGGACCAGTTCTATTATTTCATGGTTTTCAACTTCACCAACAGCCCCAGCACTACGGATCAGGCTCGCCCTAACTGGGAGGTCTCCGGCGATGAGCGCGGCAAGAACTGGGAGCGCTACATAATGATGCACATTAACGAGGCCGGCGAGAGAGTAGTAACCACTCTTTCCAAGGCCGAATCCGCGGCGTTCAACACGGTGGGGACGGGCCCGAAGGCCATCGTCGCAGTTGACCTGAACGGCGATGAGTTACTGGATCTGGTGACCGCCAACTCCTTATCGGACAACATAAGCGTCCTGTTGGGAGGCCTGAACGGGACCTTTGGCAGCCACACGGAGTATGCCGCCGGCGACGAGCCGATCGCCCTCGCGCCGTTCATGCTGGACGCGGACGAGAACGTGGATATCGTGGTCAGCAACCATGCCGATACCGAGGAAGGCAACTCGCTGTCCTTTCTGCGCGGCAAGGGCGACGGAACCTTCAACGCAGCCACGACGCTTCCATTACCGGCGCAGCCTTACGGGCTGGCGGTGGCAGACTTCACCGGCGACGGAGTGGATGATATTGCGGTCGCGCTCTTCACCGACAGCGATGAGGGCAACTGCATAGCCGTTATTCCCAAGGAGGAAGCGGGATTGGGCGACCCCGTTTTCACGCTGGTGGGGGTCAATCCCACGACTATCAAGACCGCCGACATCAACGGCGATGAGCATGTTGACCTGGCGGTGGTGAACAGCTTCAACGGCGACGGGGGCAACAGCCTGATGCTGCTGGCGGGCAACGGCGACGGCACCTTCACCGAGGCTTACTCGTTTGACACGGATCCGGCTCCGCTGGGCCTCGCGGTGGGCGACCTTAACGGTGACGAAGCGGACGATTTCGTGGTCACTTCCACCATGAACGCCGACCCCGGGAACACGATAATGATCGTCCTCAGCGATGGCAGCGGCGGGTATGGCGCACCGGAGCTGCTGAAGGTCGGCGCCAGCCCCACCGACGCGATAATCGGCCACTATAACGATGACACCGCGCTTGATATCGTGGTAGTAGAGAGCGCGGACGCCGAGCAGGGTAATCAGGTGCGGCTAATGCTGCAAAACGAAGACGGCGGCTTTGTCACAGCGCAGCGCGTGACGGTCGGAAGGCACCCCTGGGCCGGCGTCAGCGTTGATTTCAACGGAGACGGCAACCAGGATCTGGCGGTAGCCAATTCGTACGATGGCATTGACGGCAACTCGGTTGCGCTATTGCGCGGTACGGCTGCGGGCACACTTGAAGGCGTCATTTCCCACTGGACGGACGAGTTACCGGAGAATATCAACACAGTTAACTGGGATCAGGGGATAACCATTGGCCGCAACTCCTTTTCCGTGCGGCTGGATCCAGTGTTGTTCACCGACCTGAACGGCGCGATTCCGGACGATTTCCTGGTGGACTTCATGGTGTTTGATACGGGCATTGATATCTACACTAACCCAGATAACCAGGGCATTGTGTATGACTACCTATTGAAACCTATAGTGGTGAAAGAGACTGTCGGATTCGAGGCCGACGAAGCCGAGTACCAATATGAGCCGCAGGGGCAAGAGAATGTGGCAGTGGATCCGCCGGACGAGGCGGATATCGTGAACTGGCGGGTGGAGGTCAACTGAGTGGGTTGCCTCCGCCGGCTTGTCCAGTTTGTCTTCACGCTGATCGTTGTCGTGTTGCTCCTCGCAGCGGGGGGCTATTACCTGCTGCTGCAGACTATGCACACGGAGCTGGCGGATGCGCTCCGGCGCAAGTTCATGCTGCCTCCCAGCTCGGTGGTGACGATCGAGCCCGGCGACATAATGGACACACTGAACGGAGAAGTGGATTCCATCCACCTTTCCTCGCCCGAAGCATCCATCTCGGGCATCCGGGTGGAGAACGTGGAGTTTGAGGCCGAGCGCCTGTCCTTTGACATTCTCAACCTGGTGACCCGCAAGAACCCGGTGCTGAAGGAAGTGGACTACGCCGCGGTGTCCTTCGCTATACGGCCGGAAGACCTGGCGGCGGCCTGGGCGGAACGCGCCGGCCGTTTCGGCGTCAGTGATCTTGAGGTGAAGTTCAAGGACGCTGAAGGCGACGAGCTTCCGCTGGTTGAGGTCACGGCCAGGACGGAGCTGCTGGGGCGGGAGTTTGAGCTGCGGGTGAACGGCTACTTCAAGCTTATTGACCGGCGCGAGATTGCCTTCCGGGTGAACGACTTTGACCTGGGGATGCTCAGCATCGGGCGCGACTTGCTGGAAAGCGTGTTCGTGCGCCTGGCGCCGCGCCTGGAAATTGGCGACATGCAGGGCGATTTGTACATTGACGACTTCTATGTGGCGGACGGCAAGCTGCATGTGCAGGCGCACACCAAGGGCGTGGCCGTCCTGGAGGAAGGCACACAGCCGAAACCCGAGGAGTAATATATGAAACTGCTTCCGCGAATTACGCTCGCGTCTGTTTTGCTGGTGCTGGTGCTGGCGGGCATCGTGCTGGCGAAGTCCCCTCCTCCCGGCAGCGAAGGCGACCCCATCGTCACGCGCAGCTATGTGGACTGGCGCGCAACCTGGGTTGAGCGCACGGTGGAGGCAGGCGCGTTTATGAAGCTGCCCACCGGTGTGGAACTCGTGGTGGCGGGCGCGGACGGCGGAGCGCTGCCGCTGCGCGAGGCCAACTTTGACCGCGCGATGCTGATTGACCTCACCGAAGGCCGCAACGCGGAAGGCGCTTCACTTGCCGTGGGGCACCATTACCTGGTGGGTCCGGGGGAAGAAGTTAGAATCACCTTCGGCGCCAAAGCTGTGATAATGGCCCGTGGGCTGAAACCTGAGTAGCTCTATGACGCGAAACTGGGGCATACGGAACTGGCTTACCGCGCTGTACCTGGCTGTGGGTACACTGGCGCTCATCGGCATTCTCGTGATGCGCACCGGATGGGACGCGGAATACCGCAAGGTGATGCTGGTGTTTGACGCCACAACCTACGGCCGGCTGGCGCGGGACGGCGTGACGCTGAGCCTACCCTCACCCGCCGCCATCGGCGTGAATGAAGCCACAGTGCGCAGCCTGCGGGAACTGGGATACATGACCCGCGTGGCCTCCGCGCCGGGCACGGGGGATGTGTTTCTTGCCAGCATTCCCAGCACGCTGCTGTTTGACCGGGGGCGGCTGAACGGTGAGAAGCTGGCGGCGCGGATCCAGCGCAGCCTGAGCTACCAGCTAACCGATGGGTTTGATGTGCAGGTGGCAGAGAACTTCGGGATGGTTGGCACTCCCAGCTTCCGTGTATCGCTGGTGTTGCCGCCGCTGCCCGAGGAGCAAACGAACGCTCTGGCGCTTGGTTTCTATGTGCAGCCCAGCTTCCCGCTGCCGGAGTCCTATGCGTATGTCTTCCGCCCCAACGGCAACGGGCTGTACGACCGTGCGGGGCTGGAGGAGAAGTTCTCGTGGATACCGGACCATCCGCATGCCTCGTCGCTGGTCATCTTCTCCGGCACGCAGGTGCCAGGATTCCCCGGCGGGCTAGCGGACACCGCGGAGCTTTTCACGGGCGAGCTGGGCCTCGTGGAGTTCTCCAAGACCGACGGCGACCGCGGGCTGGCCGCGCGCCTGAAACCCTCATCAATCTACTGGGTGCATTCCATCCCACAAGAAGAGATGCCGCCGTTGAGCCCGCTCGCGATGAAGGAAAGGTACTTGCGGGCGCTGCGCGAGCGCAATCCGCGGGTGTTGTATTTGCATCCCATTACACCGTCGCTGGCAATCCAGCCCGCTGAGACCCTAGGGATTGCGGCAGCGCGGGCGAACCAGGAGTTTCTGGACGGGTTAGCGCAGAGCATCCGCGATGAGCTCAAGTACGAGGTTTCGCTGGAGCCCGCCAACCCCTCGGCGGACCCACCGTTGTTCCTGCGCGCGCCGGTGGTGCTGCTGGTTTATCTGGGAGTGATGTGGTTCGTGCTCATCTTCCTGCCGGGCGGGCGGCTGGAGACGTTCTTCCACCATCCCGCAACGATGCTGGCGGCGATTCCTGCGAGCTTCGTTGTGGCCGCATCGGACCAGCTTCGAGGGCTGGCGGCGCTGGCGGCGGCGCTGGCTTTCCCGCTGGTGGGGATAGGATACGCCTTCGGTTACACAATGTTGCTTAGGCGCAATGGCCGTACGCTGCCCGGCACGCAAGCCGTCACCGCCTTCGCCGTGACGTTCGTCTTTGCGCTGCTCGGCGGGCTGATCGTGCAGTCGCTCATCATCAGCGTGGCGGCATTCACCAAGATCGAGTTCTTCCACGGCGTGCTCCTCTCGCGCAGCCTGCCGGTGCTCTTGATACTCGCGTATGCGTTCAACCTGAACACGATGGGCTGGGCGCCCGCGGCCCGCAGCATGTACGCCCGCATCAACCGGCTAATGGCCTACCCTTTCACGGCACTGGATATGGCGCTGGTGTTCATTCTCGCGGCGGCGTTGGCGCTGGCGATGATGCGCGCCGGCAACGAGTTCGGCTTCTTGGTCAGCCAATCGGAATCGAGCGTGCGCGGCAACCTGGAGCGGCTGTTTGCCGTACGCCCGCGGACCACCGAAATCGCCGGACACTTCGCGCTGCTATGGTTCTTCACGCTGATGCCGTGGAGCCATCGCAGCCTGCTGTTGCTGCTCGCGGCGGGAATGCTCGGAATGTGCAGCGTCGTGAACACCTTCTCGCACCTGCACACGCCGGTGCTCGTCAGCATGTACCGCAGCGAAATCGGCCTGATACTGGGGCTGGCAGCCTTTGTGGTGACCTATTTCATCTGGTGGCTGGTCCGGCTTATCAGCATCAAGCTTGGAGGACAAGGGGGGGGCTAGATGGCGGGACAAGCGCTAGTGTTGGGATACTTCGGGGCGGACAACTGGGGCGACGAGCTGATACTCCGCAGCTTTCTGCGGTCCTACCGCGAACTGCTGGAGCAGGCGGGAATTCGGCTCGCGGTAACGGTGCGAAATCCTGTGGGCAAGGGCTATGTTGCCGAGCTGCAGGACTTGTACCCTCAGCTCGGTGTGGTGCGAATGACGCCGTTCTTGCAGTTCTCGCCAGTACTGGCACGCTACCGCTATCTGTTTTGCCCTGGTGGCAGTCTCCTGCAGAACAAGACCAGCAACCGCTCGCTAACCTTCTATCTTTCGCTCATCAAGCGCTTCGGCGCGCGGGGCAAGCACGCGCTGATGCTCAACCAGGGCATTGGCCCGGTTACCGGCGACAACTATGTGCGCGCGACAAAGGCCGCGCTGGGCAAGCTTTCGTTGTTCACTGCGCGTGACCAGGAGACGCTGGAGTGGGTGCGAGACACGGTGCCCGCCGACCGGCTGCATCTTTCCAGCGACGGCGTGTTCTCCTGCGAGCAGCCGTTCGGAGATGTCGAGAAGGACACCCCCAAGAAGGTGTTTGCCTTTGTGCTGCGGGCGGGATTGGCGCAGGAGGCGATGGAGTTCATCATTGGCAGCGTGCCCCGCACACACGCGGTTTACCTGGCAGCGCTACAGAGCTCAGATCTGGACTTCATCCGCGAGATACGTGTGCGCACAATCTTCCCGCACGAGCGGGTGGATGTGATGGCCGCACAGGAGTTCTCGCGGCGGCTGCCGGGCTGCCAGCTGCTGGTCAGCGAGCGTTACCACGGGCTGGTGGCGGCACTGGCCGCCAAAGTCCCGTTCATTGGCATCGGCGACGACCCCAAGCTGATGAGTTTCTGCAAGGAAGCGGGGATGCCCTGCTTTGTGCGCGACGCGCTGCATGAAGCCACCGCCGAAGAGCTGTTGGAACGAGCGCAGCACGCCTTCAGCGCCGAGCGCTTCCGGTCGCTCATTGCCCAGTACCGCAGCCGCCAAGAGACGCAGAAGGCAATCGTGACATCCATTCTGCCGCGGTCTGAACCGCCGAAGACCGAGGAACACGCAGAGGCCTAGAAGCCGCCGAGGAAGTTCCACCCACCCATCAGGCCGCGCTCAATGTCACTGCGCGATCCCGTCGGCAAGGCGAACTCAAACTTCCAGTCGTTATCGGCCTGCTCGTAGCCCTTGAACTCCGCCGGATAGCTGGGGAACGCGTTGATGAAGAAGTTGATGTAAAACTCGTTGTTCAGCCCCGCGTAGCCCATGTTGACCGTGGTGCAGGTGTTGCGCTTAGTGATGCGGATATCGTCAACCAGCGGCCCGTTGCCGCCCGAGCGCTGTTCCGCCGTCAGGCCGAAACTCCAGCCGCGTTTGTACTGGCGCGAATACACAATCTCCGAGCGGCTGAACGGGAAGGGGTGGTGCTGCAGCGAGATGCCCTGCAGCGGAAGCGTCGCAGAGGTCTTGAGCCACCAGTTGCCGGAGGGGGCGTAATAGCGCGCGGTCGTGGTAAGGTCCCGAAACTCCCCGCTCTCAATGTCGTAGCTGGAACTGGAGATGACGCTCAGGTCGTTCGACGGGTACCAGTCCCACTTCATGTTGAGGGTGCTCCAGCGCTCGTTCTTCATGTCGTAACGGGAGCTGAAGGACACATCCCACCACGGGTCGTGCCAGAAGTCTATGGAACCGCGGATGTCCTGCCGGCCCATCTCCTTGTCGCGGCGCACCGGAGGATTCTGGATGCCGCGCTGCACCGTGCGCGACCAGTTAAGGTTGAACTTGAACCACTCACGATTGTTGTACGTGAGATCAGCGGAAGGCTTGGCCGCCCATTGCGCGTTTCCGTCGAAGTACAGGTACTGGGTGAACTGCAGGTTGGGGCGGAAGCTCCACTCGTCGTTGCTGTAGCTGCGGCTCATCCTGGTGTCAATCTTCATCCGGGTAGCTATGCCCTCGCCCACTTCGTAACGCCGGCGGTCCACAACCTTGTCCAAATTCACGGTCATGCTGTCAATGAACGAGTTCTTGCCGAAGGCGGATTTCTGCAACCGGAACTCGATGCCCGGACGCAGGTTGTAAACCGACTGCCGGTCGTCGGTGGTGTTGCGGTCGCCGTCGTAGTCAATTTGCTCCTTGAGTTGGAACTTCAGCCCATAATCCGGGCGGGTGAAAGAGAGGTCCGCGTCGAAGGTGCCCTCGAGGTCCGCAGGCACGCCGTCATTGCGCTTGCTGGAGCTGATGCGGTGAGTAATGCCCATGCTCGCTACGTTGTTGAACTTGTGGTCAAAGCTGAAGTTAAGGCTGCTGATATCCTGCTTGGTTTCCTTGCTGGTGCCACCAGTAGTGGGACGGCCGCCGGAGATGGTGATGCCCTGGTTGCCGGAAAGCGTGAGGTTGCCCCTGGGGCGGCGGTAAGTGAGATTGAAGTTGTTCTGCCAGCTGTTATTTCGCGCGCCGTATCCCGACACGCTGTTAGTGCGCCTCACCTGCGCGCTGCCCGTCAGGTCACTGGCGACATCCAGCTCCTGCAGCACCTCAAATTCGTAGTTGGACTGCGGCTCGCCACGCACACCGGTGACATCGTCCAGCTGCCCCTGGTACTGGCGCTGGTAGAAGCCACGCAACGTGGTGACGCCCAGAGGGCTCGCGAAGTCCTGGCGCAGGCCGAAGCCCGGCCCTTGCTTCTGTGTTAGCACTAGCAGCGCGACGCCCAGCAGCGTAGCGCCAAGCTCGTCGTCGTACTCGTCCGCGTAGGTGTAAGCGAACTTAGCGAAGAAGCCTTCATAGCGGTTATAGCCGTAAGTCTGCTGAATGGGGGACTCAGTCTTGCGCAACGGCTCGGAACGCCTGAGAGGCACCGCCAGCTGGGGGAACCAGAAAACCTTGTGCTCGCGGATGTAGATATAAACGTTGTACAAAGTCAAGCTGACATCGCGCTTGATCTTGGCCTTGTCCGCCCGCAGCTCGTACTCGTAGACGTTGCAGTACGGCGGGCAGGTGCTCATCCAGGCGTTCCACAGGTCGTACTCGCCCAAGTGTCCCTTGGCGATGTCCGCCTTGTAGAAGATTGCGCCGTTGATGCCCTGGCCGCTGGCATTGCCAGAGACGTTGATCAGCGAGAACATACCAGTGTCGTAGCTGTAGTAGCCTTCGTCGGCAAAGATCACGTCGTCGCCCTGCATCAACGCGACCTTGCCCTTCAGGTAGACATTCTTCGCAATGTCGTTGACCTCAATGTGGTCGGCCTCAACCTGCAGGTCGCCCAGGACGACCAGGGCGTCGCCTTCCAGCAACGCGGTCTTGTTGTTGCGGTCAACCTCCAGGCGATCAAAGGCCTCCAAGTACATCGCGCCTTCTTCCACCGGGAAAGTCAGGCCCTTGGGTTCGGGAACCTGCTTCTTCGTGGCAACTTCAATCGCACCTTCCGGTGTGGTGATATCGCCCGAAGGCTCTGCGGCAGCCTCGGGGGACGTCTCATCAGCAGGTGGGGCTTCGTCTGGCGGCGCTGCCTCCTCCCCGGGAGCCAGTTCCGCCTGCACGCTCTGGGCCGGAGCAGCTTCGCCGGAGGAACCCGTGCGTACTTCAATGGCGTCGTCGGCGGAGGATGTATACGCGAAGAAAATCAGCGCGCACGCGAGCGCAGCCGCGAGAACGCGGCAAGCGTTAGCCCCCCCCATACAAGCCCCTACCCTCATAGGAACGCACGCAAAGCGGGGGCGGCGTGCTTGTCCCAAACCTCCTGGCATTTGCAGAGACGGTAATTGTAGCATCGGATGGGGCCGTGACCAGCCCTATAAGGAGACGAATCGGGGGCAATCAGCTTCAATCTTCACACTTGGGCTATGGCTAGAGGTGTGTTCGGCTCCACTGCACCGCCCCCGGTGCTCGGCACGGCGACGCAGGTTGCGCGCGCCATATCCGCCAGCGATGCGGCCGAAACCTGCTTCAGCAGCTTCACCCGGGCCGGCTTGAACCGGTCACTCTGGACCACTTCACGGCCCAGCCAGATATCGTCAGCGGTGTCACCGGATGCGGATTCCGCGCACTCGGCATAGGAGAAAGCGTCGCCATTGTGCCCCTTGAGGCGCGTGACCAACGGCTGGAGCAGCAAGGCGGCGAGTGCTAACAGCAACGGCGGGTGGTAGGGAATGAACAGCAGCCAGCGCCCGTTGCGCTCGGCAATCAGCACTTGCTTACCCAATGGATGGGCAAGCCCCGCTATGCGCAGTTCCCAATCCTGCTCCAGCGTCCGGCGAAGCTCCTCAAATTGGGCGTCCGACAGCAGTCCCGAAACGACCAGCGCCTCCACTTGATCCTGCGCATCGGCGAGGGCGCCGGGGATGGTCAGGTGTTGCTCCTGCACTCCCTGGGAAACGAACGAGCATTGGCCGCGCACGCAGGCCGCGCGCAGCATCGGCGAGAGCAGCTCGATGCAGGCGCCGTCGGGCGGCTTGGCCGCGGCGGCGTCCGCCAGGCCGTTGCCGATGATAAGCGAGCCGACCAGCGGCTGGCGCACGACCCGGGCTTCTTCCAGGCTCTGGCTGTGCAGCGCCGCGAACGAGGCGGCTCCCAGGCAGGCGCCCCGGGGCACCAGCTCGGTGTTTTGACCGGCGAAGACGCCGCGCAGCCACACTCCGCTCGGCTTATCCGGCACTTCGCGGATTTCCACTTCGTTGCCCACCCGCTCGGTGGCGGACGGCGCGACTACAGCGTCCAGCCCGTCCGGCAGCAGCATTCCCGGCTCCACCAGCAGCACAGAGTTGTCCTGCACCTTGCGTTCGTAGGTGCGCCCGCCCCCCAGAGTGCCGCCGAAGCGGAAGCGCGGTGGACCGCCCTGGGCTGCCTGGCGCTGCAGCTCCTTGAAGCTGACGGCGAAGCCCTGCGCCAGCGCAAGGTTGTGCGGCGGGTACGGCAGGGCGGCGGACACCGCCGTTTCGGCGCAACTGAACAGCGCGTGGCGCAGCGGGACGCTTTCCGCGCTCAGCGGACGCGCCCACGAAAGCAGCTTCTCCTGCGCCTCCTGCCACTTGGGGCCAGTTAGCATAGGCGAGTATTCTATCATCTGGGGGGATGGACGGTTCAGCGGCAGAATCCATCACCATTTAGTACTAGCAGAGGGTATAATCTAATGGTACATTTGGGGAAACCGCGGGGTCCCCAGAGGGGAGGTTGAGATGAGGAATCCCACATGGGCAATATGCATCGCCGCAATGACTGCTTTGCTGCTATGCGCGTGCGGCGGAAGGAAGGCACCGGTAGGACAACTGCCGGAAGTAGGGCCGCACGGGTCAAACCAAGTGCAGCAAACCATGTCGCTTGACGAAGCCCAAGCGGAGCTGCAGGCGCTGGCGGTGCCGGTATGGGTGGACAAAGCGCTCTTCACCCAGCTCAAGGAAGCGCTGCGGGAAGCGCTGGCTAGCTCCGCTGGGTCGGTAGGAGAAACGCTTCCAGCGCACAGAATCACCTCAAAGCCACCCAGCGGGGAAGGCAATCGCATCGACGACCTGGCCATAGTTGATAATGGCGACGGCACGTACACGCTCACCTGGTCGTACCGGAATACAGGTGATTACGACCAGAGCGGCATGGTGGAGATTGCGGACATCTCGCCGCTCGCGGTTCACTTCGGCGAGGAAGCCGACGAATCCAACGAGTGGATAGATGGTAGCGGCGACGGCACTATCAACATTCAGGACATCACCGCGATCGCTGCGAATCTACTGCGTGAAGTAGCAAGCTACGCAGTACTTGCCTCAGAGGAGCAGGAAGGAGAACCATCCATGGTGGAGACCGTGGCTTTTTCCTCCGCCGGGGGAGAAGGGAGAAAGCGGTTCGAGCTCACACTGCCGCTGAATCCCGGCGACTGGATTAGAGTTCAGCCGGTGGATGCCGTCGGTGAGCCGGGTGCGGAAAGCAATGTCGTGCAGGTGCCGATTCCGCCCGGACAAGGCGACTGGTGGATGTATATGCACGACGCTGCTCACACGGGTAGAAGCTCCATCGTCGGCGCCCAGAATGGGGCAGTGAAATGGAAGTTCTGCGCGGAACCACCTATTGGATCCACTTACGGAATAGCCGGGACTCCAGTCATAGACTCAAAGGGACGAGTGTACTTCTCTAGTGACAATGATGTGCTGTACGCGCTTGATGCAGATGGAATGCCCTTATGGGAGCACCATCTGGGTTACTCCCCAGCAATCCCAATGGTGGGAACAGACGGTACAATATATGTTGCCACGAGCAATGCAGGTCCTACCCTATGCGCTATCAGTCCAGATGGATTCCTGAGATGGGAATCCCAGGAAGTGGGAAATCTCTACGCCTCGCCAGTTATGAATAGTGATGGCTTCATCATCGTCTACAGCTCTGAAGGAGTACTATCGAAGCTAGATGTGGACGGCAACCTCATTTGGAGCATTCAGGTTGGCACCTCTAACATGAGTGAATATTCTAGTCCTGCAATCGGCCCGAGCGGTGAAATATACGTAGGAAGCAGAGACCACAACCTCTATGCGGTGAGCCCAAGCGGTTCAGTTATGTGGATGTTCGAAACCGGGTACGAAATTGGTGATGCGCCTTCCATAGCCTCAGATGGCGCAATTTACATAGCTAGCCGCGACACATATGTATATGCTCTTTCCCCCGATGGCTCGCTCGATTGGCAGTACCCTACGAGCTTTGGCGTCAACTTCACCCCTGCAATTGCTGCAGACGGAACCGTCTATATTAACAGCGGGTACTCAATTTCTGCACTGACATCATCGGGTGATCTGAAGTGGCGTTTTGATTGTAAGGAAGAATTCCGAAGCGATCCTACAATTGGAGGAGACGGGACAGTCTACTTTGGAGACTACTCGGGGATGTTTTATGCGCTGAGCCCAGCGGGCGAACTGAAGTGGTTCTACGATACGGGAGCACCAATCCGCGGGAATGCTTCCATAGGACCGGATGGAACAGTGTACGTAGGCAACAACGATGGGTGGCTGTTTGCCTTCCAGACGGCAAACGAATCCTTCTCCATCTCCGGCCAGGTTTTAGGTACAGACGGAGCGGGACTCCCAGACGTTTACATAACCGCTAGCCCTTCGGGAAAGAGCTCGAGAACTGATGCGGACGGATATTACCTCTTGTCAGCAATGCAACCTGGAAGCTACACGGTAAGGGCGTCCAAGAATGGGTATGTATTCACTCCTGGCGAGCAAATAATCACGGTGGATGTAATGGATACTGGGAATGGGGATTTTGCTCAGGTTCTGCCCGCCGGTAGAGGCGACTGGTGGACATATGGACGAGACCAGCGACACCAGCATCTAAGTCCATACATCGGTCCACAGACGGCTACTCTCAAGTGGGAATACCGTGATCCTATTGGATTCTTCAGCCCGCCTGTGCTTGATGCTGACGGCACAATCTACTTCCAGACTACAGGCAGTAGTGGTGAGACGTTCATGTGTGCCATCAATCCTGATGGCACGCTGAAATGGAAAGCCCGGAACGAGGATGGTGACAATACTGCTCCAGCATTAGGCGGTAACGGTACGGTTTACGCTAGCATACGCTCCAAAGTTCTTGCGTTTAGCTGCGATGGCACGAGGAAGTGGGATTTCACATCTCCAGGCTCATGGGGAGATATTGCAGTTAGCCCGAACGGTACCATCTACTATCAAGCGCGCTATGCTGGTCTATATGCTCTGAACTCCTTTGGTATGCAGAAGTGGTATTACCCGATAGGCAATATCGCCCCGACAAGTCCCGCAATAGGAGATAACGGAGATATATACGTCAGTGGCCGCAGTACTACATCCAATCCCTCGGCGTACGCCTTTAATGTTGAAGGCGAGCTTCTATGGGAATATCAGACTTCTGGCACGTACATACCAGGTGTTGTGGTTAGCAACAACAGTACGCTCTACATTTCAGACCACTCTAAGTCTCTCTACTCGTTGAATTCGGATGGTTCTCTGGCATGGGAGTATACATTCCCAATCAACAAGATTCCATGGACTAGCTGCTCGCTTGGCCCGGATGGGAGCGTCTATCTGATAACCAGAGACGGAACGTTGTTTGCCATGGACAGCGAAGGGCACTTCAAGTGGAGCAAGTTCGTAGGAGTTGATCAGTACAGCCCCATTTACAATCCTCCTGCTGTTGGCGCCGACGGTGTCCTTTACCTCGGCAGTATGGACACTAACATTTACGCCATTAACCCTGACGGAACGACGAAGTGGGTATACGAAGCGAATATGCGCTCCACCTACGGTGGCCAAGCTATCGCTGAAGACGGCACTCTGTATGTCACCATGGACTACAAGCTATTCGCATTCGCCGATTAGATGAGAGCTTACATCCTCATCAGCTCGCGCACGTACTTCACCGGGATGGAGCCGTGGGACAGGAGCTGGTCGTGGAAGCGGCGCAGGTTGAACTTCTTGCCCGCGCGCTGCTCGTAGTCGCGGCGCAGCTCCAGTATCAGCTTCTTGCCCATCAGGTAGCTCATGGGCTGCGTCGGGGTCTGGCAGTAGCGGCGCACCTCGGCAATCGCGTTGACCTCCTCCAGTTTGGCCTCTTTGACCAAGAATTTCACCGCCTGATCAAAGGACATCTTGCCCGTGTGCAGGCTCACGTCAATGATGACGCGGCAGGCGCGCCAGAGCGTGTCCTTGAGCTGCAGCAGGCGGCTGCGTGGGTCGGAGTAGAAGCCCTGCTCCCACATCATCTCTTCGCAGTAAAGCGCCCAGCCCTCAACGAACACGCTGGTGCCGAACAGGTGGCGCAGCTTGTCGGGGTGGTAGGTTGCGGTGGTTATCTGGAGGTGGTGGCCCGGATAGGCCTCATGCAGCGCGGTTACCACGATGCCGGCCCTGGGGTGGCCTTCCAGCTGCTCCTTGGCGCGGCCGCGCGGGGTTCCGGCGGGCACCTGGGTGACCCAGAAGAAGCCCTCCTTCTTCGCTTCGTAGGTAGCAGGCGACAGGTAGGCCGCGTAGGGGATAACGGGCGCGGCGAATGCGGGGGTCGGCACTACGCGAAGCTTCTCGCCCCTGGGAATGGTGACCAACTTGTGCTGGCGCACGAAATCGCGTGCGCGCTTCATTTCCTTCGCATAGTAGTTGACGAGCTGCGCGTTGGACGGATGGTTGCGCTTGATCTCGTTCACCAGCCGCTCCCAGCTTTTGGTCCGGCTGAGCTGGCGCGCCACCTTCGCCAGCTCCGCCTTGGTCTCGCGTAAGTACTTGCGCCCGAGCCTCAGCAGCGAGTCGGCATCCTCGTCCACATGATGGTGGTTCTTGAGGATGTAATTGAACATCGGCTTGCCCACGGCGAACTTGCCTTGGCTGCGCGGCAGCAGGTCGTCCTGAAGGAACGCGATGAAACGTGCAAAGACCTTCTCCGCCCTTTCGGTGGCGCCCCTCAGGTCGTCCCGCAGCTTCCGGTACTCGGCGCCACGCAGGCTGGCGATGAAGGCGGGCACCGTGGCCTGCAAGAAGCCCAGCGCGCCCTGAGCCTCCAGAATGGCGCTCTCGGTAAACTCCTTTGGCGGGTTTTCCAGATTAACCATGGCTTCTCGCAACACGCGCGGCACCTGGCGCATACGGCGCAGCAGGTTGCGTGCACGCTTGTCTTTGGGCTGCGCGCCCCGCTGAATGAGCACGTAGAGACCGAAGAGAATCTCGTTTACGTAAGCGGAAGGCTCGCGCTGGTGGTCCGGCAGGCGCTCCATCCAGTACAGCCAGTAGGCCAGCTCGCGCCGCGCCAGCTCCGCATCCACCCGGTCGTCGCCCTCCAAATTGGCAAGCTTGAACTTCCCCGCACGCTTGAGAAGTGCGGCCATGCGCCGCCGGCGGTTTCTTATGGAAGCGGGGTCGTACTTGGCAAATTTGCCGTCGTACTGGTGCAGCCCCATCCAGGTGCCCCAAGTGGGGTATTCGCCGAGAACGAAGGCGAAGACGTCGTTCCGGAAGCGATCAAAAGCCCTATCAGCCATGTTCTCCCTCCCATATCACAGGCGATTCAGCTGCTATTCTAACATAGGGCGCGCGCCAGGCTCGCAGAAGCTTTAAACCGCGTACCCAGCCCGTGTTGTATGCCGAGGCGCGTATCTGAACGGGCGATTCCGCGCATATTGCCGCCCGTGCCCGCAAAGTGTATAATCAGGTGTCAGGCTCGCCATTTCGGCCGGTCTTACCATCTTGGGGACGGAGGTTACTGCTTCCAATGTCAATCAGGCGCAGAATCAAAGCCGTTGAACAACGGGACCGCAAAGAAGTCCTAGCCGAATGCGTCATACCCTTTGAAGAGGCGTACACCAAGCTATTAGAGAACATCCGGGACTACCAGATGTTCTTTGGCGCGGGAGTGTCCGTCTCGGCCGGGCTGCCCACCGCTCAGGACATGGTGGACAGCATCGTCGTCAAGGTCTTTGAGAAGAGCAACCCGGCGAAGCGCGGGCAAATGACGGCGGAGGAGCTGCAGGATTGGGTATCGCGCCAGAAATGGTTCAACCCGGCGTACAAGTACGTGAGCACGCTGGAGAAGGAGTATCCGAGCGTATTCCTGCGCACGGAGCTCTTCAAGGAAATGTTGAAGGGCAAGCAGCCTTCTCCCAGCCACCTCATGTACGTAATCGGCGTGAAGACGGGCAAGTTCCACCCTCTGCTGTACACCACCAACTGGGACACCCTCGCGGAGGATGCTTACTACATCCTGCGCGGCACCAACTGCATCACCATTCGCGCCATTGACGAGCTTAAGTTCGTGAGCCTGGACGAAGGGCGCTATGTTGTCAAGATACACGGCGACTACGACAAGTATGACGTGCGGTACATCCGTGAGGGGATGGCTAAGCACCACGATGATATGAAGGCCTTCTTGCGAAAATCGCTGGCCAATAACAGGCTGTTCGTAATCGGGTACTCCGGCATGGAGTACTCGGTGATGAACACGCTGATCGAACTCACACATGATTATCCGGACGTCCTCAAGGGCGGCCTGCTCTGGGCCTACAAGGGAAACATCAAGCAGGTGCCCGAGTCCATTTCCGACCTTCTCGGAGTCGGAATGGAGAAGAACAAGGACTTCAAGCTCTTTGAGCTTGACGATAGCGATTACCTGTTTGAACAGCTTGCGGCCGACCTGGAGCTTCCCTCAACTGAGGAGGAGCTAGCCTTCTCCTTCCAGCGGTTTAACATCATCCCTTACGGCGACATCCGCCGCCGTGAAGGCTATCGCCCAATTGAGCTTAAGGAGCTGGTGCACCGCGACCTGCTGGACGAGGGATTCCTGGTCGCGAATTACGAAGTGATCATTGAGCAGTGGCAGAAAGAAACCAAGGGGATGTTCAGGAAGAAGGAAGACAAGGAGCGGGCCGCCAAGGAGGCGGAGCGCAAGCTGGTCAACCATACATACAATGACCTGAAGAAGGGCAGCTACGAGGACGCGATCAATAAGTTCACCAAGCTTGTCGGGATGTTCCCGGAGAACAACGACTGCTACTACGGGCTGGCCTGGGCGCACTACAAGATGGGCAACTTCAGCGAAGCGGTGAAGGCCGTGGACAAGGCGATTAGCCTGAAGGAGAAGGACCACGGGTACTTTATCCTCAAGGGGCTGATATACCGTGAACAGGAGAACTGGCAGGCCGAAGTAGAGGCGATGGGAAAGGCGCTGGAGCTCAAGCCGGAAATGGAGACCGTCCTCTACAATCTGGGCGTCACCTGCAGCAAGATCAACAACCTGGAGAAGGAGCGCGAGGCCTACGAGCGGTGCCTGGCCGCCTCCCCCAACCTGAGCACTGCCTGGTACAACCTCGGAATAGTGCTGTACGAACAAGGACGCAAATTGCAGGCCCAAAGGTGCTTCACTAACGCCCGCGAATCCAACGCGAAGCTGTTCAAAGCCTGGTACAACAACGGCATTCTGCTGGGCAAGCTGGGCCAGGACCACCGCGCCATGACCTTCTTTGATAAGGCGATTGAGCTGAACGAAGAAGACGACTTTGCCTTCAAGAACCGCGGCGTGGCCGAAGTGATGACCCGCAGCTATGAGCGTGCCAGGGAGACATACGAGTACTTCCTGGAAGTGGAACCCGACGACACCGAGACGTGGAACAACTTCGCCGTCGCGCTGCACGGGCTCAAAGAAGAGGATGAAGCGCTCAAGTACATTGACTTGTACATTGAGAAGAATCCCGAAGACCCGCGCGTCTGGTACAACAAGGCTCTGGTGCAGTGGGCCAAGGAGATGCGCCCGGAAGCGCTGGAGTGCTTTGACCGCAGCATCAGCATCAATCCGAACTTCGACCTCGTGTGGTACCGCAAGGCGCTGCTGCTGGGCGAGCTGGGCGACTATGAGGGCAAGGTGGAGTGGCTGACCAAGTACCTATCGGAAAACCCGGAGGACGCCAAGGCCTGGTTCCAGCTCGGCAGCGCAGAGGACGAGCTGAGCCACTGGAAGCAATCCATCCGCGCATACGACGCCGCGCTGAAGGTTGACCCCACCAACACCGACTTCCTGCTGCGCAAGGCCACGGCGCACAACATGCTGCATGAGGCCGAGCAGGCGGTTGACGCCACCGAGCGCATCTTCCACATTGACACGCAGATGCCCGAGGTCTGGTACCAGCGCGCGCTGGCGGAGGTCGATCTAGGCGAGCAGCTCAAGGCCATTAACTCGTTTGACCAGTGCGTGAAGCTAGACTCCTCACACAAGAAGGCCTGGCTCAACAAGGGTGTCATTCTGGCGCAGCTGGAGCAGTTCGCCAAAGCGGTGGAGCACTTTGACCGCGCCGTTGAGCTTGACCCGGAGTACGAGACTGCTTACGAGAACAAGTCGTACTCGCTGGTCCAGCTCAAGGAATACGAGCGCGCCCGCAAGGCTTACGACGATGGCCTGAAGCGCTTCCCGCAGAACGGGCAGCTGTTGATGGGCATGGCGCACTTGCAGGTGCTGATGCGCGAGAATGAGAAAGCGCTCGAGTACTTGCAGCAGGCGGTGGAGACCCAGCCCAGCCTGGCCGAAACTATCAAATACGCGCCGGAGTTTGAGCGCTTGCACATGGACCCGAAGTTCAAGCAGATAACCGGCGCCAGCGCATAGGATGCAAAGTGGCAAGCATGCGGTTGTTTGCGCCGTGAGTGGCGCAAGCTGCGGCCCGCTCGCGCTACGGCTGCTGCACCGGCTGTTTACCTGCGACTTGACGCTGCACCTCGTGTTCTCTCCCACCGGCTCAAGGATCTTTCGCCAGGAAACCGGCGTTGAGCCGCGCCTGGAAGCGGTGATCGCCGACATGCAGTCCGCGGGAACCGCTCTGGCCGCGGAGGTTCACCAGTATGAGCCCGGCGACCTGTTCGGCCTCATCGCCTCCGGCAGTTGCAGCTGGGACGCGATGGTTGTCTGCCCCTGCTCCATGGGGATGCTCGCGCGTATTGCGGCAGGATACTCAAACTGCCTTATAACGCGGTGCGCCGATGTTGCACTGAAGGAAAGGCGCAAGCTCGTTCTCGCAGCGCGGGAGACGCCGCTGTCGACGATTCACCTGGAGAACATGCTGCGGGTCACGCATGCGGGAGCGGTAGTGCTGCCACCGGTGATCGGCTACTACTACAAGCCTCGGACTCTGGAAGATGTGAACGACGCGCTGGTTGAACGAATCATGCAGCACTGCGGCCTTGAGACCACAGAAAGGTGGAAATGGAATCCCGAGGAGGCGGGCTAGTTGCGGGTCCAGCGGCGCTGCACCCAGTCGTAGCTGTCCATCTGGTAGATTCCCTCGGCGATGACTGAGCCTTCATGCTCGCCGTATATGCGGTAGTAGTAGAACTTCGCATAGTTATAGCTGCTCTCCTGCGGTCCGGGGCTGGCAGTACTCTCCCCTTTCAGCATACGGTCCACGTCACTCGGGCCAATGGCGGCACTCCTCATCTCAATCTGAGTTGAGACGATTGCCTCCACCAGCCGCTGGCGCTCTCCCTTGTCAGCAATCTCTACGATGAAGCCGTGGCCGGCGGCCCACTCGCTGTGCCAGGGCTCAAAGCAGGTATACGACACCGGGCTTACGAACAGCGGCAGCCATTCATCGGCAATCAACATCTGCATCTTGCCGTGGTCGCCCCCGGAGGCTTCACGGATGGCTGCCAGGTTCTCCAGATCGGCTTCGGTCCAGAGCGAGGCAAAGGTATGGAAGTCCGGCACGAAGCTGATGTCTGCCATATTCATGCGCGCCATCAATGCCACGTACACCGGCTGGTCAATGTAGTCGGTCCCCGCCCAGTCGGAGAAAAGAAGCAGCTTCTCCCGCCGCGACAGCTCCGAATAGGGCTTCACGGGGTCAGTAAGCGGCTCGCCGGCGATGTGCCCGAGTCTCTGGGCAACTCCCTCATAGAAGCCGCGCTGAGCTGTCCTGATTCGTTCCCGCGAGGGGTAGAACTTGGTCGGCATCGCGCGGCTGACTTCCTCCATCGTGCTGAACTCCGCCAGACGCTCACGTTCAAGCGTGAGCTCCGACAGCATGGAGGACACCCTGGCGGCAATAACCGCCTGCCGGTTTAGCTTGCGTTCCCCGCCTTTGCCGCCAGCCTCAACTGCCGCACTCGCATCCTGCACGGCGGTTTGCGCCTGGCCCGGGATATCGCTCATGCCGCCGGTCAGCAACGCCGACACGGCTGCAGCGATGCCGACGACAGCTGCGAGCGAAATCAGCCCGACCAGCACCGAGGGCTTGGCCTTGGGCTCCTTGCGCTTGTTTTGGCGGGGCGCAACCATTTCAGGTGTTAATACAGACTTCGGGATGCGGCGTAAGTTCCAATAAACCGGAAAACCATTCCGCGCGAGCCGCTAATCACTGACGGAGGCCACCCCGGTGTCGTTCTGCTCGGGATATTTCAGCCGGGCGTGGTGCAGGTTCACCAAGACGCGCGTAAACGCTCCCGCAATCCGGTTGATGTCGCCAACGGTCAGGCCGGATTCATTCAAGTATCCGCCTTTCACCTTGGAATCAACCACCTCCATCACGGTCTCGGAGACTTCCTGTTCGGTGAAAGACTCCATCGCCCGCACCTTAGCCTCGCAGGTGTCCGCCAGCATCACCACCGCCGTCTCGCGCCCATGTGGATTGGGCCCGTGGTAGCGGAAATCATCCTCATCCACTGATGCGCCGTCCGCCTCGGCCCGCTTCCGCGCCTCCTCGTAAAAGTACTTCACGATGGTTGTGCCGTGATGCTCGGGGATGAATGCGAGCACCTCTGACGGCAGGCCGGCCTTGCGGCCAAGCTCCAGGCCATCGGTGATGTGCTGGGCGATGATGTTGAAGCTGCTCTCCGGCGGCAAGTGCTGGTGCGGATTCTTGCTGAGGTCACTGATGTTCTCGGCGAAGAAGCCCGGGCGCTTGAGCTTGCCGATGTCGTGGTACATACAGCCCACTTTCGCCAGCAGGCCGTTGGCACCGATTTCGTTGCAGGCCTCCTCCGCCATTGACGCCATTACCATTGAGTGGAAGTAGGTGCCGGGAGCCTCCTCCAGCAGCCGCTTGAGCATCGGATTCTCCGGGTTGAGCAGCGCCTGAAGCTTGCTCGGCGTCAATTGCGCCGAGAGCATCTCCAGAATGGGGGTGATGCCCAGCGCTAGCACCGCCGCCGCCACGCCGGTGAAGAAAGCATATCCAATCGCCCACCAGGAGAAAGTCTCCACCGATACAAGTATCACCACCAGCACCAGCGCCAGGTTCGCCAGCCCGAGGTTGAAGCCGAAAACCGCTAGATGGCGCGGCGTGGATCGGCGATGAAGGAAAACCACGGGATAGGTGCTGGAGACCAGCAGGTAGGCTGCGAGATTGCTGTTGAAATTGAGCGCCAGGGAGGCTATCAGCGCCAGACCGATGCCAAAGTACAGCGCCAGGATAGCGTCGTACATCGTTACCAGCACAATCACCGCGGCGGCAATTGCGAGAGGCACGCAATAGTACACGTAACGGAACGGCATCCGGCCAACCGCCAGCGACAGCAGCAGGCTGACAAAGAAAATCGCTGTGAGCTGGCCCCACAGCGCGGGATTGCGGAATATCTGTTGCTTGTAGTAGCGTAGGTGGGCGTACCATACCAACATCAGCAGCAGCAGCAGCACTGCCATTCCCGCAAAGTTGTAGTGGCGCTGCTTGTACAGGCCGCTTTCCACCGCCTCCAGCTTGTCCAGCACCACGCTGTCAACCATCCCGCCGGCCGCGAGGATTATCTCTCCCTTAGCAATCGAGTGCGTGACCAGCTTCTTGATGTGCTTCTCCACCTCGGGAATATCAGGCGCTTCAACGATGTTCTGCTCCAGGAAGAACACCGCCACCTTCTCCGGCATGGTCAGCGACATGGACTCCATTGAGGAGTTCTGAAGCTGGCTGATTTCGTCTTTCGCCAGCGTGGTCTGCATGAAGCTGGTGAGCACTTCACGCGCGTAGTTCTGCACGTCGTCCAGCTCATCTTCCGAGAAGGTGATGAGCTCCGCCACAAACTGCGATGGGACTCCATAGTCCCCGGAGAGCTTCTCCACCTGCTGGTTGGCGTCGCCGCCCGCCAGCCGCGCCCGGTGCAGGCCGGCGAAGAAGTTGCTCATATTCAGCAACGCCCGCTCGGCCACGCTGGGATCCAGGATGCTGGCCTTGCCGCCCTTGCGCAGGGCGGACAGCTCGGCGGAGTCCACATAGGTGGTGTCCATCGGCGACTTGATGTCAAAAGCAACCACCTGCCCCGGCACCAGGCGCACGGGGAACAGGATCATGTGCACGTACAGCAGGCCGAGGGTGAAAGCGAAGAAGACCAGCGCGCCCGCAAGCTGCGTCAGCGCCAAAGGCGGCTTCCACTTGCGGCGGCCGGCCCGATTGTTGCGTTCCTCCGCCATCACTCCGCGCCTCCCGGGTCGCGCTCCTTCCCTTCAAAGCAGTCGTAGGCGTTAATGATGCGCTGCACTATCGGGTTGCGCACCACATCGGAGTGCTTCAGCTCAATCGTAGTGACGCCGGGGCCGAACTCCTTCAGCACGCGCAGCGCCGAGACGAAGCCCGAATCCTCGCGCTTCGCCAGGTCAATCTGGGTGATGTCGCCGGTGACCACCGCGCGGCTCCCCCGCCCCATGCGCGTGAGGAACATCTTCATCTGGGGATAAGTGGTGTTCTGCGCCTCGTCCAGGATGATGAAGCTGTGGTTGAGGCTGCGGCCACGCATGAACGCCAGCGGCGCGACTTCCACCACCCCGCGCTCAATCATCTTGCGCGCGCGGTCAAAGCCGAGGATGTCGTTGAGCGCGTCAAACAGCGGGACGAGGTAAGGATTGACCTTCTCCACCAGCGTGCCGGGCAGGAAGCCCAGCGATTCGCCCGCCTCCACCGCCGGCCGCGTGAGCACCAGCCGGTTCACCATTCCGCGCTTGAAGTGCGAAATGGCGGCGGCGACGCTGAGGAAGGTCTTGCCGGTGCCGGCCGGGCCGAAGCACAGCGTCACGTCGTTTTCGGCGATGGCGCGAAGGTACTCTTCCTGGCCGGGGGTGCGCGGATTGACGTTGGGCACCATCGGCAGCAGCTCGTTGCCCTTGACCGGCACGCCCTGCTGCATCTCCTCCATCTCCTGCGCCAGCCGTTCGTCAACGTCCTGTTCCTTCAGTTCCCCCTCGCGGCGCACAATGCGCAGCAGGTCGTGGATGACGCTGTAGGCGCGGCGCACGTCCTCGGGCGCGCCCACAATGTGAACCGCCTGGCCCTTGGTGTAGAGCTTGACGCCCAGATCCGAGCGCAGGCGGCGCAGGTGGCAATCAAAGTCCCCCAGGAGCTCCTTCAGCTCCCGGTTGCCCCGCAGGCTGATGGTTTCGCTCGCGAGGCCCTCCTCGCGCGCTTCCCGGTTGTCGAAGTCATCGGCTACCAAGCGTGAACTATGATTCTACCAGATTAGGGCTGGCGGCGGCTGGATGGCACCCTACTCCGCCCAGACGCCTTCGGCGATGACGCGCTCGGCGCCGTAGAGGCGGAAGTAGATAGCGTCCTTCACCGGGTGCCCGGCGGCCCGCTCCACCTTGGCGAACGCCTCCGGCTCCACGATGCGCTCAAAATACCCCTGGTAGGGCTCAAAGTCGCGGTAGATGGGGAGGAAGAAGTCGTAAGGCGTGCCGGAGGCGTAAGGCGGCGGGATCTTCCTCAGGTATTCCTTCAGCGATCCCCCCCCCTGTACGCTGTCAGACCTCAGCAGCTGCCTTAGCTGGTCGCGACTGAAGGAGTATGGCATCCAGTCCGCAACTGATGAAATGGCTGTGGCGCCTGTGGCTCTGAACCAGCTAAGCGCCGAGTTGTCGCCGTTCAAGGCGGTCGCGATCAGCACGCGCTCGTCCTGCATCAAGTCTGACGGCGCAGGCAGCGGGTCGTCCAGCGGAAGCCCAGAGATGCTATCGGACTTGAGGCCGCGCACATTGCCGCGTCTGACGGCGTTCAGCTCATCGTTGCTGGCGCCGGAGGTGTCCAGGGGAATCCTCAGCGCGTCGTTCAGCCTGGTGTTCCGCAAGAGCCCAGCCGCATAGACCCCCAGCTCGGCAGTCGTCTGCGCGTGCAGCCACTCCTCATAATCCAACGCGGGTTTGCGCGCCTCGGCAAGTCTCTCCCGAAAGCGGCGTAATGTCCTCTCGGAGAAATCCTCCGTGTGCAGAGCGCTAGCGGGGAAGCTCACGCTGTCCACCGGGATGATACCTTCCGCTATGACACTATCCTCGCCGAATACCCTGAAGTAGAACCACTCAATCTGCTTTAGCGCCGACCAATCGTGGCCGGGGGACGCCTGCACGTAAATATTATCCAGCTCCACTACGCCGGCATCCATCACCGCCTTCTCCAGCTGCTGTACTGAAGATTGGTCAGTTATGCGTTTGATGTAGCCGTTGCCGCGCGAAAACTCAGGGTGGTCGGGCTCAAAGACCCGGCCGCTGACGGGAGAGGCTACCCGCACCAGGAAATTCTTCGCCAACCAGCGGTCGCCCTCCTCCCGGGAGAAGGCCCGCCGCGCCTCTATCATTCCCAAGTATCCTTCGGAGCCAATTAGCCTGCGCGCATAAGCGCGTGCATCCAGTTCGTCCAGGCGCTCATCCACCCGCTGGTCGTTGGTGCACAGAAACGCCAACCGGAAGGGGAGCATATCGGAGCCCGGTGAGCCGTTGTCGCCCATATAGCGTTGATAGGTGTAAGTGGGGCTCAGCAACGCCCGCTCACGCGAAGTCAGTTGCTCATAAGGCTTCACCGGTGAATCCAGCGGCAAGCCCTCAATGCTCTTCAACTGGCTGCGGATGGGCCTCCAGCCAAACTGAACCATATCCTGGTAGTATTCCGTAATTCCCGGCTGCTGCGAAAATCCACCAACCATCCCACGGGCGCGCCCCAAGTCAAGCGGTTCAGTTATCTCATCCACGAAGCTGCCGATGCTATCTGCGATATCATCCGGCAGGACCATCGTCATGAGTTTGTTGAGGAAGACCTCGGTTACGCGCTTCTCATACTCCTTCTGACCGACTTCCAGCGCGGCACCGAACCAATTGCCGATTGCAGCATAACCACTGGTGAAACCACCACCCGCACGGTCCCAGAAGCTTCCGGGAGCGGGAGTCTCGTTGCTCTCGGAAAGCGCGCCGATGATCCAGACGCCAGCCAGTAATACTGCAGCGACGGCGGCAATGGCAAGGTTGCGCCTCCGCGAAAATGCGCTCAGCTTTCGTCTGGCGAAGTACGCAGATTCTTTCACCTCGTCGAGCGAGTAGCCCGGCTGGTAGCCTTGCCGAAATTGGCGGGTATTCTCCACCCATGCGTCCAGGACAGCGGGATTGAGCTCACTCATCTTCTTTCTCCTTTGGCCCGAGCTTCTCTTCAGCGTACCCTAAGGCGCCTTCCAGCGCTGCCGCCAGCCGCCTGCGCGCGCGGTGGAGGCGCACCTTCACGGCACCGGGCCGGACGCCCAGCACTGCCCCAGCCTCCTTCAGCGAGAGGTCTTCCAGGTGGAAGAGCACGAAGGCTTCGCGCTCCGCCGGACGCAGCCGCGCCAGGGCGTAATCCACCAGCCTGTGGTCGTAGTCTTCCCTGGACGGGTTCGCCGAGGCGGACAGGCGCTCCAGCTCCGCCATCACGGCATCCCGTCGCCTGCGCTTGTAGGTGTTGCGCCAGCGGTTGCGGATGATGGCGTAGAGCCAGGGGCGGAACTTGCCGCGGTCGCGCAACTGGCGGAAGCGCATAGCTGCCAACGCCACGGCCTCCGCCAGCAACTCCTTCGCCGCTTCTTCGCTGCCGGCGAGAAAGCGGCAGAAGCCGGCGGCGGCGGTGAAGTGCTCGCGGAGCAGCGCTTCCAGTTCCGGGGGCCATTCGTCGGTTCTGCGGGCCATGTATTACCAATAATAAGACACGCGGGGCGCCGGAGAGGTTACACGGGCGGGCTGAGGTTTCAATCCCCGCATCTTCGCCGCATGGTAAAATCGGTGAGTTCAGAGCCGCCCCGGCATCTTCCAACCAGGAGGAACCACTCATGCGGAGATTGATTCTCGCTTTGCTCGTACTCATTCTTGCCGTTGCCACCTTTTACTTCAGCGCGCGCGCCGCGGAGGAGGTCAGCGCGGTAATGCTGCGCTATCCCGACGTCAGCGCCGACAAAGTCGTCTTCGTCTACGACAACGACGTGTGGATAGTGCCCAAGGCGGGCGGCACCGCCGTCCCCCTGAGTTCGCCCCCGGGGCAGGAGATGCTGCCCAAGTTCAGCCCCGACGGCAAGGCCATCGCTTTCACCGCCAACTACGACGGCAACGAGGACGTCTACACCATGCCGGTGGCGGGCGGCATTCCGCAGCGCCTGACCTACCATCCTGCCACCGACCTGGTGGTGGATTACAGCCCCGACGGGCGCGTCATCTTCAGCTCCGCGCGGGAGCCGACCTGCCCCGCGGGATTGCGGCTGTACTTCGCCTCGCCCACGGGCGCGCTGCCGGAAGCGCTGCCGGTGGCCTACGGCGCCAATGCGTCCATCAGCGACGACGGCGTCTGGCTGGCCTACACGCCGTGGACCCGCGAGTTCCGCACCTGGAAGCGCTACCAGGGCGGGCGGGCGACCGACCTCTGGCTGTTCAACCTCAAGACCTACGAGTCGCACCGCATCACCCTGTTCCCCGGCACCGACGACCTGCCGATGTTCCACGGCGACAAGATCTATTTCCTGTCCGACGCCGGCCCCGAACACCGCCTCAACATCTGGGTCTACGACACCAAGAGCGCCCAGCGCGAGCAAGTGACCAGGTTCACCCGCTACGACGTGAAGTGGCCGTCCATCGGGCCTGACGACCTCGTGTTTCAGTACGGCGACCGGCTGCTGCTGCTGCACCTGTCCGACCATAAAACCGAGCAGGTGCAGGTGAACGTGCCCGGCGACCATCCGCACGTGCGTCTGCAGACGGTGGACGTGTCCGGCAGCGTGTCCCAGGTGGGTATCTCGCCACAGGCCAAGCGTCTGGTGGCAAACGCACATTGCGACATCTGGACGCTGCCGGCGGAGAACGGCTTCCCGCGCGACCTGAACCGCACCGACGGCATAGCCGAGCGCTATCCGGCGTGGTCGCCCGACGGCCAGTGGATCGCCTACTTCAGCGACAAGACCGGCGAATACGAGCTTTGCCGTCAGAAATCAGACGGCAGCGGCGCGGAAGAACAGCTGACCCGCAACGGGAACGCCTTCCGCTACTACCCGGTGTGGTCGCCCGATTCCAAGAAGATCGCCTTCTCCGATAAGACCGGCGCGTACTACGTTCACGATATTGATGGCGGCGAAACCATCTTCATTGACCGCGACCCGTGGGACGGCCAGGGGCTCACCGCCGCCTGGGCGCAGGACAGCAACTGGCTGGCTTACACCGTCGCCAGCGAACGCAACAGCAACAGCGTCATCAAGCTCTACGACCTGGCCAACCGCCGCTCCCACCAAGTGACCTCGGACATGTTCTCCAGCCGCGACCCGGCGTTTGACTTGAGCGGCGAGTACCTGTACTTCGCCACCGACCGGAGCTTCAGCCCAACCTTCAGCAGCTTTGACCAGGGCACCTTCGTCTTCACCGACGCGACGCAACTGGCGGTGGTGCCGCTGCGTAACGACATCGCCTCTCCCTTCGCTCCGAAGAACGATGAGGAGGAAATCAAGGAGGAGGAAGATACTAAGGCGGAGCCGGAGGAAGCGGCCGTGGACGCGGACGATTCCGGCGAAAACGCCGAGAAGGCAGCCGAGGATGAAGGTGCCGAGACTGCTAAGAAGGGCGATGGCAAGGATAAAGAGGTGGAGCCGTTGAAGATAGACCTGGAGGGCTTGGAAGAGCGGGCGGAACTGCTGCCGGTTTCCGCCGGTTCCTACTACGGCCTGCAGGCGGGCGAAAAGCGCGTGTTCTACCTGAGCGGATATGGCCGCCGCCGCGGCGGTGGCGAAGGCGGCCTTTCCATGTATGACCTGGCGGATCAGAAAGAGCAAACGTTGATATTGGGCGCCTCCGGCTTCGCGCTGACACCGGACGCCAAGAAGATGCTGGTCTCGGCCCGCGGCGGCTACTTCATTACCCAGGCCGGCCCCGGGGCTTCGCTGGACAAGCAGGTGAACACCGACGGGCTCACGATGCGGATTGATCCGCGCAAAGAGTGGCGGCAGATCATCTACGAGACCTGGCGCCTCTACCGCGACTTCTTCTACGACCCCAATATGCACGGCGTGGATTGGGGAGCCGCGCGCGACCAGGCGCTGGAGCTGGTGAAGCACGCCGCCAACCGGGACGACGTGTCCTACGTGCTGGGCGAAATGGTGGGCGAACTGAACGTGGGCCACGCCTACGTCTGGAGCTGGCCCACGGAAGAGACACGCTCCATGTCTGTGGGCCTGCTGGGCTGCGACTTTGAACGCGCACAGGACGCGGACGGCAACTGGGGCTACCGCATCAAGAAGATCTACGACGGCGCGGACTGGGAGCTGGATGTGCGCGGACCGCTGTGCCACCCGGGAGTGGACGTGCACGAGGGCGATTTCCTGCTAGCGGTGAACGGCATACCGCTGGCGGAGGACAAGTCGCCATACGCCGCGCTAGCGGGGACGGCGGAGAAAACCACCGAGCTGACCGTGAGCACGAAAGCGGTCGCGGACGATGACTCCCGGCAGGTGCTGTTGCAGCCGGCGGGCAGCGACTACGAGTTGCGGCTACGCGCCTGGATAGAAACCAACCGCCAGCATGTCTTTGACCGCAGTGACGGGCGCATCGGCTACATCTACGTACGCAACACGTCCTGGAGCGGCCTTATCGACCTGCAGCGGCAGTTCCTCGGGCAACACAACCTGGACGGGCTCATCATTGATGAACGCTGGAACGGCGGCGGGATGCTGCCCGACCGTTTCATTGAGTTGCTCAACCGGCCGGTGCTCAACTACTGGGCGCTACACGACGGCATGAGCTGGCGCACGCCCTACCGCACGCATCCGGGCCCGCAGGTAATGATGATCAACGAGTCTGCCGGCTCCGGCGGCGACGCTTTCCCCTATTACTTCCGCAAGGCCGGGCTGGGCAAGCTCATCGGCACCCGCACCTGGGGCGGATTGGTGGGCCTGACCGGCAACCCCGGCCTCATTGACGGCGGCTATGTGTCGGTGCCGAGCTTCGGCATCTACGAACTCGACGGCACCTGGGCGATTGAAGGGCACGGGGTGGATCCCGACATTGAGGTCATTGACGACCCCACGCTGCTGGCCAAGGGGATTGACCCACAGCTGGAACGCGCCATCCAGGAGGTGCTGGAGGAGTTGAAGACGCACGCCTGGCATGATACACCCAAGCCGAAGTATCCCGACCGCAGTGGCGCAGGCGTCCCCAAGGAGGAGTGGTAAAGCCGCGCCCGGGCTCAGGTGCCCTTGACAACCAGGATGGGGATGTCGCCGATGTCGTGTTGCACCACGGCGACGGTGGAGCCGAACACCCAGTCGGCGATGGCCTTGTGGCCGTGGCTGCCGAGGACGAGCAGGTCCAGCTTCTCTTCGCGCGCTATCCGCACTACGCCTTTAGCGGCGTTGCCGTAGCCCATACGCACCGAAGCGGTGACACCGCGCTCGCGCAGCTTTGCCGCCAGCCCGTTCAGGTACTCCTCATCCTCAATCCGCTCCTGGTCCTCTGCGGTTCCGGGATAGACCTGCGCGGTGGCGCTTTCCACGATATGAATCAGCACCATTTTCGCGTCGCACTGCTCGGCGTAGGGCAGCGCGTGCTTAAGGATCTTCACATCGGTGTCCTTGACCTCCAGCGCCACGCCGACCTTGTGATACAGGTGCCCGGTGGGGAACTCGGGCAGCGCGGGCGCGACCGGCTTGTGCGGCTTGGCCGTGAACAGGTGCTTGAGCCAGGGGCGGAATACCATGTAGGCTAATAGTAGCACCAGCGCTATCCCCAACGGAATCCCGATAATGTCCGCCCACACGGAAGCCTGGCGCCACTCCTGGAACATCTGACCCGCCAGCCAGGCGTTCAGGCCGATGACCACGATGGCGGTTAGCCACGCCAGCAGGCGCACCCAGACTGGATTGGCGAACTTGCCCATGCGCTCGCGGTCGTTGGTGAAGTTGATGAGCGGAACGATGGCGAACGGCAGTTGCAGCGACAGAATCACCTGGCTGAGGATTAGCAGCTTGTAAGTCCCTTCGCTGCCGGCATGAGCGACCACGATTACCGCCGGGATAACCGCGAGCAGCCGCGAGATGAGCCGACGCGCCCAAGGCTGCATCTTCACCCGGATGAAGCCCTCCATCACTATCTGCCCGGCGAGGGTGCCTGTCAGCGTGGAGGACTGACCCGCCGCCAGCAGGGCCACGGCGAATGCTATGGACGCCAGACCGGTGCCCAGCAGCGGCGCCAGCAGTTCGTGCGCCTGCTGTATCTCGGTAACCACTATTCCCTTCTGAAAGAACACCGCTGCGGCCAGCACCAGGATGGCGGCGTTAATCAGGAAGGCGAACTGGAGGGCGATAACAGTGTCAATCAGGTTAAACCGGTTGGCCGTGCGCACGCCCTGCTCGCTGCGGTCAACCGCCCGGCTCTGCACCAGCGCGGAATGGAGATACAGGTTGTGCGGCATAACCGTGGCGCCGATTATGCCCAGGGCGATGTAGAGGCTGCTGGCGTTTATCTTCGGGATGAAGCCGCCGGCGACCTGCCCGAAGTCGGGCTTGGCGAGGAAGATCTCCACCAGGAAGCAGCCGCCCACGATGGCTACCAGGCTCACGATGAAAGCCTCCAGCCGCCGCATCCCCAGGCGTTGGAGGTAAAGCACCAGGACGGTGTCAAACGCGGTGATAATCACGCCGATGAGCAGCGGGATATGGAACAGGAGGTTCAGGCCGATGGCCGTTCCCAGCACTTCCGCCAGGTCGGTGGCGGCGATGGCAAGCTCGCAGAGTATCCATAGGGGGTAGGACACGATGGGCGGGTAGGCTTCACGGCAAGCCTGCGCCAGGTCGCGGCGGCGGACGATGCCCAGCCGGGCGGAGAGCACCTGGAGGAGCACCGCCATGAGGTTGCTCATCAGGACGACCCAGATGAGCTGGTAGCCGAAACGCGCCCCACCCTCCAGGTCGGTGGCCCAGTTGCCCGGGTCCATGTAGCCGACGGAGACCAGGTACGCGGGGCCCATGAATGCCAGCAGCCGCTTCCACCAATGGCCGAATGCGGGAATCCGCACGGTCTCGTAGACCTCGGAAAGGGAAACGCCGGCGTTGTATCGGGTGTCGGGAGCCATCAGCCTGCGCCCGCCGGGGCGCAATTAGTCTACCCGATTCTCCCGGGGGATGCAGCTATGGGAGCGGCTGCTAGTCCAGCATGGGATTCAGCGGCCAGGCCGACCAGATGCCCTCGGAGATGATGGAACCTTCCTCCTCACCATAGAGGCGCACGTAATAGAAGCGCAGACGATGTGGGTAGCGCTCGTAATAAAAGGGGTGAAGCCTTGTAGGAACGACTTCTTCCTCAATCGCCTTTTCGTATAGCTTAATGAGCCGGGCCAGCATATCCTCCTCGGCTATCTGGATAATGTATCCATTTCCTCGGCTCCATTCCCGGTGCCAGGGTTCGAAGGTGCGGCGGGTGATGGGGCTGAGCCAGCAGTCAATACTCCGTTGACTGCGTTTTGAGGAAACCGTCTGAATCCAGGTTTCGTCACGGAATCTGATCAGATCTTGCAGTACGACCTCGGCAAGTTGCTCCCATGAAGTAACTGCCTCATAGTCGGAACCAGCCAGGTCCTGCAAGTAATCAGTGAACGACGAACTGATGTTCTCACGAAAGGCCAGCGTCCGCTCTTCTCCGTCAGTCAGGTTCTCCCAGTAGACCAGGCTATCATTGAGCGGTAAGTCTGAGAGACTCCAGTCTTCCCCTATCTCGGGAAACTCGCCGTGTTGAGCCACTTGCAGCTCGTCCATCATCTCTTCATAACGCTCGTCAATCCCTTCAGCGCAGTTCTCGCACCATTCAGCATAAGGATTGTGTTTAGCCCACTCCCATCTGTCTGTGATCTTTGCATATTGCTCAAGACCTTCGTCTGTGAGGACATTCTCCTCGAGTCTCCGCGCCAGAATAGCTATCACTTCATCGTGCTCCCGGCGAAGAGGTTCGCCCCACGAAGCGCGGCTCCGCAAGCACCACGCTACACACTCTTTGATGACCTTATCTTCCCCGTACAGGCGATAGACGAAATACGCTACGTCATCCGGGTTCTCTTCTAGAAAGCCCGTATCGTATTCGTCGCCCTTTTCACTTGCCTGCTTCACCGCCAGCTCGTGGAGCTGAGCCCGATCGGCTTCATCGGTTATTTCGCGGATGATGCCGTTACCCGGCGAGAATTCCTCATGCCAGGGCTCAAACAGGCCGCCCGTCACCCAGTTCGCATAGTAGGGGAGCACGTTCTGGCGGAACCATTCCTGGTAATCGCTGGTGGGGAGCTGCCTCCGCTGCGACCGGACCCAACCGACGTAATCAGTTACCGTTACTAGCGGCTGCTTGCCCCGCTCGCACTCCACAATATCCCGGATGGAGCTCAGCTCACTCTGCCCGCTCAACGCCATCATGGGAGCTAGACGCAGCTGCGTCATGGCGTTATAGATGTTCCCCAGGTTACCCGACGTGCGGAAGCGAAGCATCAGCGTGTTCTGCTCCGCCAGCGATAGTTCGTCCAGTGGCTCCACTTCGCCGGTCAACTTGATCCCAGCGAAGGTCGCGCCGCTCGGTATGGGCAGCTCATTGATGCCGAATAGGTCCAGCAGCAGAGGCAGTGTCCGATAGTCTCCCAGCCCCTGAGGCACATCTGGAGGGCGAAAGCCTTCGTCGGGCCGGAAGAAGTCCTGAGTGAAGTCAATCGGGGTGTCCCACTTCACTTCCTTCAGGAACTGGGTGTACTCGTCCAGTAGCTGCTCACGATCCATATCCGCTTCAGCCTGATCGTTCTGGGCCTTGGCGTTGACACACCCTCCGGCAGCGCACACAAGCGCCACCAGCACCACCATCAGCCACCCGGTTTTCACATGGCGCCTCCTGTCCTGAGAGACTTCTCCTTACTATTCTACCGCAGCGGGCTAGTCGTCCTCCTCGTCCAGCTCGGCATAGAGCTTATCTAGGGCGCGCCAGAGGGCGTCCAGGTCCTCGCACTTCGCGCGGTCCATCTTGTGCACCTGGCCCAGTTGCATATGCAACTCCTCCAGCGCCCGCCAGAGCTCGCCCTGCTCCGCGCGCATCTGCTCCATTTGCTCGCGCAGACTTTGAAGCTGCTTCATTGCATCCTCGTGCATCGGGCCCATGCCGGGTATCATTCCGCCGTAAGGCATCGGCCCGTGGGGCATCTCCGGTTTGAACTCGCCGCCAGACGGCGGCATCGGGGGCATCGGCGGATGCGGCATCATCATCTTCGGCATGTCCGGGCGGAAGGTCTTGCCGCAATGGGGGCACTTGATCTCGGGCATCTCGGGTAGCCCGCGTGAGGTGTAGCTTTCGGAGTAGCCTTTACCCTTTTCGTCTTTATTACCCAGCAGGAAACGCTCGTGGCTGCCAGACTTGCGAGGAGGACAGATGAAGTCTTCCATACCTTCGGGCATGTCCCCCTTCTTCAGGACCACTCCGGGCATCAGCCCCACGGGCAAGCCGCCCTGCTCCAGCGCCAGGCGCAGAGCCTCCACCTTCTCCGGCGTAAGGTCGAGCTTGATGACCACGTTGTCGCCTTCAAAGTGGATCTCGCCGCCCACCGCTTTGAGCGCGTGGATGAAGAGCATGGCGTTAGCCATATCGCTCGCCGCGGCTTCATCTCCGGCAAGCTTGATAGTGAAAGCCATGCTTTTCACCACCGTCTTATCCTCGGCGCGCGCGTAGCCGGAGAAAGCGGTGGCCAGCAGGACCAGCACGGCTACAAGTAGTATGCGTTTCATCGTCCCCCTCCTCGGAAGTGTTTGTTACTGGATGCAGGTATGACGCACCAAGCGTGTGCACTGTTCAGCCGCGAACGCTGCTCTCGGCGGCGGTGGTCAGCGCCTGCTCGGTCGGCGCGAGGACAATGCCCTCGGCGATCACCCGCTCGCTGCCGTACATCCGGAAGTAGTAGAACGAGACATACTCCTGAAGTTGACCCGTCTCAAGGGCGTCGCGGACTACCTTGACCGGGTCCACCGAACGCAGCCACAGCATGGTTCCGGCAGTACCGCCCATGGGCTCCTTTATGGCCCTCGAGGGCGGATGGACGGCTATCCGGCGCAGCAGCAGGTCGCGGTCGGCAACCGCGCAGTAGTCCACCAGTGCATCAATCGCTTCCGGTCGGTCAATCCTGATGAAGTAGCCGTTCCCCGGCGAGAAGTTCTCGTGCCACGGCTCAAAAAAGCCGCCGGTCTGCTGGTTAGCAATGAGGCGCAGGTAGCGCTTCGTGAATCGAGGCAGCCAGCGTCCGCCCGAATACATGCGGTGGTCGGCATCGAACCTGACGGTGCTTTCCGGGTCGGCGAAGGCCACAGCCAAGAAGCCGCCCAGCCCGTCAACGGCGCCAAGCTCTTGCGCTGCCATCGCGCCCGGCAGCGTCAGCGCGAAGGGCGGGTGCGCCATCGGCAGCGGCATGTTGCGCTCCGGTGCGGGGAAGGAGGCGAAAAGCTGCAAGCGCTCGGTGCGCGTGAGTTCCTTCCAGTCCGGCAGGGCGTTGCGCTTGACGCCAATTAGTTGAGCCAGCTCTCTGGTCAGCGGGATGTCCCCACGCTGGATTACATCATAAACCAGGTCCAGCGGAAGCTCCCCGGCGAAGCGGTCATCTAAGTAGAACGGAAGCAGCTTGAGGCGGCATTCCTCGGGCGAGGCAAACCAGTACAGCCCCTTGCTGAATTGCAGCTCTTCCAGCGCAACGTAACCGCCAAGCTCGTCCGCGCCCAAGCGGCAGTCCTGCACTTCGGTCGCAACCTCCGCCCAGTCAACTGGTGGTATTTCGGTTCCAGGTTCAAGATCGGCCAAGATCGACTGGGTATACAGCAGCACTGTCAATGCGCTGGTGATGGTCAGCAGAATGCGTGAAGTACGCATGTTTCCCTCCTCAGAACTGAAAGACCAGCAGCCTAGCCCGCAACTTCGGGTTCGGCCGGGGGCAACTGCAACTGGCCTTCCTTCCGCCTCGGGCGCGGCGCCGGCGCGGCCACCGCTTCATCAGACTCGTCTTCCTCGTCAGATGTTTCAAACGGGACAATACTGCCGGCGAACACTTTGTTCACGTCCTTGGCGTCTATCGTGAGCGTGCCTTCCTGCTTGCGGTTCGGCAGGTCGTACATGAAGTCCAGCAGCAGCTTCTCGGTGATGCTTCGCAGCCCGCGCGCGCCGGTTCCCAGCTTCTTGGCCAGCCGCGCGATGCGCCGCAGCGCCCCGCGGGTGAAGCGCAGCTCCACCCCGTCTTCGCGGAAGATGTACTGGTACTGCTTCACCAGCGCGTTGGCGGGCTTGTAGAGGATCTCCACCAGCGCGTCCACGTCCAGGTCCTCCAGCGCGGCGGCGACTGGCAGGCGGCCCACCAGCTCGGGTATCAGGCCGTACTTCATGAAGTCGTCCGGCTCCACATGCTGGAGGATGTCGTAGCGGCTCTTATCAGCGCCCTTGGCAGCGCTCTCCTGGGAACGGAAGCCGATGGTGCGCTGCCCCAGCCGCCGCTCCACTATCTTCTCCAGGCCGTCAAAGGTGCCGCCGCAGATGAACAGGATGTTGTTGGTGCAGACCTGCAGGAACTCGTCCTGCGGATGCTTGCGGCCGCCGTGGGGTGGGACATTCGCCACCGTGCCCTCGAGTATCTTCAGCAGCGCCTGCTGCACGCCCTCGCCGGAGACATCACGGGTGATGGACGGGTTCTCGCTCTTGCGGGCGATCTTGTCAAGCTCGTCAATGTAGATGATGCCGCGCTCGGTGCGGGCCAGGACCTCGGCGGCGTTGGCGTTGGGCGACTGGGCCTGGGCGACCTGGTACAGGCGCAGGAGGATGTTCTCCACGTCTTCGCCGACGTAGCCGGCCTCGGTGAGCGTGGTCGCGTCGGCGATGGCGAAGGGGACATCAAGGATGTTGGCTATCTTCTGCGCCAGCAGCGTCTTGCCCACGCCCGTGGGGCCGATGAGCAGGATATTGCTCTTCTGCAACTCGATGTTGGGGCTGGTGAGCGCGTTGATGCGCTTGTAGTGGTTGTAGACCGCTACGGCGATGACCTTCTTGGCGTGGCCCTGGCGGATAACGTACTCGTCAAGGTAGCGTACTACTTCCTGGGGGGTGGGAATCTCCCCCAGCGCGACCTTGGGCGTGGCCTGGAACTTGGGGCCGTCCAGCAGCTCCTTGCAGATGTTGACGCATTCCTCGCAGATGTAAATGCCGGGCCCCTTGATCATCCGCACGTTACGTGAGGCCTGCTCTTCGCCGCAGAAGCTGCAGCGCGGGTTGCCGGCGTAGGTTCCGCTGTCGTCACCGCGACCGCTCATAGATAGACAATTATACCACCAAGGGGCGATTACCGATGCCGCACCCCAGCCGGGATGCACTGGAGCACAATACATACGCGGTTAATCAGGTACTAGACTAGCCAATGGTAAGACAACTTACACTTGTGATTGCGCTGCTGCTGCTGGCCGCCGGCACCGCCTGCGTGAAACCAGAATCAGCTCAGGAGAGCACCGCAGTCGGCGGGAGCGAGTTGGCGGCTTTCCAAAAGCGAGCGGCCTCAAGCGAAACTGACAGGAGAATCGGAATGCGGTTACCCGAACTGAAGGGCGCGGCCTGGCTGAACTCCAAGCCTCTGAAAGCGGAGGATCTTGAGGGAAAGGCAGTGCTGCTGGACATCTGGGACTACACATGCGTGAATTGCATCCGCACCCTACCCTACATCAAGCAGTGGCACGAACGCTACAAGGACAAGGGGCTGGTAATCATCGGCGTGCACGCGCCGGAGTTTCCCTTTGCCACCGAGGTGGCGAACGTGCGGCGGGCAGTGGAAGCATTCGGGCTGGAATACCCGATAGTGCTGGATAACGACTTCGCCATCTGGCAGAGCCTGGGCAACAGCTACTGGCCGGCCAAGTACTTCTTTGACCGCAACCTGCGGCTGCGAAGCTGGCACTTCGGCGAGGGCGGATATGAGGAAAGCGAGCGCGGCATTCAGGCGCTGCTGCGAGAGATTGACCCGGACGTGCAGCTGCCGGAGGTGCCGCGCACGCCAACCGGAAGCGAGGGAGAGTTCTGCGCGCTGCCCGTGACCCCGGAGCTGTATCTCGGGTACGCCCGGGGGCGCCTGGGCAACCGTGGCGGGCATATCCATAACGCGAGCGCCGATTACGTTTTGCCAGAGAAGTTAGAACCCCACACAGTCTATTTGGAGGGCCCGTTTGAAGCCACCTCCTGGAGCGTCAAGTTCACGGGTGACGAGGCCAAACCCGGGCGGCTGCTGCTGGACTACGAGGGGATGGAGCTGAACCTGGTGCTGCATCCGCCAGCGGACGGTCCCGGCAAACTCATCATCGCGCAGGACGGTGCATCGCTGGATAAGGCCGTGGCGGGCGAGCAAGTGAGTTATAAGGACGGGCGCAGCATCGTGATAGTGGACACGCCCAGAATGTACAACCTGGCGCGCAATCAGGGCGTTGGGCGCCACCAGCTTGAGCTGGTATGGCTCACCCCCGGGCTGGAGGGCTTCGCTTTCACCTTCACCAGTTGCCCGTGACGGGTTACTCGTCAGGAACCAGCATGCCGAAACCGCCGGACTTGCGGCGGTACACGGCCGCTACTTGATTGGAATCCGGCACGCGGAACAGGTAGAAGTCGTGGTTTGAGAGTTCCATCTGGAGCACCGCCTCTTCCGGCGTCATCGGTTTCAGGCTGAACCGCTTGATTCGCACCAGCTCATCCTCCGGATCCGGTCGACCGGCCGCCGCAGCGGCAGCTTCAAGCTCATCCTCGCCGTTGCCCCGGCGGCTGTCAATCAGGCGGGTCTTGAACTTGCGCAGTTGCCGCTCGAGCTTGTCGGCAGCTGAGTCAAGGCTCGTGTAAAACGAGCTTCCAACCACCTCAGCCCGCAGAATTTGCCCGGCCGCATTGAGCGTTATCTCGGCCTTACGGGCGTTCTGCTTCTTGCCGCCGGCTTCGTCGGCGAACTCGATGGTGGCTGAGAGGATGTGGTTGAAGTACTTGCTCAGCTTGCCCACCTTGCGGTCAGCGTACTCCTTGAGGCGGTCGGATACGTCAAAGTTCTTCCCCTTTATCGTCACTTGCATCGGTATGGGGTGCCTCCTTTCAAGGAACTTGCCTTCAGGGATATTATACTATACAGACGGGCGCGCGGCAATGATGTTCGCGACCTGCGCCCACATTGAGGCGGCCGCCAGCGACGGCGATGTGCTAAAGTTACCGCTGGCCGATGGCCCTTCAGAAAACAATCAAGAAGCCCGTTGAGCTGCAGGGGAAGGGCTTCATCCACAACCGGCAGACAACCGTGCGGCTGCTTCCCGCGGAGCCCGATTCGGGCATTGTACTCGTCCGCACCGACTTGTCTGGAGCAAGGCTTGCCGTATCTCCCAAGACACAGCAACCACGCCCTAACTGCTCCAGCATCACGTCAGGTAATATCTCGGTTGAGGTGGTGGAGCACTTGCTGGCCGCCTGCTCCGCTTTCGGGATTGCGAACCTGGAAGTGGAGCTTGACGGGCCGGAGCTTCCGGCGTTTGACGGCAGCGCAAAGGTCTACTCGGAGCAACTGAGTTCAGTGGGCGTGGTGGAACAGGATGCGCCCCTGAGAGAAATCCGCTTCCACCGGCCTCTCGCAGTGCACGGTGACAACGGCGCAGTGGTGGTGGTGTTGCCGGACGAGCAGCGGCGGTTCTCATTCGTGTTGGACTACAGCCAGTATCAGGAAATCGGCGTGGAGTACGTAAGCGTTGATCTGGACGCGGAGAATCTGGCCGATACCGTGCTGCCGGCAAGGTCATTCATTATGGAGGAGGAAGCCCGAATTGCCCAGGAGAAGGGCCTGATCGGGGCAACTGACGAGAGCATGGGGCTCGTCGTACGGGCGGGCACGAAACCGGAGCTGCGAATGCCCGGCGAGTTCGCCCGGCACAAGATACTGGATATGATGGGTGATATGCACGTTCTCGGACGCAGGCTGAACGCCCACATCCTCGGCGTCAAGAGCGGCCACAAGCTCAACGCCAAGCTCGTGCAGGCAATTGCGGCGCGGTATCCCTAACCCGCGCTACTCCGTCTTAGGTGGTTCGGCTGGTTTGGCCTCGGCCTTGGGCTTGCGGGGCTTGACCGCAAAGCCGGAATCCAGCGAGTACTTTCCGGCGCCGGTAAGGAACAAGCCAGCCAGCACTCCCGCTAGTACTAGCGAATACTCTCCGCCGCCCAGATAGTTCATCACCACGTCGCCGGTATCGCTCAGGCCCGGCATGCTGATGAAGAAACCCGCCTCCATCTCAATAATGCTGAAGATGAGAACGAGAACTACGGCGTTCACGAAGGCGGTTAGGCGCGTGAGCAGGCCGAAGACCAGGAGAATGCCGCCAACGAACTGCGCCAGCGCAATCACCCAGGCCCAACCAAGGGGGCCGATGAAGAAGTCCAGGCCCTGAAGTTCCAGGTAGTTGGCGTAGTCCTGCATTCCCAGGCCGCTCCACCACTGGAACATAATCTGGCCGCCGTGCAGGACAAGAGCAAGCCCGATAACCAGGCGCATAATGAACACGCCCGAACTGAAGGCGATGATACGCCCATCCTCTTTCATAAGTACCCCTCCTAGCGAAGTCCCAGAGTTGAGGTATTTTAGCACACGTTTATTGCAGTTCGCCTACGCTGCCTCCAACCGAGAATCAGAAGGGCCCGCCGGGGCGGGCCCTTCTGCGTCAGTCAGCGAGCGTATTCGGTGTCTAGTCCTCCGGCCAGATCCAGACGTTTAGCTCCACGTCGTCCTGTCCCAGGTGGGTGTCCTCCAAACCAGTGAAGAACACCTCTTCTATCCACTTGCTGGCGACCACGAAATACGGAACGTCTCCACTGGGTTCCAGCTCCTCAAAGGCGTAATGGCCTTCACCATTGCTCTCTATCGTGCGCAGAGGTTCCTGGCCTTCCGGGTCGCCGTGATACAGCTTCACCACTGCACCGGGAACCGGGATGTGGCCATCGGGATTCTCCGGGTCCTCGCGGAAGATGAAGCCACGGATGTCGGCCAGCGGAGGTGGCCCCTCTGCGTGGACAACGACGTCCACCCGGACCTCCTGGCCCGGCGGTAGCCAGATGCCGTCAGCCCAACCAGCGAAGTGAACTTCCTCAATCCACCTTTCGGCAAAGAGCGTGTAGGGCACTTCGCCGCTGGGCAGAAGCTCACCAAACTCAAACCAGCCCTCAGGGCCGGTCTCTGCCGTGCGCAGCGGCGGACCACCAGGTGCACCGTGCCAGAGCTTCACGACCGCGCCGGGGACCGGGATCAGGTGATCGGGATTCTCCGGGTCGGGACGCAACACCTTGCCGAACAGCACGCTGTTGGGCGGCGGGGCGGGGAAGATGTGAACGTCTACGCGCTTCTCCTGCCCTTGTTCCAGATGCGTGTCTGCAGCGCCGCGCCAGAGCTGCCCTTCAATCTCCTTTTCAGCCACAATTACGTAAGGCAGATCACCGCTGGGAGGAAGCTCACCGAAGTGGTAAGCTCCGCCATCCGTGCTCCATGTGTCTCTTATCGGTGGATTCTCTTCGCCGGGCTCACCGTGGAAGAGCAGTGCGTGCGCGCCGGGCACCTTTGCATCAGTCTCGCCCTTAAAGACGAATCCGAAAATGGCTCCAGGCGGCGGCCCTTCGGGATGGAGCGTGATATGAAGCTCCACCACCTGGTTTTCGCCCAGAGGTGTGTCTTCCATGCCGACCCACATCTGGCCTTCCATCTGCTTGTGCGCCACCAGGACGTACTGCCTGTCAGGCTCGGTGGGCGGTAGGTTCAGGAACTGGTACAAGCCGCCATCTCCGCTGTAAGTAACGGCCAGCGGCGGATTGTCTTCACCCGGCGGGCCGTAGAATAGCTTCACTTCCACGCCGGGGATATTGATGAACTGGTCGGGGTGCTCGGGATCGACGATGCGGGTACGACCGATTATCTTCCCGCTCCACTCTTGCGAGGGGAAGATGCCCAAGGTCACTTCAATGTTCTGGCCGGGCTCCAGGAAGTACTCCGCTGCGCCCGCATGGTCTTCTTTGAAGGCTTTAACCAGGCCGGGGCCAGGCGGAACTTCTCCGAAGCAGAAGCGGCCATTCTCATTGGTCTGCGTTTCGCGGATCTTGTGCAGCTCGCCGCCCTCACCGGGCACCCACAGCTCCACCCGCGCGCCGACCACGCGCTCCTCGGACTCGCCCCAGAAGACGGTGCCTTCAATCGAGCCGAATGGAGGCGGATTGGGCGGCAGGTAGAAGTCGCGGTGGTTCTGCCCCGGCTGGAGCACGAGCTCGCCGCGAATGGCCCCGTATCCTTCGGCCGAGACCTCGAAGACGTAATGCCCCACCGGAATCTCCTCGAAGTGGTATACGCCTTCATCGCCGGTGGTGGCCGAGAAGTACAGATCATCGCCGCGGAACAGCTCAACCAGCGCGCCTCCGAGTGGATGGTCCTCCCCGCCGAACACGTGCCCGGAGAGGGAAGCAACATCCGGCGGCGGGGGCGGAGGCGGCGGCCCGGTCTGGTGCAGAACGAAGTTCTGTACGACCTGCCCCTGCGGCGGGACCGTCACCACTGCATCTTCCGGCTCGTACCCAGGCTTGAAGGCAAGCATATCGGCCAGACCCGCAGGCACCTCGTAAAACGCGTACTCGCCATGCTCATTCGTCATCGCGTGAAAAGAAAGAGGCGGACGGTCGCCGTCCCCCTCACGATAGAGCAGGAACACATGAACACGCGGCAGCGCGCGCCCCTCCTCGTCGCCAACAGTGCCGACCACCCGGCCGACCGGGAAGCCGCGCATAACGAAGTCATAGTGGGTTAGCTCATCGGCGTTTATCGCCACTTGTCCAACGTGCGTGCGGTAGCCGCGCTTATAGCCCAGCAGGTGGTATTCGCCCACCGGCACGCGGGGGAACTCGTACACGCCGTTCTCATTCGTGCGCTTGACCAGGAAGAAGCCCTGGCCGTTGAAGATAAGCACACGTACGCCTGGAACGGGATTCTCCTGCTCATTGGTCACCCTTCCTGCCAATGCGCCAAAGCGTTCAAACTCGGAAACCGTGCGCAAGCCTGATGGCGAGAGCGCAAGGTTCATCGGGGTAGTGTCGTCGTAGTTGAGCGTATAGGACGCGACGACCGTGCCCTCAATCCCGATCATCAGCTCGTGTTCGCCCGCAACAACCCCGGCTACCACGAACTTGCCGTCTTCATCCGTGCTGGAGACAAGGTTGTCTGGGCTGTTGAGGTATACCTCCAGGTCGGGAACGGTGTTGCCTAGGTAATCGGCCACGACGCCCCCGATCTCACCCGCCTCCTCAGCTTCAAGCGGAACCTCAACGTCGACAGACTCGAAAGCAGGCGGCAACGGGTTGTTGCCGCTGTTCTGGTCTGTCCCTACCGGCGGAGTGATCAGGGCCTTGGAGCCGCCCCCACCTCCACCGCAGGCTGATAGAACGACGAACAGGGCTATAAGCCCAAATAGCGTCGCCCAGAATCTCATGTGATCTACCTCCTGTATGGCCTCTCCCTGGAGGCCGCTGCGATGTTGTATTTTACCACCGATTTAGATTCTTGGTATGCGGCGTGACGAATATGTGATACCCGCTTGGAAAAGGTCATTTGCGTTTGTGTGCTTGCTACTTGCGATTGTTTTCACATGCTATAATCGCCTTAAAACCCAAACCGGTAAGGAGGGGTACTATGTCGTCATCCGGTATTGAGAAGATCGGCGTACTCGGCATCGGCACCATGGGGTCGGGCATCGCGCAGGTCTCCGCCACATCTGGCTTTGACACGATTGTGGTTGATGTAAACGAGGAGGTCGTCAACAAGGGGCTGGCCCGCATTCACAAAAGCCTGGACAAGCTGGTCGCTTCCTACGAGAAGTCCGAGGGCAAACGCGGCATCACCCAGGAGCACCGCGACGAGTCCGCCGCGCGCTTGAAGGGCAGCTCCAAGGTGGACGAGCTGCTCGACCGCGACATCATCATTGAAGCAGTATTCGAGGACTACGACGTTAAGGCCAAGATACTGCAGGAGTTGGAGAAGAAGGGCTTCGACGGCAAGATTGCCACCAATACAAGCTCCATCTCCATCACGCGCCTGGCCAGCAACTACCATGACCCCACGCGCTTTATGGGTATGCACTTCATGAATCCCGTGCCCATCCAGGTGGGAGTGGAAATTATCCGCGGCCTGCTCACCGGCGACGAGATGTACAACACCATCGTCGCGTTGTGCGGAGACATGGGCAAGACGCCGATTCCCGCTGAAGACAAGGCCGGCTTCGGCATCAACCGCATGTTCATCCCGTTCGTGAACGAGGCGGCGCGCGTGGTGGAAGAGGGCATTATGAGCGTGGAGGACGCGGACAAGACCACGCTCTGCCTGGGCCACCGCATGGGCCCCATCACCACGATGGACTACGTGGGGCTGGATGTATGCGTTGCCGTCTGCGACGTGCTGGAAGCCGAGTTCGGCAGCCCGTACAAGGCGACGGCGCTGCTCAAGCGGCTGGTGGAGGCGGGCTACCTGGGAATGAAGAGCGGCAAGGGCTTCTATATTTACGAGAAGGACAAAGATCCTTACGTGAATCCCGCGGTCGCACGTTACCGCATCAAGTAGCAGCTACGCAGGCATACTCATCGCCGGCGGGGCGTTTCGTGCGCTCCGCCGGCTGACTCCGCTCAGCGCCCGAAGTGCTCAAAGCCGAGTTCTTCTACCGGTGTCCGCTTACCACGGTCGAGGCTCCACACGCCGGGCTGCTCCACTACCCTTCCCAGCTCGATAGTGCCTCGCCGCATCAGCTTTCTGAAGCGTGAGATGTGTTCCGAAGGAACGGTGAACAGCAGTTCAAAATCCTCTTCTGCCGCCAGCGCGAGCCGGGGGGCATCTGCACGCCTTGTGGCTCCGTAGAAGTGCCGCACCTCCGGATGCAGCACGCTCTCTGAGAGTTCAACTTCAATGCCGACACGGGATTCCTCCGCCAGCAGCCGCAACGACTTCGCGAGCGAGTCGGAGAGGTCAATGCAACTGGTCGCGAAGCCCTTCATTGAGAGGAGTTCAACCAGGTTGAGCCGGGGCATGGGCTCCAACTGCCGCTTCACCGCCTGGGGAAAGCCCATCAGGACGTCCGCCGCGCCCTTGCCACCTTCACGCTTGCGCTCCAACAGCTTCAGCCCCAGCGATGCAAGCCCCAGCCGCCCCGACACAAGGACACTGTCTCCAGGCTGCGCACCGCTGCGCATGAGCGCACGGCTGCGCCGCACTTTCCCGGCCATCGCGATGGAGAGCGTCAGGTCGCGGGCAGCAGTGACATCGCCACCGAAGATGGTGTAGTTGAAGCGCCGCATGGAGCGTTTCAGCCCTTGAGCCAACCCGCGGGCGAAGTCCTCGGCCGCATGCTTCGCCGGCAGTCCGAGATAGACCAGTGCGCCCAGCGGCACCCCCCCCATCGCGGCAATATCGGAGAGGTTGACCGCGGCGCACTTCCAGGCCACCTGCGCGGGAGAGAAATAGTCCAGCCGGAAGTGCACGCCCTCCACCATACCGTCCTGGGTGAGCACTAGGCAGTCATCAGTGCTCCAGCGGCTGCCGCTGCGCACCGCCGCCAGGGGAAGCAGCGCCGCGTCGTCAGTGTTCCCCGCAAGATTCAGCGCGTGAGGCTTCTCCAGCCCCAGCTCGCGCCGGAACAGCCCCAGCAACTCTCCTTCGCTCATCGTTCCTTTAGCCATGGCTTTGATATGACCTAGTAGCTGCCTTCCCGTAGAACATAGGCGCGGAGTATCTTGTCGCCCACGCGCAGCTTGCGCACGGCGTCGGACCCGTGTATCACCTGCCCCATGACGGTGAATCCGTGGCTGTAATCGTCCAGCTTGCGGTTGTCGCTCAGATTGACGAAGAACTGGCAGGACGCCCCGTTGGCCATGTCAGGCTTGGCGAACGAGACGGTCATGTCGGTGTTCTCCGACAGGCAGGGCTCATCGGGAATGGTCTCGTTAGCCAGTTCGGCTTTGCGCGGGCTGTCGGGATACAGCGGCGAGCCATCCGGGCCGAAAACCAGCCCCATCTGCACAACATAGCCGGGGTCGTAGCGGTGAATCACAATGCCGTCGTAGAAGCCAGCTTGAATCAGGTTGATGAAATGGGGCGCAGAAATGGGGGCTATCTCCGGGTAAATAGCAACAATGAAATTGCCCTTGTCGGTTTCGAACATCGCGCGTGTCACCTGGCGCATCCTGGAGGGCAACTGATTGGCCGGAATCTTCTCCGGCTTCTTCTCGCCCTCATCGGCGGCTTTCTTGTCCTCTCCGCTGTCTTCACCCTTATCTTCAGCCTCCTTGGCTTGCTCACCGTCCTGCGCCGCGCCATCGTCTTTCGTTGCGTCAGTGTCCTCTGTGGTTTCGCCGCCGGCTTCGGGGGCAGTCTCGCCATCGGTCACGGCGGTTCCGGCCTCCGGCGCAGCTTCTCCGGTGGCATCGGTGGATTGCTCCTCGCCGCCGGCCACGGTGCCCGGCGCCACCGTCACCGTGCCGGAGCCGGGCTTCTTCCCGGCTGAGGAGTAGGACTTGCCTTCGGATTGCACTCGGTTGCAGGACAGCAGCAACACCGCCAGCGCCGCCAGCAGGACCAGAAGTAACGCGCGATTGAGCATATGTTTCACCTCGCCAACCATTGTAACGCTTAAGACGGACTCGCAAACACTTGCTTCAACAGCAGCAACAGCAGATTCAACTCCGCTGCCTGGGGGCTCTTGCCCGCCACCCGGCCGGTGCGCATCCGGAACTCCGCGCGGGTAACCAGCGCCAGCGCTTCCAGCAGCGACTGAGTGGACCACTTCGGGGCGGCGGCCCGCAGTTTCTCCACTAGAAACTGCGGCAAGGACTTGAACTCAGGCCGGGAGCGGAACTGCGGATCGGTGCGGATAGCCAGCAAGCGTTGCAGCCCGCGGTAGAAGTCGCGGTAGAAGTCGTGCCCCAGCGATTCGGTGCGCGAGGCGTCCATTGCCAGGTTGAACGCCTGATTGTCGCGTTCCAGCGCCGCATCCACCAGCTGGCGCATGCGGCCACCGATGGCGCGCGAGACTACGGCACGAAAAACCGGCTCGCGCACATTGGCGGTGGCGTCCGGCTTCTTCAGCAGCGAGAGCTTGCGCAGCTCCATATCCACCAGAGCGGGACGCTCGTCCGCGAGCTGCGCCAGTTCTTCGGCCTGCCGCTCCTCCAGCCGCAGGCCGTAGGCTTTCTCCGCGTGCGCCAGCACCCAGCGCCGAAACTGCCGCCCCACGAGCTTGGGCTCAATCGTCCGGTCAACCGATTTCTCCAGCGCTTTGGTCACCGCGCTGCTGCGGAAGGCCGACGCCTTGCGGTAGTCATCGCCAAAGTCAATGTTCTGCGAGAACACCACCGTCGTATGCGCCGGCACCCGCCCGCAGAGCGCAATGAGCGCATCGGCGGTCTTCTTGGAGCGGGGCAGCGACGCCACGTCCTTCAGCCAGAGCACGCGCTCGCTGGAAAAGAGGTCGGAAGTGGTTGCGTGCTGCGTGAAGGCGTCCAGCTTGACGTCGTCCGTGTGGAAAACATCCACCTCAACCTTGCGCGCGAGCTTGCGCACCTCCTCGCGTATGAGCAGTTCGTCCTTGCCGATTATGAGACAGGTGGGCATCGCTCAGGTGGTGAACTTGGGCTTGCGCTTCTCCAGGAAGGCCTTCACGCCCTCCTCGCGGTCGGGACCGCTCCACAGCAGGCCGAAGCCCTCGCTTTCCAGCTTCAGCGCGTCTTCCAGGTGCATCTTGGCGCCATTCACCACGGTGCGCTTGGCCACGCGCACGGCGTCGCCGCTCTTGGAGGTGAACTGGCGCAGGAACTTCTTGGCGCCCTCCACCAGCTCTTCCGGCGGGAATACCGCCGACACCAGCCCCCATTCGAGCGCAGTCCCCGCGCTGATGGGGTCGCCGGAGAGGATCATCTGCAGCGCCCGCGACTGGCCAACGATGCGCTGCAGCCGCTGGGTGCCACCCCACCCCGGCAATACTCCGAGGTTGATCTCCGGCAGGCCCAGACGGGCGCGCTTGCTGGCCACGCGGAAGTTGCACGCCAGCGCAATCTCCAGCCCGCCGCCCAGCGCGAAGCCGTTGATGGCTGCGAGAGTGATGTACGGCGCATCCTCCAGCATGGCGAAGACCTTGTGACCCAGATAGGAGAAATCGCGCGCCGCCATGCTGTCCAGGTCGGTGAACTGGCCGACAATGTCCGCGCCGGTGGAAAAGACCTTGGTGCCAGTGGCGGTCAGCACCATCGCCCGAATCGTGGGATTCTGCTGGTAGTGCGTAAGGACATCCTGCAACGCCAGGGCGAAAGCCATGCCAAAGGTGTTGTACTTGTCGTCCTGGCGGTCGAGCGTGATGGTGACGATGCCGTCGGGCTCGTCAAAATCAACGGTGAAGAATCGGGTTACATCCATACGTTTGCCCCCTGGTGGATGGATTATACTAGCACCTGGGCGAGGCCGGGGCTAGCACCGGGGGGCCGTCCCTGCACCACCACCAGATAGGCTTGAGCCCGGCGGCGGGCAGCGGCTATGATATTGGCAACTTTGCAGGCAAACCACAAAGCCGGCGCCTCCCTCGCCGCCAAGGCCCTGAAACTGGCGAGGCAACGCTCGTTCCAGATTACCGCCGCCATCGTCCTTTTGGCCGCGCTTGTCATCAACGCCCCCGGATTGCTGTCGCTCGGCTACCTGGCCTACTACAGCGCGCGGGTCGCGGTGCTGGAGGATGCGCCCGCGTGGTCAGCCGCCGATACATTGCTGGTGGTAGCACCCCACCCCGACGACGAGGTGGTCGCCTGCGCCGGCAGCATCCTGCAAGCGCTGAAGGCGGGTGCGCGGGTGCACATCGTCTGGGTGACTTCGGGCGATGGGTTTGAGTGGGACGAAATCCTCTTGTCGCATACGCCGGACCCCGGCCACGTGCGGATGTTGGAGCTCGGGCAACGCCGGATGGAAGAATCGCAGCGGGCGGTGGCGATTCTGGGCGTTCCTGCAGAGAATCTGCACTTCCTGGGCTATCCCGACGGCGACCTGTCGCGGCTGTTGGAGCAGCGCGGTGATAATCCCCTTACTTCGCGGCACACACGCGTCAGCGCCGTGCCGTACGATCAGGCCGTCACTCCAGGCAATGCGTACACCGCGCAGAACCTGGAGAGTGACTTCAACAAGGTGTTGGACGAAGTGGCGCCCACGGTCGTGCTTGCGCCCTCCACCCACGACGCCCATCCCGACCACCGGGCCACTGCGCACCTGGTGGAGCTGTTACTCGCGCGCGGGGGCAAGCTCAGCGCCCTGCGGTCGTGGATTGTGCACGGCGGCCTGGAGTGGCCGACGCCCAAGGGGTGGCATTCCAAGCTGCCGCTGGAGCCGCCGCCCCGGGGTAAAAGCCTGATATGGCAGAAGGTCGACTTGGACGACCAGGCGGTCAAGCTTAAGTCGCAGGCGCTGCGGGCCTACAAGAGCCAGCTCAAGGCGCTGGACCGGTTCCTTGCGGCCTTCGTACGGCGCAACGAGTTGCTGTCGCCGGGCACCGAACCGTGACCCGAGCGGATACAAGGGGATAATATGAAAGCTCAACCAGATTGGAGCAAGTGCCGACGAATGCTGGGCGCGGGGCGTGAAGGGCTGTTCACGCCTGAGTATATGGAGTATCTGGCAAAGCATCACTTCCGGCTGCGCCCCGGCTTCAAGTGCCTGGATGTGGGCACCGGCCTAGGCTACCTGCTATTCAGCCTCATGAAGCACGTCCTGCCCGGCGGGACGTTTGTAGGAGTGGATGTCAGCCGCAAACTGCTCGCCTCCGCGCGCTACCGCGCCGAGAAGCTGGGCGTGAAGGAGCACCTGACCTTCCGGCAGGCCTCGGCGGAAGCGCTACCCTTCGGCGACGGATCCTTTGACCGCGTGATGTGCCAGACACTGCTGCAGCATCTGCCGCAGCCGGAGGCGGGGCTGGCGGAAATGGTGCGCGTGTGCCGTCCGGGCGGCTTGGTGGCGTGCATTGAGCCGCAGAACGCCTTCCGTTCCATCTACGATAACGCCGGGCTGGAGGACGACCGCAGCTGGGAGCGCTACTCGCAGTACTACTTCCGCTGCTGGGAGGCGACGCGAGAGCGGGACGAGGGGGACTATCTTATCGGCCGCCGGCTGGTGCAGATGTTCGTGGACGCCGGCTTCACCGACATTGTCGCCCGGCGCGCGGAAACGGTTTCGCTTATCCTGCCGGGAGAACAGAGCGAGCAGATGCAGCGGCGCAAGGATGCGCTGAAGGCCGAACTGGAGCAGCGGCTGGCGGCGCTGGAGGGCGTTGGAGACACAAAGCCGCCGGAGTGGCTAATCGCTGCGGTGGGGAAACGTGACCTCAGGTGGTTCGCCCGCTTCATGCGGGAGAGCACCGAGAAGCAACTTGAATTACTGACGGAGGACAAGCTAATCCTAGCGTCGGAGATTCCGCTTGTGCTTGTTGCGGGGCGAAAGCCGCACCAGCCGCAGTTCTCAGGAAGGCCCGGCCAGCCTTAAGCTGGTGGACTCAGGTATAATCTAGGTGGGGAGCCAGGAGCGAGAGTAGAGGCGGGGCGCAGAAAGCGCCCCCAGGGAGGTGTGTATGCGAAGGACAATATTACTCGGCCTGGCGTGCGCGCTGGCTGCCGCCGCAGTGGTGCTGCCCGCGACCCATGGCAGCGGCGCTGCATCACCCACAGCGGACGCAATCACCGTTTACGCGACCAGAACCGGTGCGTGCTATCACGTTGAGGGCTGCCCGTCGCTGCAACACTCAGCGATTCCACTGTCGCTTGCCGAGGCGGCTGCGCGCGGCCTGCGCCCGTGCCAGCGGTGCTCGCCGCCGCTACTTGGCGAGAATGAGCCACGCGTTCCGCCCGCTGCCCCGGAGCCCGAGCGGCTGCTGCCGGCCACGCTAGTGCGCATCATTGACGGCGACACCATCCGGGTGCTGGTTCAAGGGCGCGAGGAAGCGGTGAGGCTCATCGGCGTTGACACGCCAGAGATCACCCGCGGCAAGAACGAGCCGTTCGGCGAGGCGGCGAAGGAGTTTCTGGCGGCGATGCTGGCGAACCGGCGGCTCGCGCTGGAGCCCGGCGTAGAGGAGCGTGACCGCTACGGCCGCCTGCTGGCGTATTTGTGGACGCAGGGCGAACAGGACGGCGCGCCGGTGTTCGCCAACGCGCAACTTCTGCGCTGGGGCTACGCGCAGCTTCTGACCATCCCGCCGAATGTGAAGTATGTGGAGCGCTTCCGCTCGGCTCAAGCCGCCGCCCGCAGGGAGGCCCTCAACTTGTGGCGGCCGTAGCCGCGTGACCTGGTTGCCCTCGCCCTCCCCGATGCGCTGGTGGAGGTCGAGGTCCACGCGATTGTGCCGGGATTCTAGCTCAACGGCTCAGGGCCAAGTAGCCTGCAGCGGCGGCAACTGCGATGAATATCGGAAGTGAAATCATGTTAGCCTGCCAGCATGCTCTCCACCATCCTTTGAGCTGGTAGTAACACATCACTAGAACTTCGCGCCAGATGAGTTAGCCAGCCACATCACGCAGCTAGATGGGGTAGAATCGGCGCGAAGCATGTACGATTGGCTCAACAGGCTATTGGATTGGCTGGACCGTCTCCCCAAGGCGGCCAGCTTTGCGCTTGCCCTCCTGCTCATCGCCGTGGTTGGCTTCGGTGACTATTCCACCGGCCATGAACTCAGCTTCTCCATTTTCTACGTAGTGCCCGTAGCTGTCGCCGCCTTCTCTCTCAGCAAGAGAATAGCGCTGGCCGTAGCTTTCCTGTGCGCGCTATCATGGTTCGCGGCAGATCTCGCAACTGGCCACACGTACTCGCACTATTTGATCCCCTACTGGAACGCCGCTATCCGCCTGGCCTTCTTCTCGATCACCGCACTTGCGGTGTTTGTGTACAAGGCATCGTTGCAGGCCGAGCGAGAACGCGCCAGGACCGATAGCCTCACAGGGCTGGCAAACGCCCGCGGGTTCTACGAGACGGCGGCCCTGGAACTTGAGCGAATGTGCAGGTTCAAGCGGTCCGCAAGCCTGGCCTACCTTGACTGCGATGACTTCAAACAGGTGAACGACACCTGGGGCCACCTGGTCGGGAGCCAGGTGCTGCGCGTCATCGGCGAGACTATGAAAGCTCACCTTCGCTCTTATGACCTTCCCGCGCGCATCGGCGGGGATGAGTTCGTTGTGCTTCTGCCCGAAACGGACTCTGCTCAGACGGAGATAGCGCTGGAGAAGCTCCGGCTGCGATTGCCGACCGCAATGAAAGAAAGAGGCTGGCCGGTGACACTCTCTATTGGCGTAGTGACCGTGAGTCCTGCCGGAGATGAACCTCTGCTGATCGATGAACTCATCAAGCAAGCCGACAGCCTGATGTATGAAGCAAAGAACTCCGGCAAGGACCGCATCGTGCTACGGGATGCGCGGTGACCACACCGACTGAGCGCCTTCTCCCGGCTAGTCGAAGATCACAAGCGCATCGGGGCGCCCCGACACCGGTGTGAGAATGCCAAGCAGGATGGCAGCTATTCCAATACCGATAGCCCACGGTGTGCGTTTTCGCATGGCCATCCCCTCGCATAGTTCAGAGTTGCATGGCTCTAGCAGAGCAATGGGCTCCTTGTTGATGCTGGCGGGAAGATCACTGCCCAATCACTGAGTTAGATTCCGGCCGCAAGCAGGACGCGAGCTAGGCTGGCTCCAGCAAAGCTACCAGTATCCAAGCAATAGGCGCCAATATCCAGCAGATCAGACCGATGATATGCCAGGTTCTCTCTTCAGCAACGAACTGCTGAAAGGACTTGTACTTGAGTCTCTGCCAGCGCTTGCGCCGTATGATGCGTCCTAACCAAAGGAGGAAGCCGAGCCATGTAAGCCCTATCAGCAGGCCAACGACAGTCAAGCTGTCGGCCAACACATTGTCGCCCTTCTCGGCAGCCCATTCGATTTGGCTGTCCCAAATGTCACTGCAGCTGCCGAACAGGAATCCGATAACGACGATCGGCCAGAAAACGCGGTTACAGAGGTACAACCAGCAGCCGGTTGCGCAGGAATAGCTGTTCACGAAGCGCTCATCTACTTCCTCGCCTGGCAACGGGCTCTCCTTCGTTCGCTCCAATGCCGCTTGCTCAGCTATGTAAGCCTCACGCGCGGCTTCGCTGTGTTCAATGAATGGAGGAGGTCCCGCCGCGTCACCTTCCAAGCGCAATATCAGCTGAGTCCCGCATTCAGGACAATGCTCAATATCTGCGGGCAGAACCGCTCCGCATTGCGGGCATTGTTGTGTTTCGCCTTCCATCCACGCCCTCCCCGGAGTATAGAATGGAAGATTAGCAGTCATATGTAAAGGAGTCAATGCTGTTGTGTAAGAATCTGGTCGCTAGGCACGTGCTGTGCGAGCACGCGCGCGTGTTCACGCGAAACCGTGATTTGGATCTGCAGATACCAAATTGCAGAGATGTCAATCAAGTAGAGTGGTCAAGACCTCGGCCTATTAGTACGGGTCAGCTGTGACGTTACCGCCTCTACACCTCCCGCCTATCAACCGGTCCTCTTCCGGTGGCCTTACTCCCCCGAAGGGGATGGGGAAACTTATCTTGGGAAGGGCTTCGTACTTAGATGCTTTCAGCACTTATCCGCACCCAGCATAGCTACCCTGCGATGGCCCTGGCGGGCCAACAGGTACACCAGAGGCTGGTCCATCCCGGTCCTCTCGTACTGGGGACAGCATCCCTCAGTTTCCCTACGCCCGCAGTGGATAGAGACCGAACTGTCTCACGACGTTCTGAACCCAGCTCGCGTGCCGCTTTAATGGGCGAACAGCCCAACCCTTGGGACCTTCTCCAGCCCCAGGATGCGACGAGCCGACATCGAGGTGCCAAACCTTGCCGTCGATGTGAACTCTTGGGCAAGATTAGCCTGTTATCCCCGGGGTAGCTTTTATCCGTTAAGCCACGGCCCTTCCACTCGGTACCGTGGGATCACTTTGCCCGACTTTCGTCCCTGCTCGACTTGTAGGTCTCACAGTCAAGCCCCCTTATACCAATACACTCTACGGGTGATTTCCATCCACCCTGAGGGGACCTTTGGGCGCCTCCGTTACCTTTTAGGAGGCGACCGCCCCAGTCAAACTACCCACCAGACACTGTCCCCCAGCTTGATCTGGGGTTAGAGGCTAAACTCACCAAGAGTGGTATTTCAACGTTGGCTCCACCCCGGCTAGCGCCGGAGCTTCAAAGCCTCCCACCTATCCTACACATGATAAGCCCAGACCCAGTGCCAAGTTGTAGTAAAGCTCCACGGGGTCTTTTTGTCCTGTCGCGGGTAACCCGCATCTTCACGGGTATTTCAATTTCGCCGAGTCCCTCGTTGAGACAGCGCCCAAGTCGTTACACCATTCGTGCGGGTCGGA
>CAZKNJ010000002.1:83110-84271 GCA_964554185.1 uncultured Planctomycetales bacterium | reverse complement strand
GAGGTGAAGCGGCGGGTGGATGAGCTCTGGGGGAGGATGATAGGGAAGTAGTACTGTCTACAAGAATGCCAGATGGTGTGTAAGAGTCAACTGTTAACGGAGCAGTTGTTCCTCCACGTTCAAGGCATTGTGGAGGCCGGCAGCTTCTTCCCATAGACCACGTGCTGGATCCCCGTCAGGCCGAAGGACTCGTAGAGCCGGGCCGGGCGGGAGGCGAGCTGGGCGAAGCCTTGGCGCTGGACGAACGCGAGCATCTTCCCATTGGCGCTGGTGGTCAGTAGCTGCACGCCCGGCGAACCCGCGCCCGCGAGGTAATCCAGCCCCGCCGCCAGCAACGCGCCGCCCACGCCCAATCGCTGCCGCCCGGGCGCGACGTTCAGGTGAAGCGTGGAGGGATACTCCCGCAACCGCGGGAAGCGGAACTCGCCGCGCAAATGAGCGCGCAGGTAGGCGCCGTAATACTGCCGGTCGCGGGCTGACAGCGCACGCATCCGCCAGAGCTCGCGCATCACGCGCTGGGGGTAGTACCAGCGGTTGAACCTTGCGGCTGCACCGGCGTCCGCCACGGTGAAAATGTAGCCCACGGCCGTGCCGCTATGCTCGGCCACAAATGCGCCCTCGCGCGCCACTTCCAGGAAGTAATGCGTGGTCAGGTCCAGAAACAGCGAGGGGTGCTCCAGGCGGCCGGTGAGGTCCTCTCCCAGAAAACCGGTGCGCAAGCAGATCCCGCGCACGGCGTCATGGTGCCGCGCCTCGCAGCGCACGACGCAAAGATTGCCGTTCACCGGTGAAGCTTCCGGCGGTTCGGGGGGAACCCGGATTGGGTCAGGTGGGACGAAGGTGCCCGCGCCTACTCCCCACCGCGCTTGCGGGCGCGGCCGCCGGACATAACGCTTTCCATGTCACGGCCGAGCAGCAACCTTCCCAGCTTGCGGTGGCCCACTTTCAAGTAGTGGCGCTTCCACACTTCCGCGACGTCCTGCTTGGTCGTGGCGGCGTCAAGCTCGCGCTTGACCTGTTCCAGGTACTCTTTTTCCTCCTGAGGATTGTCAAAAACACTTGGCATAACCGTCACCTATGAATGCAAAGATATTACCGGATGATGACCCCATTATAGCGCGTACGCGCGTTAACGCCAAGTGCGGGCTTGCGTTGCGCGTT
>CAZKNJ010000002.1:81366-83010 GCA_964554185.1 uncultured Planctomycetales bacterium | reverse complement strand
GGAGATTCCGGTGAAAACGCATTCGCGCGAGGAGATGGTGGACATCACCCGCGAGGTGGAGGAGGCGGTGCGCGCCACCGGCGTGCAGGAAGGCTTGTGCTGCGTGTTTTGCCGCCACACCACCGCCGGCCTGACCATCAACGAGAACGCCGACCCGGACGTGAAGTCCGACATCCTGATGGCGCTGCGAAAGGCGGTGCCCGACGGGCTGCGCTTTGAGCACGCCGAGGGCAACAGCCCTGCGCACGTGAAGTCCTCGCTGGTGGGTTGCAGCCTGACGATACCCATCAGCGGCGGGAAGCTGGCGCTCGGCACCTGGCAGGGCGTGGTGTTCTGCGACTTCGACGGGCCGCGCAGCCGCCGGGTGCAGGTGACGGTGGTGGCCGGCGGAGTGTAACCGATGGCGGAGCAAAGCCCCTACCTGCGGCTGGAGGAGCTGCTGCGCTTGAAGCGCGGCGGACGCCTCACGTTTGACCAGGCGCGGGAGCTAATCGCGCTGCACGAGCGGGTGTCGGCCGATCTGTCGCTCACCACCGAGCTGGACGCGGCGCAGAAGGCGGCGCTGCAGGAGCTGGTCTCGCGCAGCTTCAACGAAGTTTATGGCGCGCTGCCATTCTACCGGCGGCCACCCTTTGAGTTTCTCCGCCGCTTCTACCTGGACACGCCGAAGGTGCTCTACCGCTACCGCGTGCCACTGAATCTCGTGATTGTAGTAATGCTCATCGCGGCGTTGGTGGGAGCGGCGGCGGTGCTCGCAGGCGACGAGACTTCGCCGAGGCTGATGCTGGGGCCGGGGCTGGTGCAGCATTTCCAGGAGACGGTGGCCAGCGACGAAAGCTGGGCGCTTGCAGCGGATATTCCGGCGCAGATGCGCCCGCAGGCCGGCGCCGCCATCATCCTCAACAACTCGCTCCTCGCGGTGGTGTCGTTCATCGTGGGGCTGCTGCTGGCCTACGGCACGCTGGTGGTAGTGCTGAAAAACGGCTATATGCTGGGCTACATTGCGGCGCTGTACACCGTGACCGGCGCTTACACCGGCGCGCCGGAGCTGGGCTGGTATTTCTGGGCGGGGGTGCTGCCCCACGGCGTGCTGGAAATACCCGCCATCGCGCTGAGCGCCACCGCCGGGCTGGCGCTGGGGGCGTCGTGGATGTTCCCCGGGCGACGGACGCGTTCGCGGGCGCTGGCCGAAACCGCGCGGGAGGTTTTCCAGCTGGTGCTGGCGGCGGTGATACTGCTGGTCATCGCCGGGCTGATTGAAGGGTTCATCACGCCGCTGGGCGGGGAGCTCATCGTGGACCGCTCGCTTTTGACCTTCGGCGAGCGGCTGCCGGTGTACCTGGCGAAGCTGCTGTTCAGCGTGGCGCTGTTCGGCGCGTTTTTCCTGTGGCTGCGCGGCGGCTGGCCGCGCCGGGCGAGGCGCCGGCAGTTTAGTAAGCAGAGCGAAGCGATACAATAAGCCCGGGCGCAATGCTGAGGCATTCGCAGCGAGTCGCGCCGCATACTCCGGAGGGGTGGCCGAGTGGACGATGGCGGTGGTCTTGAAAACCACTGAGCAGCAATGCTCCGGGGGTTCGAATCCCTCCCCCTCCGCGGTGCAGCAGGCCAGCGGCCAGCTGCCAGTCGCCAGCAAGAGAGGAAAGC
>CAZKNJ010000002.1:75857-81266 GCA_964554185.1 uncultured Planctomycetales bacterium | reverse complement strand
CGAGTGCGCGGTGATGATTATCTCGCGGGGGGCGGGGGAGAGGACGAAGGTGTAGTCTTCGGCGGTCTCTCCGGGGGTGAGCTCCAGCGCGAACTTCATCGGCGCCAGCGCGCAGTACTCCGGCAGCTGCTCCGGCGCCACCGATAGCGTCCACTGTCCCGGCCGCAGGTCGGCGAAGCTGAAGCTGCCATCGGCGGTCGTGACCTGGGTGAAGGTGCCCATTTCGCCGGAGAGCGTTACGGTTACCCCGCTCACGGCCGCTGGATATGAGCCGGGAGCGCCCGGCGCGGGCGGCGGCCCGCCACGCGGAAGGTTGTTGAGGCCGATGGAAGCGTCTTCCGGGATGGGCTCGCCGTTGCCGTGAGGCTTGAACACCACGCGTCCGCTAACGGATGCGGCTGCTACCACGGGGATATCAAGCTGCGCGGTCTTGCCAGGCTGGACGGTGAACTTGAGCGGCTGCGGCACGTCGGGCACGAGGGCGAAGCCTAGGGTGCTGCGCTCCAGGCGCAATTCATATTCGCCCGCGGGCAGCGTGGGGAAGCGGAAGCGCCCGCCGGCATCGGTGGCGACCTTGCTGCCGTCCACGATGACGACCACGCCCGCGAGAGGCACTTCCATCCCGTCGCGGTGGTAAATGCGGCCTTCGGCCGCGCCGCTGGTGGGCAGCCACGAAACCGGCACCGTGAGCGGGAACAGCACGTCGAGCCCCAGCGCGGTTTCACCCCCCAGCGCGCCGCCGCGGCGCAGCGCCTTGAGCTTAAGTTGCGGCCCGCCGGCGTCATAGCCCAGTTCCGCGCGCAGCCAATCGTAAGTCGCGCCGTAGCCGCCGTTGCGGGAGTAGCCCAGGCGCAGGTAGCTGGCGCGGTTGAGCCGCAGGTCGGCGTCCAGCCAGAACTGGTCGCTGTCCACGTGCGCGCCGGAGGCGAACTCCTGTTCGGTGTGCCAGCTGTAGCCGCCTGCGAAGGTAGCGGCGCTGGTGGGGCTGGCGCTGAACATCAACCGGTAGCGCTCCAGGTCGCGGCGGCCGCCGGTGAGCCGGTCGTCGCGTTCGCCCAGCTCGGCCACGCCGGTGAGCGAGAGGTCGCCCAGGTCGCGGTAGAGCTGGAAGTTCCAGGCCTCCTCGCGCTCGTCCCAGCGGCGCAGGTTGGCGTCTTCGCGCAACTGCCAGCTCCGGTAGACGCTGGCGCGCCCCAGCGGCCCGGCGGGGAAGCTGAGGCCGGCCTGCCGGGTGCGGTTGCGCGAGCTGGCGGACGTGGGGTCGCCGGCGACGTTCCACTGGGTGTCCCCCAGGGTGCCCCACAGCCGCAGGTTGCGGGCCAGCTCCACGCTGAAGTGCGCCCGGGCCAGCCGCGCGTCCTGCCAGTAGCCGGGGAAAGCGCTATCGGCGCGGACGAGCTCGCCGCTGAAGTTGAAGCCGCCGCGCACGACATCGGCCGCCAGCCGGTAGCCTTCACCGCTCTGGCTGCCCGCGCCCTTGCCGTTGTCATACTTGCCGGCGCCAAATTCGCCGGAGAGTTCCACGCCTTCTGCCGGGGTGGCCTCCACCGCGAGGCTCGCAAGCGAGCCGTCCGCGGTGCCGCGGTTCAGGTAGGCGGGCGCATCCAGTTCCTCGCGGCGTAACGCCGTGAGGGTGAAGCGCCAGTCGTCCGAAGGTTCCGCCGCCAGTTGCGCGCCGGAGATGCGCTCGGGTATCCACGCGTCGCGGCGCTTGGCGGTAAACAGCCTAAGCGACAGCGGGTCGCCCTTCACTTCCGCGTCCAGGCCGCGCCCGTAGAAGTAGCGCTCGGTGAGCGGGGTGACATTCAGTTGGCCGTCGCCCAGGCGGAAGCCGCCGCGCGCCTCGTCGCGGTACTCCACGCGGAAGCTGTCAGGCTCCAGGAACCGCTGACCGGACCAGCGGGAGAGGTAGGGGCCGACGAAGTACACTTCGCCGTGCCGGCCGTCGCCCAGGGAGCCGTCCAGATCCAATCGCGCCTGCATGGCGGCGTCGCCGCTGTCGTCCCAGGCGAAGGTGAAGCCGTAGGTTCCGTGCAGCGCTTCGTGCATCTCGCCGGTGAGCGTGCGCGGGAAAACCGCGGTGGTGGCGGCGCCCTGCGCCTGCATCCGGCCAAAGTCCAGGTCAAGCGCAGTTGCGCGCAGCACTACGCGGTGGGGCAGCTCCTTGTGCACGTCCAGCGGCGTCTGCACGGTCACTGAGACTTCCTGCGACGCGCCGGCGGCGAGGGTGAACTCGCGGGGCTCCACCGTAATCTCCCAGCGCGGAGTGGCCTCGGCGGAGACGCGGAAGCGGCTGGTGGCATTGCTGCGGTTGGCGACGGTGAAGGTGCGGGTATATTCGTCGCCCGCGAGAATGCGGTATTCGCCGGGCTCCGGCAGCACCTCCACATTGGCGAAGGGCAGGACGACGATCTGCACTTCAGCCATGTCCGCGATGCCGGCAGCGTGAGTGTCCGCCACCGCGATGCTAACCGTGTAGCTGTCCGCCAGCGCGTACTTGGGAACGGCGACCGCGGTGAAGAGCAAATGCTCCGCACCCGGCTCCAAGGTGAAGGGGAAGAACTGCGAAACGAGCTGCCAGCCGGCGGGAAGCTCCGCGCTCGGCTCAAACTCGCGGGTGTCCGCGGTCTCGTTAATGACGCGGAAAGTGGCGGAGACGATTTGCCCGGGCACCGCTTCCAGCTGCGCGGTGTTGGCGATGACGCGCACGCCGGAGCTTTGCGCTACCGCTCCCGCCGAGGCGAGCAGGATGGAGGCAAGGAGCATCAGCGCAATGAGGGGCGCAGGCGCGCGGCGGTGAAGCCTAATGGTTTGCTGCGGATTGTGCGCAGCCGGCGGCATCTATTCTCCGGCGACCTCCAGTTCGGCCTGCGCCGCTACCAGCGTCGGCGCGCCGTAATCGGCGATGACCAGCGCGTAGTACTTGCCCGGCGGCAGGGTCAGGTGGCGCAGCTCAAACTTGTATTCGCGGGTGCAGCCCGGCAGCACGGTGAGCCGCATATGCTCGGCGGAATACACGGTGTCACCGGCGGCGCTGCGCAGCTCCAGCCAGGTGGTGGGGCGCAAGTGGATGTTGCCCCGGTTCTCAATGGTGGCGGACAGGTCAAAACCGCCTTCCACCGGCGCCAGGCCGGTGCCGGTAAACACCGCGCCGCGGATCTCGGTGCCGGGGATGGTGACGAAGACCTGTACGCCGTAGCGCAGCAGCGTGCGGATGGCCATTTGCGGCTGCTCCTCCCCTTCCGGCGGGGCGAGGGGCTGGGCGGAGGCGTCCTCCACGAAGATCATGGCCCAGTAGCTGCCGGCCAGCGTAGCGTCCTCGGGGACGGCTATCTCGTAGTAGATGCGCTCGGCACCGCCGGGAGGGAGGGCGAGCTGGGACGGGCTGAGCTTCATCCAGGTGGCTGCTCCGCGCGGGAACTCGCCGGGCGCGAAGTACTCCATTCCGTCCGGAGTGGTGCGCCAGTCGCCGAGGTAAGCGCGCAGGCGGACTTCCTCTTCGCCGCTGTTGGTCGCGGTCACGTAGCCGGTGTAGGTCTCGCCGGGCGCGAGCTCCAGGTCAGCTGGCGCGACATTCACCGAGAAGTTCGCTCCCGCGACGAGCGACCATGCCGCCAGTGCAGCGGCTGCCAGCAATGCGCAGCGCAGAAGCTGCGATACCCGCATATCACCTTCCTCCCATTGCCGGCTCGGAGAGCCGGGTATCAACCTTCACCTTACCAGCCCGTTCACAAGGCGGTAATGGTGTACTGAATAGTTGCGCCGTAGGCTCCGGCGCTATCCTGCGACCACGACAACAGGAAACGGTAGTCCATGTCAAAGCTGCTGGCGCCCGCCGGCCCCCCCCGCACAAGAGCATCGCTGGTGGTCATCGCGTTCCACGACGATTGGCTGGAGCGCTTCCACTCCAGGTCGCTCAGCGGCTTGGTGTAGAAGCCGTCGTCGCTCTGGCCCAGGTCGGCGTCCAGCGAGCACACGTAGATCACCCACAGGCCGCTGGCGGAATACGTGATGGTGTTGTTGTACGAGTCGTGATAGCCGTTGAGGAAGCTGGTTTCGGTGGCGGTCAGCGAGACGTCGCCGTGGACGGTGACGTCAAACTGGGCCTGGGCGGGAGCGGGGGTCACTGCCAATAGGGCCAGCACGATAGAACCGGCGAGCATGTATCTTGGGGCCGACCGGCGGTAGTCGCGCAAACGGCGCACAGCCGGCGCGTGAACACTGGCTGCGCGCGCACGCGAGTTTTCTCTACGGCCTTCCCCCATTCCGCTGGTGTCCTTACCGGTTAGCCTAAGTGTCCGCCTGGCAGGTGAGCGTGACGGTGCAGGTCCAGTCGTCGCTGCTGTCGGTGTTGGCCCAGGTGATGCCGTTGAGCCGCCACTCCAGGTCCAGGTCGTCCTGGTTGCCCGCAACCTCCGACGCCAGGCCGGTTATCACCGTCGCCGTGGAATCGTTCAGGCTGGTCCACCCCGCGGCCTCAACGTCAATCTGCAGCGTGACCCCGGCGTCCCAGGTCGCCGCGCTCATTTGGGCGGTAATCTCGTACGCCGCGTTGCCGGCGATATCCATCACGTCCACCAGCGATCCGCTGACCGCATAGCCGTTAAGGAAATCAGCCTCGACAATGGTGTAAGTCCAGTCCGCGCCGGCGGTCAAGGCGACATAGTAGGTGTCGTTGACCGTGATGTTGATGGCGGCGGTATCAGTACTGGCGGCGTGAGCGGGGAACGACAGCAGGCATGCAGCCAGGAGGACGGCCAAAAGGGTTAAGAGTCTCATAACTCCGTTATCACCTCCCCGAACATTTGGGCGGCGCCCGCGTGGGAACAGCCCTTCTACCCCTGCCTCCTATGGCAATATCCTACCACAAATCAGTGGCGATAGCTAATGCGCCCGGCTAGCCGGCCAATCAGCGGCCAGCAAGAGGGGATTAGGGGTAGGGGGATAGAGGCTAGCAGAGAAAAACCAGGTACGCCGGGCGTATCAGCTGCCAGCGGTCAGCCGTCAGCTGCCAGCAAGAAAGAACCACAAACCACCGAGTAGGCGGTGCTCACTAGCGCCGCTCTTCGCTCTTTCGGGTGACTGAAAGCTGATAGCTGGAAGCCGCTACGCCAGCCGCACCTCAAAGAAGTCCAGCGCCTCCATCTTCGCGCCCTCGTCGCATTCGTGCTTCACCTTCACCAGGACCAGGCGCACAATGCAATGTCGTGGATATCGTAGTATGTGGGGAATTCGTTCCTGTATGTAATGCGCGAGCCCGTGACCATGAGAGTGTCTCGTGCAGGATTGAGTTGGAGAGCGGACAAAGACGGATGGAAGTCGACTTCCAGACCATTGAGAGTGGCGCCCGCAGTGCTAAGGAAGCTGTCGGAGGGGAAAGCGCTTACCGGCTCAATCACGGTTTCCCCG
>CAZKNJ010000002.1:73834-75757 GCA_964554185.1 uncultured Planctomycetales bacterium | reverse complement strand
AACATCCTCCCCCTCCCCTCGGTGTCAAAGGCAAGCTCCTTGAACCACTGGTATCGCCCCAGAATCTGCTGCTTGTCCCATTCTCCGTCCGGGCTGCGGGTGATGAAATACGTGGCCAGCCTCCTGAAAGGCGGACCCGGCTCCTCTACGTACCCGAAGAGCTTGAGGAGGCCCGAAGAGTGGGCATACATCGGAGTGGAAAGAGTAATCTCCAACTCGCCCCACTGAGGGTCCTGGTGGGTGAACCTGGGAGGTCCTTCGCCGGTCTCGGTCCAGCCCGCTTCGGTTCTGGTCAGGATACGCTTCCTGATCAGCATGACGATGTTCCCGAGTTCGTCGTACGCGAGTACACCGTACCTATCTTCCTCCGAGCCTTCTCCCGTGAGGGTGTCGTAGAGGTTGTAGGTCTCTATCGCTATCTCGTCACCGTGGACGATTGCGAGCCTGTTCTCCCAGTGTTCGACTTCGGGTTCCAGGAGTGGACCACGGCTGTCGCCGGTCGCATAGAAGAGATGGATGTCGCCGTTGGGGCGCACCTTGACCGAACCGTCCCACATAAAAGGTCCGGATGTGCCCTGAGGATAGTCCCCGTAGATGATCGGGGCCTGGTCAATCCGGCCCAGGTCCACAAAGCCGCCGTCCTTCACATAGCCCCAGCGGAGGTACTCCTCGTCCCAGGCCACGAAGTCCCTCCAAGCGTAGTACAGCTCGCCCGTTGCTGCAAGGCTGGTGAAAAGATTATCGTGGATTAGGTTCTCCGCGACGTGTCCTCCTGCAGCCCCCTTAGGAAGATACTGCTTATCCAGCCGGTTGAGGAAGCCGCTATCCACGCTGAGTTCTTTCCCCGATTCTATGGTGCGGTATACCTCCCCTACCACCCACGGCTCATTGCGCTGGATATCCACCACCACTTCGCCTCCGGCCGCGGCTTCCGCCGACACAATGAACCTTAGTTCATCAACCGAAGTGTTGTATACTAGAAAAGTATCAAGGGGGATCACCGGGACGGGCACGCCGCCTATTCGCACCTGAAGTACCGACCAGCCCAAACCTCCGGTTCCCTTGAAGTACAAGTTCTCACCCGAGACTGTGACCACATCACCTACCTTGGCGGTGCTTGGGCCGATGTTATCAATGGAGCACTCTATCTCATCGACGGTTGCCAGGCGGTATCCCGGATCGGCGGTGGTGGAGCCTTGCCCCGAGGCGACGGTGAGACTGTGGTTGCCCGGCTCCAGTATCTCAGGCGGGTTGGCGAAACCTATCGGGAAGCCGCCCTGCTCTTCGTACTCCGCCAGCTCCTCCGGATCGTCGGTGCCCTGGTAATAGTAGATGAAGCGACCGTCCGCCAGCACCGCCATAGGTTCGCTGTAGTCACCGTCAATTAGCGAAACCATGGCTTCCCCGTGAAACAGGCTGCCGAAGATGGTGTCCGGGGAAAGCCCGGTTACTTCAGGCGGAGACATCCCTTCGGAGGTAACAGTTATCGGTTCCTCATAGTATGCGGCGACCCAGGCGTCCTCCTCTTTCACGCGCTGCGGATACCCCAGATAGAACGTTCCCTCGTGTCCGGGCGGGACCCGGTAGATGTACCGCCTATCCGAACCCTCCCCGACATACGTTAGATGGTCCAGCTCAACACCGCCCAGCACCGGTGTCCGCACGCCGGTGCCAACACTCCCTGCTTTGGCAAAGCTGATAATCCCGCCCGGTCCCACGGTGGTGGTGGAAACAGCCTGGATGCGCATGAAGTAGTCCGGATAGCGCTTGATGGAGAGCTCGTCCCCGCTCTCCGCTGTTCCGCCGGAGGTCTGCACTCTGATTGCGCCGTCCACTGTTCCCGGTACGGGCTGAAAGACAAGCTCGTCTTCCGCGAGTGCGACGACCAGGGCTTCCTTGCCTCCCACAAACACTGCGGTCGCA
>CAZKNJ010000002.1:40156-73734 GCA_964554185.1 uncultured Planctomycetales bacterium | reverse complement strand
TTCCGCGAGTGCGACGACCAGGGCTTCCTTGCCTCCCACAAACACTGCGGTCGCAGCCAGGTCGGTGCCGAAGTTCTTGCCGCTCAACGTCACCGATCCCAGCGGGTAGACCGCTTCCGGTGCGAAGGCCTCAATCTCCGGCGGCTGCACCGGAGGCACCGGCTCGGTTACGGTAAAGATGTCGCCGGTGGTGACTTTCTGCCTGCCGCGCTTGACGGTTAAGGGGCCGCTGGCTGCACCCGGGGGCACGGCGGTCTCAATCTCCTCCGGCGTGACGCTCAAAATGGCGGCGGAGACCCCGCCGAAGGTGACTTCCAGCCATTCCGGGATGGCGCCGAAGCCCCCGCCCGTGATCAGAACGGGTGTTCCGGGCGGGCCTTCCCGGGGAGCGAAACCGGTCACCACCAGCGTCTCAACCAGATAGGTGAAACTGGCAACGCCGACAACCTCCCGCCCGTCAACCAGCACCCGCAAGGCGCCTTCGCCGTCCAGCGGAACCATCACACTTATGGCGGCGTCGGAAACCGAGACTATCTGACCCGCCTCTTCACCGAAGAAGACCTGGACTCTCGCTGCGTCGCTGCCAAAGCCCTGGCCGATAATGGTGATGGTCGCGCCCGCGATCGCCGAAGCCGGCTCAACCGAGACCAGGCAGGGCAGATTCGTCAGGGGCGGCACCGACGGGCTGTGCGTATGCCCGCAGCCCCCGATGCTTACCAGGAGCGCCAAGGCCGCCGCCAGTTGCAGCGCATGGTTGGTGGCAAAGCGGTAGTGGGCACTCTCCGCGCCGTGGTGGTGGGCGGTTGTTGACCTCCCCTGCGGCATAAGCCGGCTCCCTCAAGGCAATCATACCACAACCAGCGGTCAGTTGCCAGCAATCAGTCATCAGCAAGACCCCAGAACGGACGCGCGACCTCCCCTTCGGTGGTGAACCACTCAGGGAGATACCGCAGGTCGCGCGATTCTAGAAGGTGTGGCGACCTGGAGGTCACCACTCCGGCCAAGAAGTAACGAATCACGGGCGGGGACGCCCGCGCCACCGTCGCCCGCGCCACCACTTCTATCCCTGCCCTACAGGACTGCGCTATACGTCCAGGTTCTTTACCGTGCGGGCGTAGTCGGTGATGAACATCTTGCGGGGCTGCACCTCGCTGCCCATCAGGCGCTCAAAGGTCTCTTCGGCCCTGCGCAAGTCGTCCATGGTGATTTTCGTGAGGGTGCGCGTTTCCGGGTTCATCGTGGTGTCCCAGAGCTGCTGCGGCGTCATCTCGCCCAAGCCCTTGAAGCGGGTGACCTCGCAGTTGGCGCCGAACTCCGCGAGCTTCTCGTTCAGCTCCTTCTCGGTGAACACATAGGCGGTTTTCTGGCCTTTGCGCACGCGGAAGAGCGGCGGCTGGGCCACGAACAGGAAGCCGCGCTCCACCAGCTCAACCATGTGCCGGAAGAAGAAGGTCAGCAGCAGCGTGCGGATGTGCGCGCCGTCAACGTCCGCGTCGGTCATCACGACCACTTTGTGGTAGCGCAGCTTCTCGGCGTCAAAGTCCGCGCCGATGCCCGTGCCGATGGCGGTGATAAGGGTGCGGATTTCCTTGTTGCCCAGTATCCGGTGCAGGCCCGCCTTCTCCACGTTGAGAATCTTGCCCCGCAGTGGCAGGATGGCCTGGTACTCGCGGTTGCGCCCCTGCTTGGCGTTGCCGCCCGCGCTGTCGCCCTCCACGATGAAGATCTCGGCGCTCTCCGGCTCGCGGATGGAGCAGTCCGCCAGCTTGCCCGGAAGCGAGGTGTCCAGCCCCGCAGACTTGCGGGTAATGTCGCGCGCTTTCTTGGCGGCGATGCGCGCCTTGGACGCCACCACCGCCTTGTTGAAGATCTTGCGCCCTTCGGTGGGATGCTCCCCCAAGTACGACGAGAGCATTTCGTTCACCGCCGATTCGACGATGCCCTTCACGTCGGAGTTTCCGAGTTGGCCTTTAGTTTGTCCTTCAAACTGCGGGTTTTCCAGCCAGACGGATATGGCGGCGGTCAAGCCTTCACGCACGTCATCGCCGGAGGGCATTTCCGCGCCGTTCTTGATCAGCCCGTAGCCCTGGGCGTAGGAGTTGATGGTGCGGGTCAGTCCGGCCTTCAGGCCGGTGATATGGGTGCCGCCGTCTTTGGTGTGGATGTTGTTGGCGTAGCCGAGGATGTACTCGCGGTAGGAGTCGGTCCATTGAAGCGCGAACTCAACGCGGGTGCTGCCCACCATCTTGGTGTAATGGATAACCTTGTGCAACGGGTTGCGGGCGCGGGAGAGGTACTTGACCAGCTCGCCCAGCCCGCCCTTGGCCTTGAACGAGGTCTCGTTGTCCTCCGCCTCGTCCTTGAGGGTGATGGTCAGGCCGGCGTTGAGGTACGAAAGCTCGCGCAGCCGCTCGGAGAGGATGGAGAACTTGAAGTCGGTAGTCTCAAAGATATCGGGGTCGGGGTAGAAGCGCACGATGGTGCCGCGCCTCTTGGACTTGCCGGTTTCGCGCAGGTTTTCCACCAGCTTGCCGCGCTCGCACGCCAGGAACCACTTGGCGCCGTCGCGGTGGACTTCAACCTCAAAGCGCGCGCTGAGCGCGTTCACCACGCTGCCACCCACGCCGTGCAGCCCGCCGGAGACCTTGTAAGCGCCGCTGCCGAACTTGCCGCCGGCGTGGAGGGTGGTGTAGATGACCGCGGCCGCGCTCATTCCCTCGGACTCCATAAAGTCCACCGGCACGCCGCGCCCGTCGTCGGCCACCGACACGCTGCCGTCTTTGTGCATGGTCACGAGGATGTTCTTGCAGTGGCCGGCCATCGCCTCGTCCACGGCGTTGTCCACCAGCTCGTAAACGAGGTGGTGCAAGCCGCTTTCGGACGTGGAGCCGATGTACATGGCGGGGCGCTGGCGCACGCCCTCAAGGCCCTTGAGCACCTGGATGGACTTGCCATTGTACTCGCCTTCAACCGCCTCCGGCGGGGCGGGATCCTCGGCATCGCCACTGTCCGCCGCCTCTTCGGCCACGATGGCGGAAGCCTCCAGGGCGGCCTCGTCCGCATCCTGGCGCTGGTTCTTGCGCCCGCCCGCTGCGGCGTTCTTGGGAGTGGATTCACCGGCAGGTTTTTTGGTCTTTTCCATTGCGCGATTCACTAAACAACAGTATATTCCGCCCCAATCCTCAAGCCCGTGATTATTGTAGCACTTCGGCGCGCGGAAATACAGCCTTAAGCCGCATCAAATCAGGATTAAATGGGGTCGCGGAATGCTGGGAAGATGGGTGGATTCCAGGCCAGCAAAGCCCTAGCACTGAAACCGCTCCCCCAGGAAGTACTCGCGGGCGACTGGGGTAGCTGCGGCGATGGTATAATCAGGTGACGTATGACCACAAGGAGCACTACCAGTACGGCTACGGTAAAAGTGCTGGAGGCAGTGGTGGTTGCCTACCGGATGGAAGGCATCTGGCATGCGGTGGCCCCGAGCCTTGACATCTGGTTCAGCCACGATGACCTCCAAGAGGCCCTGAAGGGCGTCGTGGAAGGCGCGGCGGCGGCGCTGGCGCTGATGGCGGAGGAGGGCGCGCTGCGGCGTTATCTGGAGGCTCGCGGCTTTCAGCTAGAGGGCAGCGCTTTCCGAGTTCCCGAAGGAGTGTGGCTCAAGCAGGTCGAGGAACTGCTGCGCGAAGTGCGGGAGGCCGAGGATGGCGCGGAGCCCGACTTGGAGGGATTGCCGCGGGAGCGGTGCCGGATCCACACGATAGAGCTGGAGGCCCCAGCTCTTGGCTCTTGAGTTTCCCAGCGCGAAGAGCAAGGAAGTCTGCCGGGCGCTAGAGGCGTTCGGCTTCGTGATGGTGAAGGCTAAAGGCAGCCACTACTTCTACCGCCTGCCGGGCGAGGACATCGTCCATGCAATCCAGGTGCCCTATCACTCAGCTGAGGTTTCGCGGGTAACGGTGAAGATGTATGCGAAGCGTTTGCGGGAGAGGTATGGCGTGACCTTCAAGGAGTTTATCAAGGCGCTGAAGTCGGGCAAAGCGCGGAAGCTCACGCCGCCGGGCTAGTACTGAAACCGCTCGCCCAGGAAGTACTTGCGGGCGAGTTCGTCGCGGGAGACCTGCGCCGGGGTGCCCTGCACCAGGACTTTGCCGTCCACCATGATATAGGCGCGGTCGCAGATGGAGAGGGTCTCGCGCACGTTATGGTCGGTGATGAGGACGCCCAGGCCCTTGTCGCGCAGCGAAGCGACGATGGTCTGCAGGCTCTCAATGGTGATGGGGTCAATGCCGGTGTAGGGCTCGTCCAGCAGAATGAAATCGGGATTTCCCGCCAGCGCGCGGGCGACCTCCACCCGCCGCTTCTCGCCGCCGGAGAGGACGTAAGCCTTCTGGTGGCGCAGGTGCTTGATGCCGAACTCGTCCAGCAGTTCTTCAATGCGCTCGCGCTGTTCGGCTTCCGGCACGCCCAGCACTTCCCACACCAGGCGGATGTTCTCCTCCACCGTAAGCTTGCGGAAGACGCTGCTCTCCTGCGAGAGGTAGCCGATGCCCAGCCTTGCGCGCTTGTAGATGGGCAGATCGGTGATGTCCTGGCCCTGGAGGAAGACCTTGCCGCCGTCGGGGCGCACCAGGCCGATGGCCATGTAGAAGGTCGTGGTCTTGCCCGCGCCGTTGGGGCCCAGCAGGCCGACCACTTCGCCCTTGCGCAGGTGCACGGAGACATCGTTGACCACGCGCCGCCCGCGGTAGATTTTCACCACGTTGCGGATGTCCAGCACGCCGTCGGTCGACGGCGCGGCGGCTGCGGGCGTGGAAGTTGTCTGTCCGGTGGTCTCCATCGGATGCTGCGATTGTAGCACAGCGCACTAGGGCTGACGGCGCGGCGGGCGCGGGTGTTCAGGCGCGGGCTTTTCACCGGCGGCGGGATGCACTACAATCTGCGCGGGAGGGAACCATGACCCAACTCGGCGCATTCAAACTACACGTTCTCACCGACGGGGCGTTTTACCTGGACGGCGGGCAGGTCTTCGGCATCGTGCCCAAGAAGATGTGGGAGCAACGGCATCCGCCGGACGAGGACAACCTGGTGGCGCTGTACCTGCGGCCGCTGCTGGTGGACACGGGCGAGCGGCGCGTGCTGATTGAGGCGGGCATCGGCGACCGCGCCGGAGCGAAGTTTGAGAAGATATACAAGATACAGCGGGAGCCGCGCCAGCTCGTGAGCAGTTTGAAGGGCGCGGGCTACCAGCCGGAGGATGTCACCGACGTCATCTTCACCCACCTGCACTTTGACCACTGCGGCGGCGCCACCTACGAAAACGAAGAGGGCGTGCCGCAGCTCACTTTCCCCAACGCCGTCTACTACGCCTCGCCGAGCGAATTCGATTCGGCGCGGGAGCGCCATCCCCGCACCCGCGGCTCCTACCGCGAGGACTTCATTGAGCCGATTGTGGCGAGCGGGAAGCTGCGCTCCATCCGCGAGGAAGGCGTGCTGCTGCCGGGCTTCACCGCGCTGCATACGCCGGGGCATACCGCGCACCATTATTCGGTGCTGGTGCAAAGCGAGGGGCAACACCTCGCGTTCTGGGGGGACCTAATGCCGATGACGGTGCACCTGCATCCGGCGTGGGCGGCCGCGCTGGACACGCACCCGATGGAGGCGGCGGAGAGCAAGCGCAACCTGCTCCAGCGCGCCCGCGACGAGGGCTGGCACTACCACTACTTCTACCACGAGATGAAGCCGCTGCTCAGCGCCGCCGAAGTGGAGGTGCTGCTGAATCCCGGGAAGTAGCGGTCTGCCACCAACTTTACATCCGCTGCCTTGGCGAATGACACTCTGCTGGCGGAAATTCCGCCAATATTCGGGGAATGCTACTCCAAAACAAGCATGCCGAGGGTATAATATCAACAGAGCGCAGCCTGCGCTGCGCTGCAGGGGTAAAACCACAAGTATCATAAGGAGAAAAGGAGATGATTACCGCCCAAACTGTGAAGGGGGGGGCGGCCGGAGTTAGCGCCGCCCTAGTTGTAATGTTATTGCTGTTTTTCTTCACCGCCTGCGGGGGTAGCGGGAGGCATGTTTCCCCGGATTCGCTGCCAAGCATCGGCGATTCACCGCCGCTGGAGGCAGCTTCGCCGCCCGAAGGCAAGCTCGTGGAAGCCGTCGGCCCCGGGGGAGGCATGGGCGGCGGCGGTGGCGATGGGGGTGGTGGTGGAGACGACTTCCTGGATGGTGAACCTGAGCTTCGCCCAGGGCCGCCCCAGGGGAACTACTGGCTGAATGATGCTGTTGATCCATTCATCATGGAATATGAGTGGGCGGACGGCACTATCCTGGTTGGAGGAAACATAACGCAGGCCGAACTCCAAGCCTTCATGCAGCAGGGCGTCAGCTATTACGACAACATGCTCATCCCAATGGAACTCTGGACCGACCCGGAGACGAACGAAACGCGCGAAGTTGTTGCGGGCCAAGTCCGTGCCAGCTTCGATGAGACTGCCGGCGAGCAGCAGCTTCGCGGAATGTTCCAGGCGAATGGCTTTGAAGTTGTCTTCTCGTGGTTCGAGCCGGGTCAGATGCATGAGACTAATGAGATGGCCTCTTTTCAGTTAGCATTTAGCCGCGAAGAGCATCCCACAATTGATGACGCCATTGAGTTCCTAGAGTCCTTGCCTTACACGTTGGATGCCCGTCCGGACTTCTACTATGAGACGGAACTCTGCTATGCCCCACCGCTGGACCAGTGGTCGCAGCCCGCAGATGGCGGAGCGTACCCGTACGGTGACCGCACGTGGTACCAGTACTCGCTGCACGTGTGGACCTTCAACCCGAACCGCTACTACATTGTTCCCATTTACTCTCTTGCCTACACGCGCACCAAAGTCGCGGTGATTGACACCGGCGTAAAGCGCGACCACGAGGACATGCAAGGGGTTTTCACTCAATGGGGAGTCGACTGCTTTGACCACCGCTACATAGTGGGACGGAATTACGGCTGGTACCGCTCTATGGACCCGTCCTATGACCACGGGACGAAGACTAGCGGAGTCATTGGAGCGCTCACCAATAACTATCCTGGTTATCCGGGGATTGCCAGTTGCTCGCCTGGTATCAAGATACTTCCTATCTACAGGCAGCGCGTCGGCAACTCCATGGAGAAGGCCATAAACGCCTTGCGGTTCCATTTCCAGCTCACTGGTGGTTCGCCGAAAGAAACTCAAGTCCGCGTCGTCAATATCAGCGACCGGGGCAAGAACAATGAGATGATAGCTCAGAAGGAGATTGACCGGGACATCTCGGCGGAGAAGCGCTTCTATGTAGCCTCAGCAGGCAACGAAGCTACTTACGGGTTATTCTATCCTGCCGCTTATGACAAAGTGATGGGCGTCACCGGGATGATGGGGCAGTTGCGAGCGCAGAACATGCAGGAAACCCTTACTCAACACCCAAACACGAACTACTACAACACCACGAAGTACCCGTGCAGCGCGTTCTACGGGTACAACTTCTACCCCAGCCCTGGGTCCCCTTTCACGTCGCCCGTAGCCTCGCTTGTTAGTACTGGGATCGGATACGATGCGCAGCTCGGCTCCTATGGTTACGGGATGTTTGGTGGCACGTCGGCTGCTGCCCCAGAGGTCTCGGCCCTCGCGGCGCGTTTGTTTGAACACAGAATCCTCCTTCCCACCGAGGGTGCACGGCTCTTGGTCTGGAACCGCATCGTATCAACCCTAAGGGAACCAAGAGGTTCCATTGCGGGAATCGTGGACTACGAAGCCGCGCTGGAGGGGTGGTAATGCACGCAAGAGGGAAGCTGTTGCAGCTTGTGCTAGCAGCGTTGGCGATATGTGCGTTTGCCGGTTGCAGTGGTGGGGAAACATCCGGGCTTCCGAGGCTTGAACCTCCTAGCTATGCCTATGTGGGGTTTGTGCGAGATGTTGCGTTCGCTCCCCAACTGTCCGAAGGGGATTCGCTCGACTTAACTACTTCCTGTGTAGTACCTGACCGCCCGTGGCTGTTAAGCCTCTTACCTGCCTTTCGTATTGTCAGTGTGCTAGTCGAACCTTCGCAGGAGAATGATGGCGTGTACAGGCTTCTCGTCCGGGGTTTGGATGTTGGCTTCGGTTATGATGACAGCTACGTTCATCAGGACGTGCAGCAGCCTCCATATGTGGAGCTGACAATGCACTTTCCCGACACCGAGGATGGCAACTACATGATCGGAAGCGAGCCACTTGCGGTCGGCACCTATGAGGTGCTCATCTACTCGGGGGACCCGCCGGCGGGAAGCTGGCTGATTGACGGCCAGGGATCCGGCCGGTGGGTAAGCTGGGGCACCTTTGAAGTAGTTCCCGCGACGGAAAAGTAACCTATCCGGTGCCCGACTGCGGGTGAACCACTTGGCGAGCCGATGTAGCGGCTGGAGAGCGGGAGGCTACCAGCCCGGCTTCACCACGAACAGGCGGGGCTCAGTGAGTTCGTCCATGGCCCAGCGCAGGCCTTCGCGGCCGAAGCCAGAATCCTTCACGCCGCCGTAGGGCAGGTGGTCCAGCCGCGCGATGGGCGATTCATTTATCAGCACCGCGCCGCATTCCGTGTGCTCAAAGGCGTAGTTGGCCTTGTCCAGGTCGCGGGTGAAGTAGCCCGCCTGCAGGCCGAAGCGCGAATCGTTGACCAGCTTCACCGCCTCGGCGAATTCATTGTAGGGCGCAACCACCACGATGGGCGCGAAGGCTTCTTCGGCAACGACCTTCGCGAGCCGGGGCGCGTTCTCAATGACGGTGGGGGCGAAGACGTTGCCCTCGGCGGTGCCGCCGCAAAGAATGCGCGCGCCCGCTTCCTTCGCTTCCGCCACCCATTCGGCGACGCGGTTCACATCATCCGGCGAGATGAGCGGGCCGTTGAGGACCTTTTCATCCATCGGATCGCCGGAGTGGATTTCGTTTTCGGTGAACTTCACTAGCGCAGCGGTGAACTCCGCGTAAAGCTCCTTACGCACGAAGATGCGCTGGACGCTGATGCAGACCTGTCCGGCGTAGGCGAAGGCGCCGCGGGCTAGGTGGGCGGCCAGCTTTGGCAGGTCGCCAGCGTCCTCCACTACCGCCGAGGCGTTGCCGCCCAACTCCAAGGTGATGCGCTTTTTCCCGCAGGCGGCCTTCAGCCCCCAGCCGATTTCGGCGCTGCCGGTGAAGGAGATTTTCTGCACGCAATCGGAGGCGATGAGGCTGTTGAGGGCGGGGGGGGCGGCCGGGAGCACATTGTAGGCGCCGCGGGGGATGCCCGCATCGTGGTAGACCTGCGCCAGCATCAGCGCCGTGAGCGGGGTGTAACGGGCGGGCTTGTGGATGACGGCGGAGCCGACCGCCAGCGCCGGCGCGACTTTGTGCGCGACCAGGTTCAGCGGGAAGTTGAAAGGCGTGATAGCCAGCACGGGAGATAGCGGGAAGCGGCCGATGACGGCATACTTGCCTCCGGAGCGGCCGTAGGCCTCCTGCAGGTGCAGCTCGCCGGCATAGCGCCGGGCCTCCTCGGCGGCGATGCGGAAGGTGCCCACCGCGCGGTCAGCCTCGCCGCGCGAAAGCGTGATGGGCTTGCCCGCTTCCAGCGTGATGAGCCGCGCGAAGTCCTCTTTGCGTTCGGCAATCAGGGCGGAGATGCGCAGCAGCAGGTCGGCGCGCTCAAAGGGCGCCAGCTCGCGCAATGCCGGGGATACGGCTTTGGCCGCATTGAGCGCCGCTTGGAGGTGGCTTTCGTCCGCCAGCCCCGCCTCGGCAACCACCTCGCCGTTGAAGGGATTCAGAACGGTGAACGATTGTTTGCAGTCAACGAACTCGCCGTTGATGTACGGTCTGGTCTCGTAGGCCATAGGAGCGATTATACCGGGCGCAATGCGGAGGTGCTACTCGGTGATCTCTTTTTCGGATTCTTCCGGCGCCGGCTGGGCGTTGAACTCGGTGGCGTCAATCAAGTTGACGGTGAGGTCGAGCGTTTCCTGAGGCAGCGCGTGGCCGGCCATCAGCACGAAGTAGAAGTAATCCGGCTTGGAGTAGAAGTGGTGGTAGTAGAGATACAGTTCGCCGCCGGGCACGGCGTAGTACTGCTCAAGTCCCGGCACGGGCTTCTCCGGCACCGCAAAGCGCAGAACCTGGCGCAGCCCCGGCCGACCCTGGGCGGTGAACTCCTGGTCTTCTTCGCGGCCAATGGGCTTCAGCTTCAGGTCGTCAATGAGGCTGTAGCGCACTTGCTGGCCAAAGAACTGGAAGAAATCCGCCTGCGGGTCTTTGGACAGAAGGGCGCCGGCGCCCCGAATCTTCTTCACGCCCAGCGCGAAGCCATCCGCTTTTAGCACCAGCGGGAACTCCTGCGTGGGGCCGTGCAGCACCTCGGGAAACACGGCGGTGTCGTAGGTTATACGAATGCCCAGCAAGTCGGAGTAAAGCGATGTTTCCTCGCCGGGGGAAGCGCCCGGCTGCGTCTTGCCCGCGGGGCAGGACACGAGCGCGGCTGCCGCCGCGAGCAGCAGGGCCATGCACTTAGGGCGCAATATCGAGTTTCTCCTTGAGTTGGTCAATGTCGCGGATAATACTACCAAGAATACCGTTCAAGAAGCGATTACTCTCCGCCTCACCATATATCTTGCTCAGATCTAGCGCCTCGTTGATGACAATCTTGAAGGGAGTGTCGGTGAACAGCAGCTCGCACAGAGCCATCCGGAGGATAGACTTCTCGGGCATTCCCATACGCTCAAACTTCCATTCGTGGGGGTAGTTCTCCAGCATGTGGTCAATCATCTCAAAGCGCTCGGCTACCAGCAGCGTGATGTTCTCCACGAACTCCCGGTTGGAACCGGTAATGTCGCCGATCACGAGCCCTTCGCCCTCATCCTCGGGGCCGAAAGCGTGCTCCTCAAAGGTGCGGTGCAGTAGGTCGTGAATGTCCGCGCCCGGCCGCTGGAAGAACTCGAAGAGAATCTCAAAAACCTTGCGGCGCGCTTTGCGCCTGGATACAGGCTTCTCGCCGGTGATTTCCGTTTGTTCCGGCACGCCCATTGTCGTTAGTCAGGGTTCAATCCGCCCATCCGTTGTACCGCAGCCAACCAAACGTGGCAGCCATTCAGGGATTCCCGGCCGCCTCTGTATCCTTAGACTCCTCATCCGCCGTTTCGGTTTCAACTGGAGGCGAAAGATCTTCCAAAAAAGCCAAAGCCTCGGCCACTGACTTGCTGTCGGTCACCTGGTAGCTGATGCCGTCTATCGTCGTCGAGTCCGAGAACAGCGTCATTGACTGGATGTAATCATCTTGGATGTCCGGCACCGCGCGGGCGAGGGCCGCAATCTGGTCCAGCCGCAGATTGGTCTCAAAAGTGTCGCTCATCGCGCCGATAATCGCGGGGATACGGGTGTAGGAGCGCCCCCGCTTCAACGCGGCAATAAGCGCGTGAATGGCGTTCTGCTGGCGCTGCATCCGGCCGATATCGCCCAGCGCGTCGTGGCGGAAGCGCACGTACTTCAACAGCTGCTCGCCGTCCATGTGCTGTTCGCCCGCGGGAATGTCAATCACCAGGTCCTGGGCGCGGTCGCGGTATTTGAGCGCCTTCTTCACGTCTATATTCACGCCGCCGACGGAGTCCACCAGCTTCACGAAGCCGTCAAACTTGATGACGAAGTAGTAGGTTGCCTCTATTCCCAGGAGCCCTTCAACGCTTTGCTTGACCCACGCTACGCCATCGTTGTCGCGCTGGCGGCCGTAGACGTAGGCGTGCGCCAGCTTGTCCCAGCCGCCGCTGGGCATTTGCACCCGCAGGTCACGAGGAACCGAAAGCACGCGGGACTGGAGGGTGTTGAGGTCTATGTGCGCCAGCATTACCGTATCGCTGCGGTGGGGCGGGTCGTGGTCCAGGCCGACGAAGAGCGCATAGATGTCGCGCTGATGGTCGAAGTAGGTGGGCAGCGGGTCGGAAGTAATCGCCCGCATCATCACATGGTAGGCGGTGGTCTTGCCGCCGGAGGCGGTTTCCATTGGACGGAACATCAGGAAGAGCAGCAATCCGAGTACGATGATTCCCAGCGGTAGGAAGATACCGAGCAGGATGTTGGTCTTGCGGCGGCGGTGGGCGGAGATGCGCCGCCGGATGCGGTCGTTCAGTTCCGGGCGCGACGAGTACTGGCGGGCAGTGCGTCTGCTTTGGCCAGTCTTGCTGACGGAGGAAGCGTCCTGCCGAGCCTTGGCGAGTATCCGCTCGGAGAGGCTTTCTTTGCGCTTGTCCACGCTAACGCTTCTCCCCGTCCAGCTCGCGCTGGAAGGCGAGCGTAGCCGGATGCACCGCGCGGCCCAACGAGTTCAAATAGTCCACAGTGCTTGAGACGATTTCGCGGCACAGCGGCTTCAGCCCTTCCGGGGCGATGCGCCTGAGCCGGTCGGCCCCGGGGTAGTCCCGCCCGGGCTCAATCTTGTCCGCGCAATAGATGATTTTCGCCGCGTCGCCCATATCAGGTCCGCCAACCGTGTGGTGGAAGACGCAGAAATATACCACTTCATCAATTATGGAGTATTCGTCCTTCAGCCGTAGCGCGCCGATCCGCGCGTGCAGCAGCACCGGCGACTCACGCTCCACTTCGTCCGGTTCGTAGCCGAACTCTTGCGCGGCGGCCAGCAGGCGCTCCGGCGGCCAGTGGCGGCAGTTGTCGTGCAGCAGCGCGCCCAGTTCCACGCGGTGAAGCGTCTCGGCGTCAAGACCGTAGTAGCGCGCGAGTTGTACCGCGAGTTCCTTGGTGCGCATCGTGTGCATCAGCAGTTGCGGCGGAAGTTCGTGGCTGATCATCATCGGCATTCGCCCAGCACTATCACTGCTTCTCCCCAAACAGCCCCAGTTGCATCAGCCGCCGGCTCCTGGTCAGGGATTCGCGCTTTACCTCCTCCAGCTCCTCCAGCACCACCCGTGCCCGTTCAATCACTTCCAGCGGCAGCCCCGCCAGCCGCGCCACTTCCACGCCGTAGGACTCGTCCACGAACCCGGGGGCGACCTTGTAGAGGAACACCAGTTCGCCACCGCTTTGCTGCACCTCCACCTTAAGGTTGCGCACGCGCGGCAGCAACTCCGCCAACTCCGTCAGCTCGAAGTAATGCGTCGCGAACAGCGTCTTGGGATGCGCGCGCTTGCCGCTGTGCAGGTACTCCACCACCGCGCGGGCGATGCTGATGCCGTCGTAGGTGCTGGTGCCGCGCCCGATTTCGTCCATGATGACCAGCGAGCGCCCGGTGGCGTTATGCAGTATCTCCGCGGTTTCCACCATCTCCACCATGAAGGTGGACTTGCCCAGCACTACCGCGTCCATCACGCCCATGCGGGTGAAGATGCGGTCAACCGCGCCGATGCGCGCGCGCTCCGCCGGCACGAAGCCGCCCATCTGCGCCAGGATGACGACCAGCGCGGCCATGCGCATGTAGGTGGATTTGCCGCCCATATTGGGGCCGGTGATGAGGTTTATCTGCACGCTGTCGGCGTCCAGGTAGACATCGTTGGCGACGAAGCGCTGGCGGCCCACCATGCGCTGCACCAGCGGATGCACGCCGCCCTTGATCTCAATTACCTGCCCGTCGTTCACCACCGGGCGCACCCAGCCCTCGCGCCGCGCGGTGTCGGCCAGCGCCAGCACGTAGTCGGCTGCGGCTATAGTGTCGGAAGCGCGGTGCAGTTCGTCGGCCTGCGAGCGCAGGAAGACGAGCAGGTCGTCCCACATCCGGCGCTCCAGCTCCAGCGCCTTGCCCTCGGCCTCGGCGAGTTCGCGTTCGCGCGCGGACAGCTCCGCGGTGGCGAAGCGCTCGGAGCCCACCAGCGTCTGCTTGCGCTCAAAGCCGTGCTCCGGCAGAACGAGGTGCAGGTTGGCCTTGGTGACCTCAATGAACCAGCCGAAGGCAGGCGTGCGCTTGACCTTGAGCGAGCGGATGCCCGTCTGGCCGCGCAGTTGTTCCTCGTATGTATTGAACCATTCGCCGCCTTTCGCCATCAGCGCGCGCAGTCGGTCCAGCTCGGCGTCGCAGCCCTCGCGGAACACGCCGCCGTCCTCCACCTTCGCCGGCGGCTCGTCGGCTAGCGCCGCGAGTTTCGTAAGCGGGCCTTCGCACAGCGGCAGCTCCTTCGCCAACTGCGCCAGCAGCGGCGCATCCCGCGAGCCCAGCGCCCGGGAGATGTGCGGCAGTTGCCTAAGCGATTCGCGCAGCTTGACCAGTTCGGGAGGATTGGTGCGGCCGAGGTTCACGCGGTTGAGGATGCGCTCCAGGTCGGACACGCCGCCGAGCGCTTCGCCCAGCGCCGAAGCCGCGTCCTCCGCCGCCACCAGCTCCTCCACCGCTTCCAGGTACGAATTGATGGTCTCCGGCGCGGTGAATGGCGCCTTCAGCCGCTCGGACAGCAGGCGCTTGCCCATCGGCGTGCGCGCGCTGTTGAGCACCCCCAGCAGCCCCGCCGCGACTTCGCGCGGGCCATTGCCGTCCTCCAGCCGCTCCAGCTCCAGGTGGCGTACGGCGCGCCCATCCAGCTGCATCCGCTCGCTGAGCGAGACGCGCTGCAAAAACAGCTTGGGCTCCTCCACCTTGAACACCTCGCGCAGGTAGCGCACGAGGTGGAACAGCGCCAGCAGCACCGGCGAATCCGCGCGCAGGCCGTGGCTTTCCAGGTGCTCGGTGCGCAGGAACTTGCGCGCGAAGAACTCCGCATCTTTCAGCGACACCGGCGCGTCAAAGGTGTGGATGACCGCGAAGGGATGGCGCTGCTTGAACTCCGCGAGCTCCGGCAGCTTCGCCATCGCGGCGTCCAACAGCATCTCTTGCGGGCGGACGCGCTCAATCTCGGCGATGAGGCGGCTGCGCCCGTCCTTGAGGTCCAGCTCGGTGTGCGCCACGCGCCCGCCGGCGGCCTCCAGCAGGCAGAAGCCCGCCTTCCCCCGGTGCTCGCTCAGCACCAGCAGGAACACGCCGCTTTCGTCGCTCAGGAACTCGTCTTCCACCAGCGTGCCGGCGGTGATGACGCGGGTGACGCCGCGGTGCACCAGCTTCTTGCCCGGCGCGGGCTCCTCCAACTGGTCGCACAGCGCGACCTTCTCGCCGGCCTCCACCAGCTTCTTGACATAGCGCATCAGCGCGTGGTGGGGCACGCCGCACATGGGCACCTTCACGTCCCGGGCGGCCTCCCGCGCGGTGAGCACCACGCCGAGGATGGGCGCGGCGCGCTCGGCGTCAGGCCCGAACATCTCGTAGAAGTCGCCCAGGCGGTAGAGAAGAATCGCGTCCGGGTGCTGCTCCTTGATGGAGAGATACTGCTTGAAGAGCGGGGTGAGCTTCTGCGCCGGCAGCGGCAGGAAGCCGCCCGCGGCGTCTCCGCCGCGTGCAGTTTCGCTACTAGCGTCGTGCGCCGCCCCGCTGTCTTTCGCCTGCGCCATCAGGTGGGGGTATTATAGCGGGGGGGGGTACATGCTGTTTAGCGGGGTTAAGTCTGAGCATTACTCACTGCATCGAGTACATTGTCTTACGCTGTGAGCATTTCTCGCGCTTCGTCTCTCATCGTCCATGGAATTGGCTTTATGTCGTAATTCAGCAGCGCTTCAGGTACACCAGCCTTAATGCGGTCATCTGAATCGTTGAGAATTGCGAATGCCCTAGCGTTGTCCTCGACAGTTTCTTGGATATCGAACCAAGCTGTGATGAGCTTCTCAGCTGCAGCACGATTCGGATTCGAAACGGCTTGCACGAACCTCTCTGGCTTGGCTTTCGACTTGGGGATGATGAAACTGAACATATGGTCAAAGCCACTCTTGCCAGTTACTTTCTTATTCGCAGTATATCTGACCTCCATGAGGTCAAGCCAAGAAACCACTTCTTCATAGAAGAGGCTGGTGACGTAAGGACGTGCTACATAGAAGAGGTCGTTCACTGCTAGCATCGCCTGCAGCAGGTTATGCTTACGCCGTGCGAAATCCTCTCTTGTGGCGAGTACTTCTAGTCGTCCTTTTTCTTCTCGCACACCGAAGCCGTTTAGAGTGACTTTCAAGAGCTGCTGCCTCTTCTGAGAGTCAATGCTGCATCCTGATTGTTCTAGGTCGGCGAGGACGTACCCATCATCTGAAAGAAGGAACCGTTGGCCTTCCTTCCTTATGTAGATCTGAAGGAAGTCATTATGTCTATCCAATAATGGAGTGGTCACTTCCATCCAGTTCTCATCGATGGCCTTCAGAGTGGTCTTGTCCTTCAGCCAAGCGAAATACTGCTCTACAAGGGTTCTTATCTCCTCTAAGCTCATGATGGCATTAACCTCGTGATTATTGGAGGCCTTGTTATATTACAGAACCGCATGAAGTCCTCAAGAAGTTTCCACTCATCGGAGTCACAGTCGAATCTCTGCTCTAGGAGTCTCGAGTCCAGTGGGTAAGCCCAGTGATCAGCATCGTTCTCCCTGTACAAATGCAGGTGCGGACACTGTACAACCTCCCCGTCTGGATTCTGATGTGGAGCACCGCCAATATCGAGCCGAGCCAATATTACTACTTTGCGGGCGCGATTCTGATACTTATACTTGCTCAGCTGAATACCACCTTGCCAAAGGTCGAGAAGGAACTCCTCTCTGCTGCTCGGGCTTATGAGTGGTATCGTTGTTTTGCTGCCCAGAGCAGAGAAACTCCACTGAGTGTCATCAACACGCTCCTTAGGCATGTGTAGAAGCTGGTCTGCGTCGGCTTGAGTGAGGTTTACTTCAGTCATGGATTTCCCATCGCAATAATATCACCGTAGCGGAATTACTTCTACTCCATACGTTGCCGTTCAACAATGGCAAGAAGGTGGCCATCCCCAATGATATAATTCCCACGCGCGATATGCCGGAAAGCACCCAATCAAACGAGGTGATGGACAAGATCGTGTCGCTGACCAAGCGGCGCGGCTTCATCTACCCCAGTAGCGAAATCTACAGCGGCATCTCCGGCTTCTGGGACTACGGGCCGCTGGGGGTGGAGCTGCGGCGCAACTTGCACGACGCCTGGTGGCGGCACACAGTGCAGCGCCGCGCGGACGTGGTGGGGCTGGACAGCGCCATCATCACCCATCCGCGGGTGTGGGAGGCCAGCGGGCACCTGGCGCACTTCTCAGACGAGATGGTGGACTGTAAGCAGTGCAAGAAGCGCTTCAAGGCCGACGAGCTGGAGGGGGACAAGTGCCCCGCCTGCGGCGCGGCGCAGCTCACCGAGGCGCGGCGGTTCCACCTGATGATGAAGACCTTCGTGGGCGCGGCGGAGACCGAGGCCAACGCGGCCTATTTGCGGCCGGAGACCTGCCAGCCCATCTTCACCGACTTCGACCTCATCCGCGTCAGCGCGCGGATGCGCGTGCCCTTCGGTATTGCCCAGGTCGGCAAGGCTTTCCGCAACGAGATCAACCCGCGCAACTTCACCGCGCGGTCGCGCGAGTTCAGCCAGATGGAATTGGAGTTTTTCTGCAAGCCCGACGAGGCGCCGCAGTGGTTTGACCACTGGCGGGGCTACCGGCGGGAGTGGTACGCGAAGATCGGCCTGCGCGAAGAGAACCTGCGCTTCCGCGAGCACCGCGCCGACGAGCTGGCGCACTACGCTGCCGCGGCCACCGATGTTGAATACAACTTCCCGTTCGGCTGGATGGAGTGCGAGGGCGTCCATAACCGCACAGACTTCGACCTTAAACAGCACGCGGAGTTCTCCGGCAAGAAGATGGAGTACTTCGACGACCAGACGCAGGAGCGCTACCTGCCCTACGTGATTGAAACCAGCGCGGGCCTGGACCGCATCATGCTGGCGGTGCTGTGCGACGCTTACTCGGTGGATGTGGCGCCAACTGGCGTGGAAGCCCGCGAGGGCGGCCGCGAGGAAGAAGAAGCGCGCGTGGTGCTGCGCTTCAGCCCGCTGCTGGCGCCGGTGAAAGCGGCGGTGCTGCCGCTGCGGCGCAAGATTGGCGAAGAGGCCAAGCGCATCTACGAGGAGCTGGCGCGCTGGATGAACGCGGATTACGACGACACCGGCAGCATCGGCAAGCGTTACCGCCGCCAGGACGAGGCGGGCACTCCCTGGTGCGTCACCTTCGACTTCGACTCGCTGGAAGACAAGAAGGTGACGGTGCGCGACCGTGATACACTGGTGCAGGAGCGGGTGGAAATAGCCGCGCTCCGGCGCTACCTCCAGGACAAGCTGGAGGAATACGCAATTTGAAGTGGGAGGACCAAATGAGAAGGTTAATTGGCTACCTGCTTATCGGGCTGCTGATGATGTTCGTGTTCGTGTTCGTGCCATCGTGCAAGAAGGCGGAAGAGGGCGCGGATAAGGCGACCGGCGTGGCCGAGCAGATGAACCGCGGCACCGCGACCGACGATGCGCTTTCCGACCTTGACGACGGCGGCGACTAAGGCGGCTACCGGAACTAACTCCAAACCGGGAGGACGGCATGAAGGTGAGATTCACGGTCAGCGCGGCTGACCTGGACGTTGCGCGCGGCGACTTACTCGCCGTGCTGCTGGACGAGAAACTGGAATACGCAGTTACGAAGCGCTGCCGGCTGCGGCCGGAGGCGGAGAAGTGGCTCAAGGCCGCCGAGGACAAGAAGCTGCTGGACCACATGTACACCGCCGGCGAGGGTGTGAAATTCGGCACGGTGGCGTTTTTGGCGCTTCCGCTGGAAGCCTTCCAGGAACCGGAAGACCAGGTGCGGACGGCGGCGGCGAAGGCGCTGGACTATGCGCGCAACCGCAACCTGCGCAAGGTCGCGTTCGTACTGGAGACCAAGGCAGGCGCGGGGCTGGCAGCGCAAATCGTGGACGCGGCGGTTTTCGGGTTGTATGAATTCACCGAGTACCGCAAATCGCGCTACCAGTTCGCCGAGATGCAGGTGGAGCTGCTGGTGCCCAAAGACACGGTGGCAGCGGTGCGGCGGACAGTGAAGGAGCGCCAGGCGGTGGTAGAGGCGGCGAACGACGCACGCACGCTGGTGAATATCACCGGCTCGGAGCTGCCCCCGGAGAGAATCGCGGCTGCCGCGAAGAAGGTGGCGGCGAAGCATAAGCTGCAGTTCACGCTGCTGCGCAAGGCTGACCTGGAAAGGGAGAAATTCACCGGCATACTTAACGTCGGCGCGGGCAGCGCCAATCCGCCGGTGATGTTTGCGCTGAAGCACTCCGGCGGCAAAGGCGCGGCGATTGACCTCGCGCTGGTGGGCAAAGGCGTCACTTTTGACACCGGCGGCATCTCGCTCAAGCCCTGGGACAAGATGTGGGAGATGAAGGGCGACATGGCGGGCGCGGCGGCGGTCATCGGCGTGATGCAGGCGCTCGCGGCGCTGGGCGTGAAGAAGAACATCGTGGGCATCGTGCCCGCGGCGGAGAACCGCCCGGACGCGAAGGCCTACCTGCCGGGCGACGTACTGCGCTACCGCAACGGCGTGACAGTGGAGATTCACTCCACCGACGCGGAAGGCCGGCTGATACTGGCGGACGGACTCATCTGGGCGCAGGAGAAGTTCAAGGCGAAGACGGTGATTGATATCGCCACGCTCACGGGCGCCTGTGTGCGCGCCCTGGGAATGGACATCACCGGCGTGATGGGCAACGACGCGAAGCTGGTGCAGAGCCTTATCAGCGCCGGTGCGCGCAGCGGCGAGAAGATGTGGGAGCTGCCGCTGCCGGTGGAGTACAAGGAGATGCTGCTTTCCACAGTCGCGGACATCAAGAACGTCGGCGGCGCACTGGCGGGCGCCAGCACCGCGGGGCTGTTCCTCCAGCGGTTCATCAACGACGGGGTGAAGTGGGCGCACCTGGATATCGCCGGCACCTTTGAGACCGACAAGCGCAAGCGCTACTTCCTGGGGGCGGGCGGCACCGGCGTGATGGTGCGCACACTGGTGGAGCTGGCGCGGACGCTGAACTAGACCAAGGGATAATCGAACCGGCGCGTGCTGCGCCAGCGGGCTGCGGTCAACGGTAGAGCGCAGTCTTTATACACACAAGACGTTTCACCAAGATGAGCTTGCGCATCGTCCCTTAGCGTAGTATAGTATATTGAGATTGGGTCTCAATATCACTGCTCACGTTTGTGAGTCGTATTACCCGCAAGGAGGTTTGACTATGCCACGCGGCGATAGAACCGGTCCGATGGGCGCGGGCCCGATGACCGGACGAAGAATGGGATATTGCACGGGCGCCGATGTTCCCGGATACGCAAACGCGCCCGGTCGCGGAATGGGATTCGGCGGTGGCGGAGGCCGGGGAGGAGGTCGCGGCCATCGCAATATGTTCTACGCTACCGGCCTGTTCGGCTGGCAGCGAGCGGGGGCTGTTCCTCCGGTCCCTCCGGCGCCGGTTATGGCGAACCGCGAGGGAGAACTGGAAGCGCTCAAGCGCCAGGCGGATTACTTCGGAGGCCAGCTTGACGCCATTCGCCAACGTATCGAAGAACTGCAGAAGGAGGACTGATACTCATGCTGATTGCCGTAACTTCCACCGGAGACAGCCTGGATTCACCGGTTGATCCCCGTTTCGGGCGCTGTCCTTACTACATCATTGTTGAGACGGATGACGGCTCATTCACCGCTCTGCCCAACAGCAGCGCCGCTATGGGTGGCGGCGCAGGGATAGAAGCTGCGAGGGTTGTAAGCGATAGCGGCGCGAAGGCCGTTTTAACCGGCAGCTGCGGCCCAAATGCGCACGCAACTCTCACCGCCGCAGGGATAGAGGTTCATGATGGTGCCAGCGGAACCGTGCGCCAGGCAGTTGACCTGTTCGTGCAGGGGAAATCGGCTGCCAATGCGCAGCCTAGCGCACCTCCACACGCCGGGATGACGGGTTCCGGCGGCGGGCGCGGAATGGGTGGCAGCCAAGGCGCAGGGATGGGCGGTGGACAGGGCACTGGCAAGGGCCGCGGCATGGGTGGCGGACGCGGACGAGGAACGGGTCCCCGAGATGGGCGCGGTGGAGGTCGCGGCGGCGGAGGTCGCGGCGGCGGTAGCGGTCAGGGCCGGTAGGAACAGGAGTCAGCCCATACGCATCACCATCGCCAGCGGGAAAGGCGGAACCGGCAAGACCACCATCGCGGTTAACCTAGCATACGTGCTTGCCCAGCAGGGCGAGGCGGTGCACTTGGTTGACTGCGATGTGGAGGAGCCAAACGCGCACATCTTCCTCAAGCCCCAGCTAGAGGGCTCGCGCCCTGTCTCGATTCCCACGCCCGAAGTAGATGCCGCTCTCTGTACCGGATGCGGGGAGTGCGGGGACATGTGCCAGTACGGAGCGATTGTGGTGGTAAAGAAGAAGGTGCTAACCTTCCCCGCATTGTGCAACGGCTGCGGAGGCTGCGCGCTAGTATGCCCGGAAGACGCGATAAGCGAGATCCCGCGCGAAATCGGAATCATTGAAGAAGGGATAGCTGGCAAGGTAAGGTTCACTCACGGAGTGCTCAACGTTGGAGAAGCGCGCGCGACTCCGATTATCCGCGAGCTGACGCGAAATCCTGCCGGTAAGACTGTAATACTGGACGCGCCGCCAGGGACATCCTGCCCCGTGGTTGAAAGCGTGCGGAGTGCCGATTATGTCGTGCTCGTTACCGAGCCCACGCCGTTTGGCTTAAACGACCTGGAGTTGGCAGTCGGGATGGTGCGCGAGCTCGAAAAGCCCTTTGCGCTGGTTATAAACCGCGCCGATACGGGCGACGACAGCGTCGGTGACTACTGCACGGAGCAGGATATCCCGGTACCACTGGAGATACCCGACAGCCGCGAGATTGCGGAAGCTTACTCGCGCGGTGAGCTTATCGCCGAATCCGTGCAGGGATACGGTGAAGGCCTGATGAAATTACACGAGTTCATCAGCCGGGAGCTGAAGGAGTGAAAGAACTCGTAGTAATCAGCGGCAAGGGCGGAACCGGCAAGACGAGCGTGGTTGCTGCATTTGCGGCTTTGGCGGGGAATACTGCGCTCGCCGACTGCGACGTTGACGCTGCCAATCTGCACCTGCTGCTGGATCCGCAAGTCCAGGAAACCCACGAGTTTATTGGCGGCAGCACTGCGGTGATTGATCCTGAGAATTGCACGGTGTGCGGAATTTGCGAGGAGCTCTGCCGCTTTGGTGCGCCGCACAACGGCGGCTTTAATCGGCAAGGCATGCCTGCACCATACGAAATCGAGGCTGTTGCGTGTGAAGGATGCGGCGTTTGCGCCCGGTTCTGCCCTGAGGATGCCATCAAAATGCAGGAAACCGTCAACGGCCAGTGGTTTATCTCTAAGACGCGGCACGGGCCGATGGTGCACGCGCGGATGGGTATCGCCGAGGAGAATTCGGGTAAGCTCGTGAGCCTGGTTCGCGAGAAGTCGCGGGAGGTTGCTGCGTCCAACGGTTGCGAGACCATCATCGTTGACGGCTCCCCCGGAATCGGCTGTCCGGTGATTGCCTCGCTCACCGGAGCGAAGCTAGCCCTTATCATCACTGAACCGACACTTTCGGGTTTGCACGACCTGCAACGAATTGGCGAGCTCACCAAGCATTTCGGGATACCCACAATGGTATCCGTAAATAAGTATGACCTGAACGAGGATATCGCCGGGAGGATAGAGGGGATTGCACGCGAGGGCGGGATGGAGATAGGAGCGCGGGTTCGCTACGATCCAGTATTCACCCAGGCGATGATCCATCGGCAGAGCGTAGTGGAGTATACTGAGGAGGGAGCTTCCGTAGACCTGCGGAAGCTCTGGGACGTTGTGCAGATTCATCTGGCGAGCAGCACCAAACAAACGACAACCACCGGCGAAGGAGATGGCAAATGAGGATTGCGCTGCCAATGGCGGGCGGAAGGTTAAGCCCGCATTTCGGACGCTGTGAAGGCTTCATCCTGATCGATATTGATCCGGAAACCCGGCAGATTACGGGACGCAACAGTGTTCAGAGTCCCGTTCACGCGCCGGGTGCCTTCCCGGCTCTCCTAGCCGAGCACGGCGTCACGCACGTGCTGGCAAGCGGCATGGGGCCTCGCGCGGTAAACCTGTTTACACAGCACGGCATTGAAGTTGTAATCGGCGCTCTAAGCGATGATGTCGAGCAGGTGGTGGCGGAATTCCTGGAAGGCAATTTGCAGACCGGTGAGAGTCCATGCGACCATGGTGAAGGGCACGGCTGCACCGGCTCCGATGGATAGCCGTTCCGAGGAGTGGGAGCGGCGCTTGAAGAAATGGGGCCGTTTTCCGGCCCCTGCGCTCTCCAATGGATTTGAGCGCCTTTCACCTTGATTATACCGCAGAAACGCGCGACGTAGTGGGGGTGCTGGAATCTGCGGGCGGAAATCCGCCGCCTGCATGTTGCCCAAAGCTCCTATTGTGGTAAACTAATGAGTGACGCAACTCTCATATGACGGTTGTGGGAGCCTGATCCACTTATGAGCCAACCGAATGACGGCGGCTTCCCTGATAAAGGCAAAGCCGTTTTCTACCGCGCAATTGAGTTGATCGATACACCAAAGAAGTTCTGGCCCGTGGTCAGGAGGCTCTACCGCTGGTCGATTGACGCTGGCTTTGACGACTGCCTGGCTCATTACAACTACGGGCGGATACTCCAGCACTACGAGCAATACGAAGAGGCGGAGGAGCAGTACTTGCGTGCCATTGAGCTGGATCCGGAGTACGCCAGAGCGCGTAACAACCTCGGATGTGTCCTGTGCCTTCTAGGACGGTACGACGAGGCGGAGAAAGCCTACCGGCAAGCGCTGGCCATCAGGGACTACTTCAACCCGCACAACAACCTGGGCGACTTGTATCTGCGCCAGGGCAAGCTTGAAGAGGCCAAGGAGGAGCTGCTCCTCGCGCTTGAGTTTGCACCCAACGATGAAGCTGCGCTTTCAACACTCGCTCAGGTGCTTGCAAAAGAAGGCAAGAAGGATGAGGCGGAGATGAGATTCAAACAGGCGCGTGAAGCCGCGCCGGAGGACTTGGAGAATCTGGAGGCTTACGCCGGCTTCCTGGAAGAGGAAGGCCGCAAGGATGAGGCGGCCGCGTTTCGGCGGGAGGCGGCGCGCATCAAAGAGGAGCAGTCCAAACAGAATCCGGTGCTGGACGAGTGGCAACAACGCTCAGAGCAATTCCACAAGACAAGGAGAAAATAGATGTCTGTGAATCAGGAGTTGAAGAATCTGGTTGCGGCTTCCAGTCGCGACGTGCTGCAGGCCATCGCGGACGTTCCCAGCGACTACGCCTTCATCAACGAGAAGGACGAAAGCGGACACAGCGCCGCCGACTACTCCAAGCTGGTCGCCGATGACAAGAAGATGATGGCTATCGGCCTGGGGGCGCAGGGCGTGCCGGCCGTGCCTACAGCGTTTATGTCCAAGAATCAGTCCTCAATGCTGATACGGACGCTGGAACACCTGCTGGAAAGCCAGATACTGAACCTTGCCCCCGATGACTTCGACAAGCCTCCGGGCACGCTGGGCTTCCCAATTGACTGCCATCTGCCCACGTATTACGACTGCGTGGTGGCGCACGCGGCGCGTGACCACGAGCGGGCGGACGCCATCAGGGCCATTTTCGCGTAGCAGGGCATCGGCCGCCAACCACTGGACCGCCAGCTCCTGGGGCGAATAGCGAGTTCGCTATCACTCGGTGGGCGGAACTACCCGCGCAGCTTCGCAGCTGCCGGTGCAGGGAGGCGCATCAAGCGGCCGGCCCGTAAAAGAAGACCGGCCGCTCAAGCGCTTCGTTACATCTTGCGGCGGACCCAGACGGCCTTGCCCAGCAGCTCGACCCCGTCGGGGTAGGGCAGCATAACGGGCGGGAAGTCGCTGTTGGCCGCGTGCAGCAGGGCGTAATCACCCTCAATGTACACGCGCTTCAGCGAGACATCCTTCTGGCCGATGGCCACGAGCGCGATGTCGCCGTTCTTGATGTTGGAGTTCGGCGAAATCACCACTATGTCGCCGTGCATAATCCCCGCGTCCTTCATGGAGTTGCCGCTGACGACCATCGCAAAGGCCTCATCGTCCTTGACGATGCTCGAGTCCACAAACTCCACCTTGGACCCGCCCTTGGCGGCTTTGGCGATCTTCTCCACGGACACGCCGGCCGGCACCGAATCATACACGGGCAGCGGCTTGACGTCGCCCGAGATGAGGATGTCGGAGCTCTCTTTCTTCGGCTTGAGCCTGCTGCGAAGCTGCAGGACCTCGCCGGAGAGCGTGCCCACGGGGCCGCGGCGAATCTCGCTGAGGAGGTTCTCCGCTACCATGCCGCTGACCTGAATCAGACGCTCATGGGGGCACCTGAGCAGAACGCTCATTTGCTTGAGAACCTCGGGCGAAGGACGGCGCATTCCCGCCTCCAGGCGCGAGATGTAGGAAGGATGCAGATCCAGCCTCTTGGCAAACGAGGTCTGCGACATGCCTTCCCTGATCCGCAGGCTGCGGATCAGAGTGCCGAAAGTAACTCCCGGCACTTTCGCCTTCTTACGTTTGTTTGGTACACCTTTAGGTCTAGCCATTTCACCTCACCACTTATTCCATACAGGCAATTTGCGACACCTGTATTGTTACACATTAACGATGGTTTGCCAAGCCCCGTTGGGTGAATGCGGAAAACAACTAACCGCCTGGCGGCAATCAGTCCACCCGATCGCCATACCCCCCGATAGGGCCAAACCCCTGCAAGGCACAATTATAATACATTCCACCGGATAATTCCAGTCCGGTCAAAACGTCAAGATATCGCGGCTAACCGCGGAGGCCCGAAAGGTATGCGTCAATGCCTCTGGCGGCTTTCTTGCCGTGGCCCACGGCCATGATTACAGTGGATGCGCCGACCGTCACGTCCCCGCCGGCGAACACTCCCGGCACCTCCGTCATCATGGTCTCTTCGTCCACCGTGACGGTTCCCCAGCGCGTGATCCCCAGGCCGGGGATGCTGCGCATCGCGATGGGATTGGGGCGCTGGCCGATGGCCATGAGCAGCGTGTCGCACGGGATGGTGAACTCGGTGTCGGGCACCGGTACGGGCCGCCGCCGTCCGCTCTCGTCGGGCTCGCCCAGCTCCATGCGGATGCACTTCAGCGCGGTAATCCAGTTCTTGTCGTCGTGGATGACCTCAATGGGTTGGGTGAGAAACTTGAAGATCACCCCTTCTTCCTCGGCGTGGTGCAGCTCTTCACGGCGGGCCGGCGCTTCATCCTTGGTGCGGCGATAGACGATGTAGCTGTTCTCCACGCCCGGCATCCGCAGCGAAACGCGGGCGGAGTCCATCGCCGTGTTGCCAGCGCCGACGGTGCAGACGTGTTTGCCCACGAACACCGGCGTGTCGGCGTTGGGGAAGTCCCAGGCCTCCATCAGGTTCACGCGGGTCAGGTACTCGTTAGCGGAATAGACGCCGTTGGAGTTCTCGCCGGGAATGCCCATAAAGCTGGGCAGGCCCGCGCCGGTGCCGAGGAAAACGGCCTTGAAATCCTGCGCCATCACATCGTCGTAAGTGAGCGTCTTGCCAAAGACGATGTTGCAGCGGACGTGGATGCCCATTCCGGCTACGGTGTTGAGCTCGGCGTTGAGGATGCGGCGCGGCAGGCGGAAGGGCGGAATGCCGTAGTTGAGCACGCCGCCGGGCTTGTGCAAGGCCTCAAAAATGGTGACGTCATAGCCCATCCGCTTAAGGTCCATCGCCACAGTGACGCCCGCCGGGCCAGCACCGATGACGGCGACCTTCTCTTTGGTGATGGGCACATGCTCAATCTCCGGCGGCTCCTTCTCGTAGTGGTCCAGCATCTTTTCGGCGACGTACTGCTCCAGGCGGCCGATGGCCACCGGGCTCTTCTTGGCCAGCACGCAGGTCAGCTCACACTGGGCTTCCTGCGGGCAGACGCGGCCGCAAACCGCGGGCAGCGCATTGGCTGCCTTGAGTATCCGGTACGATTTCTCCAGGTCGTTCTCCAGCACCGCGTAGATGAAACCGGGGATGTCGATCTCCGCCGGGCAGCCGTCAATGCAGCGCGGTATCTTGCAGTTCAGGCAGCGCTGCGCCTCGGCATAAGCGGTCTCGTCGTCGTAACCGAGGACGACGGAGCTGAAGTTGCGCACGCGGTCTTCGGGAGTCTGCTCCGGCATCCCATGCCGCTTGATCTTCATGCGATCCTTGCGGGTCAGGCCGTCGGGGCCGACCACCGGCTGCTTGGCGCCGGATTCCTCGTCGCCGGTTTCAGCTTCCTGTAGATTCTCTTTATCGTCCGCCATAGTAGGTTCCGTTGGTAGTGTTACTGCTGCCAGGTCTGGGCGCGTTCGGGATGCGCCGCCAGCCACTGCTCCAGCGCGCGTTTTTCAAACTCGCAAAACGCCTTCTGGCGCATCATCAGCAGCTCAAAGTCCACCTGGTGGGCGTCGAAGTCCGGGCCGTCCACGCAGGCGAACTTGGTGACCCCGCCCAGCGACACTCGGCAGGCGCCGCACATCCCCGTGCCGTCCACCATAATCGGGTTGAGGCTGGCGAAGGTCGGGATGCCGGCGTCGCGCGTGGCTGCGGCCACGAACTTCATCATTATCACCGGCCCGCAGGTAATGACGAAGTCCACCTTGCCATCGTCCACCAGCTCCTTGAGCGGTTCGGTGACCACGCCCTTGCGCCCGAAGCTGCCGTCGTCGGTAGTGACGATGAGCTCGTCGGAAACGCTTTCCATCTCCTCCAGCAGCACCAGCAGGTCCTGCCGCCGCGCGCCGACAACAGTGACGACGCGGTTGCCCGCTTCGCGCAGGGCGCGGGCGATGGGATACATCTCCGCGGTGCCCAGCCCGCCCGCGACCACGCACGCCGTGCCGTAGTTCTTGATGGGCGTGGGATGCCCCAGCGGGCCCACGACATCATGCAGCTTCCCGCCCTCTTCAATCAGGCCGAGTTGAAGCGTGCTGGCGCCGACTTCTTGGAACAGCAGCGTAATCGTGCCTTTCTCCGGGTCGCTGTCGGCAATGGTGAGAGGAATGCGTTCCCCGCGTCCGTGCACGCGCAAGATGATGAACTGGCCCGGTAGGGCCTTATGCGCCACCAGCGGAGCCACGACTTCAATGCGCACGGTGTTGGGTGATAAGCGCTTCTTGTAGACAATCGTATTCGGTTCCGGCATAGCCATTGGCATTGGGTTGTCCTTACAGAATAGCCCGACAGGCTGCGGGCCGGACGGGACGCCGGGCATTCTACCACTACACCCGCGCGACCGCAACGCCAGTTACACTACTGTGACTAATACCCGGACCTGGGTTTCACTAACCTCACGGCGTACATTCCCTCAAGCCAGTCCTGCACCGGCGCGATGAACAGCTGCTCGCCGTCCATGCCGAGGCCGGCCGAGGCACAGGCTTGCTCCACCACCAGCTCGTTTTCCTCGCGCTGCAAGCTGCAAGTAATGTAGACGATATCGCCGTCGGGCGCAAGGAGCGTCGCGGCGGATTGGATGAGCTTCAGTTGCGTTTCCGCAAGTCTGGCTGCGTCGCCGGGGCGCAGCTGGTAGCGCTTGTAGGGCAAGCGGCGGAGCGTACCGGTTCCGGTGCAGGGCGCGTCAACGTAGATGCGAGCGAAGCCTTGAGCGAATCCTGCCTGCAAGCTGCCGCAAGCTCCCGCGTCGGTGAAGTCGCAGGCGAAGGCGCGCGGGGGCTCCAGCCGCAGGCGGGTAAAGTTGGCGACCAGCTCATTGAGCTTGTCCGGCGAGAGGTCGCAGGCGACCAACCGCGAAGCGCCGCCCATCATCAGCGCCAGGCCGGTGGCCTTGATGCCGGAGCCGGCGCAGGCGTCCAGCACCATGCCCTCCGTCGGCGGCGGGAAGCGGTGCAGCACCGCCTGGCTGGACACGCCTTGCAGCGACAGCAACCCGGCGTTGAATGCGCTGCGCAGCGACGAAGCTTCGCCGGTGGGAGCGAGCATGTATTCCGCGCCGAGGAAGTCCACGCGCTCCGCCGTGGATTTCAAGTGCGCCACCAGCTCGGCAGTAGCGGGATCAAGCTTGCGGTTGAACGCGCTGTAATCCCAGCGCAGGGCCTGGCGGTGCGGGCGTTGCAGTGAGGACAGCACCGGCGCGAAGTCTTCGCCCTGTGTTTCGCGCCATATCTCCAGCAGCCAGAGCGGGAGCGAGGAAATCAGGCTGAGTTGCTCAACCGGGATGCCGGGCAGCCGCTCCAACAGCGCGGGTTCACCGGAGGCCAGCATGCGGGCGCAGGCGATAGCCGCAGAGGATTCCGGCAGTGCCGCAATGGCTGCATCAGCGGCGGCGAAGCTCTTTCCAGCGCGCTCGGCGAACTCCGCGACGCGGCGCAGCACCGCATTCACCAGCTTGGCGTGGGCCGCGGCTCCGGCAGCGCGCCCTTCATCCACCCACGACGACACCACCGCATAGGCCGGAGCGTCGCCGAAGAGCAGCTCCGACGCGCCCAACCGCAGCACGCTGCGCAATGGCGGCGGCAGGCGGTGCAGCGGACGCTTCTGCAGCAATGGCGCCAGCAAGCTGTCCACCAACAGCAGGTTGCGCCCCAGCGTCAGCAGCGCGTTCTGCACCCAAGGTCGGTGCTTCGGCGCCAGGATGTCCGCCTCCAATATCGCTTCCAGCAGGCCGGAGACATCGCCGCGCTGAGGGGTGGCGCACAGCGGCGAAGAGGGATCAAGCTGCGTGAGCGCCCACAGGGCGGCAGTGCGCTCGCTTGGTGGATGCGCGTTCATCAGCTTTGCCGGGAAGAGGGCACGCGCTACCGCCCGCCCGTGGTAATCCACGCGGGTATCCGCGCGGTGACCTGCTCCACCATCGGCTCGATGAGCAGTGCGCTCGCGGGGTTCTTGGCGTTCGCGGCGATGGCGGCAAGTTGCCGCCGGGACTCGGCGAAGAAGCTCTCCGCGCGGGCGAGCGTATATTTCAGCGCGCCGCACTCGTGCAGCCACTCGCGGAAGTGCTGCGCGTTTTCCGCCAACGGTTCCCGCTGGAAGCCGCCGACCAGCGCGGTGGTTCGTGCCGGGTTGACCGCCATCGCGTGGATGACCGGCAGGGTGATGCGCCCTTCCTTCAGGTCGTTGAAGGTGGGCTTGCCCGCCTCGGCTTCGGTCTGCGTCAGGTCCAGCAGGTCGTCCACCACCTGGAAGCCCTGGCCGAAAGCTCGCCCGAAGTCGCGCACGGTGGCCAGCTCGTCCTCGCTGGCGCCGCCCAGGTAGGCCCCGGCCTCGCAGGCGTGGGTGAACAGCGAGCCGGTCTTGAAGTAGATTATCTCCAGGTATTCGTCTTCGGTCAGCTCCAGGTGGTTGCGCTTGCGCGCTTCTTCTATCACGCCGAGCGCCAAAAGCTTGCTTGTTGCCATCGTCAGCTCCAGCAGCATGAAATCGCGGATGCGCGTGAGCCGCTGGAAAGCGAGCGCTAGGATGTAGTCGCCGACGATGACGGCAATCTCGTTGCCGTAGCGGCGGTTGAGCGTTACCAGGCCGCGCCGGGTCTCGGCGGAGTCGATGACGTCGTCGTGGATGAGCGACGCGGTGTGCAGAAGCTCGCAGCAGGCGGCGGTGTTCACCGTGGTGCGGCGGTCGGGCTCGCCGAAGATGTCGGCGAAGACGATGAGCAGCTGCGGCCGCAGCCGCTTGCCCACGCCCTGCGCCACGTCCTGCACGTAGCTGAGCACCAGCTCATCCGAGCCGAACAGGATGTCGCGGATGGCGGTCTCCACGTCCTGGAGTGCCGCCGAAACTTCTGCGCGCGAAAGTGCCATCAGTGGTTCTATACAGTCTAGCGGCCGATTATCGTGCTGGCAAGCGGCGCGGCGCTGGTATAATGATGCTGAAAGGTGGATGACGTGAAGTTTGAACGCATAACCATTGATCCGGCGGTGTGCACCGGCAAGCCGTGCATCCGCGGCCTGCGATTCCCGGTGTCACGCATACTGGCGCTGCTGGCGTCAGGCGAGACGCGCGAGTCAATCCTGGCGCAGTTTCCTTACCTGGAGCCGGAAGACATTGACGAAGCCCTGCGCTATGCCGCCTGGCTGGCAGAAGAAGAAACGGTCGAGCTGGCGAAGTGAAGTTCCTCGTGGATATGCCGCTGTCGCCGCGCCTCGCTGAGTGGCTGCGCGCCGAGGGGCACGAAGCGATTCACGCGTGGGATGCGGGGATGAGCCAGGCCACCGACGCCGATATCCTCCAGCGGGCCCGCGATGAAGGAATGGTGGTCGTCACCGCCGACCTGGACTTCCCGCGACTTCTCGCAGCAAGCCAGCTCCCCGCCCCTGGCATTATCCTGTTCCGCGGCGGTGCGTTCAGCGAAGAGGATGTGAGGACGAGGTTGACTGACGCACTGCGGCTGGTGAAGCCCGAAGAACTCGCTTCATCTATCGTAGTGATAGAGAAGCATCGGTTGCGCAAGCGCTCGTTGCCGGTCTGAAGCGAACTCCTGATACAGGCATCCGCGTCTTCTCCCTCTAGTGTCCTTCCCGCCAGCTTTCAATGGTTGCCTTGAAGCCGCCCGGCAGCTGGGTGGTGTCAACGGGGATTGGAGGGGGGTTTGGACGAGGCGGGTCTTCCCCCGGGGTCAGCACCAACACGACCCCGTCAGGGATGCCGTTGGGATTGCCCGTGGAGGGCCGATCAACGCGGTCGTCGTCGGCTCTGCCAAACGGGCTACCCAGATAGCGTCCCTGGGCATCCTTCTCCGTCATCGTGGAGCGGGTCCAAGACGGCACTGTGTAATCTGTGTGATGGCCAGTGGATTCATCGAAAGGACCAAACAGAATGTCCGTTTCGGGGCCAAGGACATCCAGACCTTTGAATGTTGGCGAACCGTATGCGCCCAGCACGTAGTACTCGACTACAGTCGGCAGAATCGGCCGCTTGGAATACTCCTCTCCTGTCTCCTTGCTTGCGACCACTATCACGCCGGCGCTCTTGTAGAAAAACTGGCCGGGCAGGTAGAACTTGGGCTTCTTGGCGCCTTCGGGCCAGAGGTCAAAGAAGGGGTAGCCGAAATCGGCGTGGTGGAAGCCGGCGTAGCGGTAATCCGCAAGGACATTGCCCATGAGGTTGCACTTGGCGCCGAAGCGCGTGCCGTGGAGCTCTGCTTCTTCCGTGCCGTTTCGCAGCGGATCGCCGAACCGCACCTGTGTTTGGTGCACCAGCGCTCCGTCGCGGGCGAAGGGATTGACCGGATAGGCGATGAGGTAACCCTTGCGCAGCAGAGGGTCGTGGAGCTTCGTCCGGCCGGCACACTCGCTGATGTCGCCGAACACGACCTTCCCGTCTTCTTCGGTTGGCGCGGAGTACTTGCCTTCGCCGCCATAGAGGTAGTCCGGGTAGGTGCCGCCGGTGTCCACCGCGAAGCGCTCGGCGGCGAGCTGTATTTCGTGCAGCCCGTTGCAGACCTCCACGACCATGAGCTTCTCCCTTCGCTGCGTTTGGCCTTGCATCGCGACGCCGGCCAGCAGCAGGATGAAGACGATGATGAGCACCGACTCCACGACCCAGCTCCGGCGCTTCGCGCTAGCCGCGGGTTCATTCGTGTTTTCCTGCCGAGTCTCCATCCTAGTCCTCCCCCGGGACGAGCACCAGTATTATCGCATCGCGGATGCCGTTGGGATTGCCGTATCTGAGCCCCATTTCTTCATCGAAACCGTAGGGGGAAGTCTCATTCACGCCAAAGGGATCGGGGCCGAGTATGTCGTGTCCTCGGTCCTTTTCCGAACCGTAGACGCCTAATGCATAGTCAACTGCCTCCACAGTCTCAACTGGCATTCCTTCCGAATCTTCCCTCCGCACTGTCTCGGTTCTGCTCCGGTAGAAGAACATGCCCGGTAGATAGGGCTTCGACTTCCGGGAGAACCGGGGCCAGACATCGTAGTACGGGTAACCACTGTCAGCATAGCTGGGGTACACCGTGCCGGCGCCCGCTGAATCAAACACGGTGAACTCAGGATGCGACTTATCCGCCAGGACGTTGCCGATGAGCGTGCAGTAAGGACCAAAGCGGGTGCCATACATTTGTCCTTGGTCCGTGTTGTTTCGCAGAGGATCATTGTAGGAGACCTGGGTAGCGTGAACCTGCGAGGCGTTTTTCCAGGAGAATGGATTGCGTGGGTACGCATCGATATACCCCTCGCGGAGCAGTTGGTCGGAGAGCATCTGTTTATCGGGACAATCCACAGCGTCGCTGATTGAGAGGTCATCTCGCGGTTCCCCGGCGGGGGAATATTTGCCCTGCCCACCGATCAAGTACAGGGGATAGGCTCCGTCATGGTCGACTCCGTAGCGTTCAATCGAAAGCTGAATATTGTGGATGTTGGACTTGAGTTCGCCGTGCAGGTGGCCGTTGCTTGTCTTAACGTAATTGGGCATAGCCATTGCGGTGAGGAGGAACACGATTATCGCCACGACTGACAGCTCCAAGATGCGGCTCAGACGGTTGGCCTTCGGTTCACTCGTGTTTTCCTGCTTCGTGTCCATCTCGTTTCCTACGTTCGTGGCGGTCTCCGCCAGTCGTCATGCTTGGCGGGCGTGAGCACCAGTATTATCGCATCGCGGATGCCTTTCTTCGTTCGCCCAATCTCCGGCATCGTTCACCTCGC
>CAZKNJ010000002.1:27786-40056 GCA_964554185.1 uncultured Planctomycetales bacterium | reverse complement strand
AGATAATCGGGTACGCCGGGCTGACCAGCCCGGCAGTTCCTCGGGTTGCTGCGACGGAGCGGGGCTAGTCAGCCCCGCCTACCCAGCAGGCGAGCCGCACGCGAGGTTTGTTATAATGATTGTTTCGTATCGGACGGCGGAAATGGCGATTGAAGCAAAACACATCGCGAAACGCAGCGAGAACCTGTCGGACTGGTATACCGACGTGATTCTCAAGGGCGAACTCGCGGATTACGCGCCCGTGCGCGGGTGCATGGTGTACCGCGAGTACGGTTACGCCATCTGGGAGCGCGTGAAGGCGCTGCTGGGCGGTCGCATCAAGGCGGCAGGCCATAGCGATGTGTACTACCCGCTGTTCATCCCCAAGAGCCTGCTGATGAAGGAGGCCGAGCACGTGGAGGGCTTCTCGCCGGAGGTCGCGTGGGTGACCATCGGCGGCGGCGAGAAGCTGGCGGAGCCGCTGGCGGTGCGCCCCACGAGCGAGGTCATCATCGGCGTGATGTGGGCCAAATGGATCGGCTCCTACCGCGACCTGCCGGTGCTGCAGAACCAGTGGGCCAACGTGGTGCGCTGGGAGAAGGCCACCCGGCCGTTCCTGCGCACGCTGGAGTTTCTCTGGCAGGAAGGGCACACCGCCCACCGCACCGAAGAGGATGCGCGGGAAGAGACGCTGAAGATACTGGAGCTATACCGCGCGTTCGCCGAGGAGGACGTCTGCCTCAGCGTCCTGGCCGGCCGCAAGAGCGACAGCGAGAAGTTCGCCGGCGCGGTGGACACCTACGCCATCGAGGCGATGATGCCCGACGGCAAGGCGCTGCAATCCGGCACCAGCCACTTCCTGGGCCAGAATTTCGCCAAGGCGTTTGATATCAAGTTCCTGGACGAAGACAACGTGGAGAAGCACGTCTGGACCACCAGCTGGGGCGTCAGCCACCGTATCGTGGGCGCGCTGATCATGCAGCACGGGGACGACAACGGGCTGGTGCTGCCGCCCAAGGTGGCGCCTTACCAGGTCGTGGTGGTGCCCATCATCTACGACGACACCAAGGCGCAGGTGCTGGAGGCGGCGGAGAAGCTCACGGCCATGCTGCGGGGTGCGACCGCTTTCGGCGAGCCGTTGCGGGTGCACGCCGACCTGGACGACACTACGAATCCTGGATTCAAGTTCAGCAAGTGGGAACTCAAGGGGGTTCCCGTGCGTCTAGAGATAGGGCCCAAGGACCTCGCGGCCTCGCACATGATGAGCGTCGCCCGGGACAACCGCGCCAAGGTGCCCATCAAGTTTGACCTGGACGCGGGGACTTTTGAACACGAGAAGCTGGAAGCCGTCCTACATGGTGTGCACGAGCGCATACAAAAGCGCGCGCGTGATGAAATGAACGCCCGCCTGGTGGAAACGGCCGATTTCGGCGAGTTCAAGGAGATCGTGGCGGGCAAGGGATTTGCCGTGGCCGGATGGGACGGCACCGCGGAGACGGAGGCGGCGATTAAGGAGCAAACTTCCGCCACCGTCCGCGTGTTGAAAAGCGAGGTCACTTCTGGTAAGGTAACATGTGTATTTTCCGGCAGACCCGCCCAGTACATTGCCTATTGGGGGCAATCTTATTAAAGCAACACATGAGGTGAAGGCTATGTGGCCACATGCGCGTGCGACGTGGCTTTGCGGTTTACTGGTTGCCTGTGCGGTAGCGCTGGCGGCGATTCCATCGCTGGCGCAGGACGATGTCGCCACCGGCTGGCAGCTCAACTACGCGGCTGATGTGGCCGCCCGGATACTGAAGCCGTCGGTTGTCTTCATCGAAACGCGGTTTGACAAGCCGCGAATCGATGAAGATTACGCCATCTGGAGCTACCTCCGGGGCGCGCGGCCGCTTTACGGGCTCTATGGCAGCGGCTTCATCTACAAGGACCCGAAGTACGTGATAACGGCGCCGTTCCTGCTCACGGACGCCGAGTACATACGCGTCATCACCTACGACGGCAAGACGTTCTCCGCCAAGCTGGTGGACGACGATGATGTGTTCAAGACGGCGGTGCTGGAGGTGGACTGGGGGCACGATTACCAGCCGGTGCCGGCCCAGCTCGGAAACTCTGATATGCTGCGCCTGGGCGAGCCGGTGTCCATCCTCGGCTACGGTGAGCAGGGCCGCGACTACCTCTCCACGGTGGGCGTGCTCTCCGCCATCCGCAAGGAGATTCCCAGCGTGGACGAGCCCACCGAGCAGTACATCCAGTTTGACGCGGCCTACCAGTTGGCGATGATGGGCGGCCCACTGTCCAATGTGCGCGGCGAGGTCATCGGCATTGTCTACGGCACCGTGATGGACTTCTACCAGTCAAACATCAACTTGGCGGTACCGGTGAACGATCTGGCCCGGGTGGCGGACCGCATTATCGCCGGCGAGGCCAAGACCCCGTGGTTTGGCGCCGAGCCGCTCTTCATGACCGACCAGATACGGGCGTTGAACCAGGTGCCGCCGCGCATCGGCGCCGGCATATTCATCACCTACATTGATCCCGGCAGCCCCGCGGAACTGGCGGGCCTCAAAGCCGGCGATGTTATCGTCGCGCTGGACGGCAACCCGATTGTCTACCAGTTTGACTACTCGTCGTTCTGGCGGCGCGTGGATATCGGCCAGGTGGTCGCGGTGAGCTACTGGAGATTCACCCCCGGCGTCAGCGATGTCGCCGGCTCAACCGGGGGAGATGTGTTTGATACTGTGGTTCAGGTGCTGGAGAAACCTGAAGAGGACGATGACGGTGGCGGCGGCGGCATGGCAAGCCCTCACGGCCACTAAGGCTGTCAGCCCGGTAGCCACGGTTTCGGAGGTACGGCAATTATGAGAACATCTCGCCTGCTGATTGTGCTGCTAGTTGTTTCGGCGTTTCTCTCTTACGCTGCAATCGCCCAGGAAATGCTCAGCGGAGACGAAGCGTTGACGATAATGCGCGAGACGCCGGTGAATGTGCCGGAGCTGATTGAGAAGGTCAAGCGCGGCGTGGTGGTCGTCCATCCCATTGACATCAGTAACATCATGGCGGCGGAGCTGCAGTCGCTGGGCTCGGGCTTCGTGATTGATAAGCAGGGGCACATCATCACCAACCACCATGTCGCAGGAGCGGCGTCGGCCGCCCAGATTATCTTCTGGGACGGCTCCAAGGCCCGGGCGACGCGTATCGCTTCCGCTCCTTACTACGACGTGGCGCTGCTCCAGCTAGACGATTACGACCCGGACAAGCTCTACCCGGTGACGCTGGGCGACTCGGAAAAGGTGCAATCAGGCGATCTGGCGCTGGCCATGGGCAGCCCCGGCGCGGAGGAGGGCATTGCCATTGACCGCAGCAACCCGTTTGAGTTCTGGGGCCTGCGGCAGACCGCCACAATGCGGGTGGTCACGGGCCGCGACACCGACCTGAGCTTTGAGGTGTACTGGAACTTCCGCGGTAGACCCATGGGGCTGACCTACGCGCAGAACCTGCCCTATGTATTCAACATGCAGGTGCCCATCAACGGGGGCAACTCCGGCGGCCCGCTGTTCAACCGCCATGGTGAAGTAATCGGCATTAACTCCTGGGGCGGCGCCTGGCAGCTTTCACAGCAGACCAACGCTGCCGTGCCCATCAACTTCGCCAAGAACTTCGTGGTGGAGGTGCTGGAACATAAGCGCCACGATATTCCGTGGCTCGGCATGCACTGCATCTTCCCGCCGAACATCCAGGAGGCCGAGGCCTATACCGAGTTCAAGGAGCGGATGCGCCAGCCGGGGCTGCACGTGTACGGGGTTGAACCCGACTCTCCCGCGGCGGTCGCAGGGCTGCGCATAGGTGATGAGGTAGTGTCGGTGAACGGCGGAGAGCCGCCCATACCGGAGGATTTCCGGATAGGTGTGCTTACCGGTGAAATCGGCCAGGAGTACCGCTTTGAGGTCAAGCGCGGCAACAAAGTGTTCACGGTGCGCCTGACCGCGGTGCCCAAGCCTCCCTACATCCATAATTTTTCCGTGTAGGCGGCTGACAGGGGGAAAAGGAGCAAATATGAAACTCGCAAAGGTTGTATTTACCGCATTGGCGATTGCGGTGGTGTTTGCTACTTCCGCGTTCGCCGATTTCATGGCGGCTGAAGTTGCCGAGAAGGTCAAGCCGTACGTCGTGACTATTGAGGGCGTGCGCATCAGCTTCGCCTCCGTTTCTTTCACTTCGCGTCAACAGCGCATCCTCCAGAGCTACAACACCGGGACCATTGTCTCCAAGCAGGGCTACATCATTACGGCTGAAGGCGCGCTGGACGATGTGGAGGCGATGGAGGTTACGCTGGCGGACGGCCGCAAGTATGAGGCGGTGCCGATAGTGCAGGACAAGGGCTACGGTATTGGCCTGCTAAAGATAAAGAATCCCCCGGCGGACCTTAAGTCGGTGAAGTTCGGCGACCCCAAGAGAATTATGCAGGGCGAGTCGGTGGTGGTGCTGGGCTCCGCCGGCGGTTACGGCCATACGCTGTCCTACGGCATCGTATCCGCCATCCGCAATGTCCGCCTGCCTTCCGGGCAGATTGTGCCGGGCATGATTCAGACCGATGTCGTGGTTAACACCGGCAACGAAGGCAGCCCGCTGTTCAACGCTGCGGGAGAAGTTATCGGGATGCAGGCGGTTTACGGTGGCGGCGGATCAATGCAGAACGTCACGTTCTTTATGCCGGCGGACCTGGTGAAACGCGTGACCGACGAGCTGATAGATACAGAGGAGCCTGCGTTCCGCCCATGGGTCGGCATAATGCCTTACGCCGGGTCACAGAACTTCCAGGGACGTATCCGCGAAATGAGCGACGACCTGAAGATGTACATGAACCTTCCCGACGAGTACTGGGATGTAGGAATGCTCATCTACAAAGTGTGGGAAGGCAGCCCCGCCTACGACGCCGGCCTGCGCTACCAAGACTTCGTGGTGAAGATTAACGGCGAGCTGCTCAAGTCCATCGGGCAGTTTGAAGATCTGGTCTACAACTCCAAGGAAGGAGACTTGATGATCTTCGGCGTCATCCGCCGCGACCGTTACCAGGAGTTTGAGGTGGTTGTGGGCAACCACCCGGAGGACACGCTGCAGTATTACATCTAGCGCGCCTTGCCCCGCCGCTAGAGGACGATAGAAGGCAGCCTGGCCCCGCAATCAGGGCACACCGGCTTGGACACCAATGCGCGCGCGCTGTAGCCCCTGCGCTCAATTAGCTTGCGTCCGCACTCGGGGCAGATTGTATCGGAGTTCTCTTCGCGCACGTTCCCCAGGTACACGAACCTGAATCCTTGCTCTCGCGCCAGCCGCACCGCCAGCTCCAGCTTCGCCATCGGCGTGGGCGGGGCGGAGTAGCCCTGCTGGGGGAAGTAGCGGGTGAAGTGCCAGGGCGTATCCAGCGGGGCGATTTCCTTCAAGCGCTTGGCCATCTCCGCCAGCTCTTCTGCGCGGTCGTTCCAGCCGGTAACGACATTCGTCACTATCTCCAGGTGCACGCCGCGCTGCGCCGCCGCGGCAATGGACTCAAGCACCTTCTCCGGCTGGTTGTAGTCGGCGAACTTCTTCAGATTGCCCGGGTCTATCGTCTTGAGGTCAACGCGGTATGCATCGGTTACCGCCAGCAGGTCCGCCAGCGGCTCGGGGCTGATGAAACCATTGGTCACGAGCGAGGTGTAGAAGCTTGTTTCCTTCTTGAACCGCCGGAAAGTATCCAGCACGTACTCAATCCAGATGGTCGGCTCGTTGTAGGTGAAGGAGATGCCCTCGGCCCCCTCGCGCCGGCACATTTCTACCAGCTCTTCCGGCTGGATGGGCCGCTGTGAGAGGATGCCGCCGGCGTCCGCCGCGTCCACCATGGAGATGCTCCAGTTCTGGCAATGCTTGCAGCGGAAGTTGCATCCCACGGTGCCAAGCGAAAGCACCAGACTGCCGGGATGGAAGTGGTACAGCGGTTTCTTCTCGATGGGGTCAACCGCGATGGAGCTGGGGCGGCCGTAGATGAAGGTTTTCAGCCCGCCGTCCAGCACGCCGCGTACGCCGCAGTAGCCGAAGCCTTCTTCCTCAATGATGCAGGCGCGCGGGCATAGTTGGCAGCGCACGCGCGCCGCGTTCCCGTGCGGCTCCATGGGCTCCCAGTAACGGGCCGGCGAAGCGGCTTGCTGTAGCCATGCGCTGAGCATCGTGGATTCCCATTGTAACAGGGGGCGCGGATTCTGTTATAATCGCCGCGGGCAAATGAAATACTACAAGAGAGCCGACCTCATCGCGAAAATCAAGGACGTGGCGCTGCTGGAGGGCGACTTCTTGCTCCGTAGCGGCCAGCGCAGCAAATATTACCTGGATAAGTACCTCTTTGAGGGCATCCCGTCCATTCTCCGCAGTGTGGCGCACCACATGGCGCGGATGGTGCCGGACGACACGACACGGCTGGCGGGCGTGGAGCTGGGGGGCATCCCGGTGACCACGGCGCTGTCGCTGGAGACCGATATCCCCTGCGTGTTCGTGCGCAAGGCCGCGAAAGGGCACGGCACCGCCAAGGTTGTTGAGGGAATGTACGAGCCCACCGACCGCATTCTGATGGTGGAGGATGTGGTGACCACCGGCGGCCAGGCGGTGGAGATGATCAAGCAGTTGCGCGCAGAGATGGGCCTGCAGATTGTCGGCGTTATCGCGGTGCTGGACCGCAACCAGGGCGGCCGTGAGGCCTTCGCCGAGGCCGGCTTGCCCTTCAATGCGCTGTTCACGCGTGAAGACTTGGGGTTTTAGCTAGTCAAGCACGCTAAGGTGAAACAGCAGCGCATCGGTAACCGGCCGGAGTTCGTCAGACGTCAGGTCGCCGAGATGCCGCAGCAGCCGCCCAACCGAGACCGTTCTGACCTGATTGCATTTCGCCCATGAATCTCGGGGCAGCCCCGCCGTTCCTTCGGGCAGAAAAGCCAAATAGGGGTAGCCATTCAGAGGACGCGCCGAGGTGAGAGGTACTATCGTCACTGTGCTTGTGTGAAGAGTTACGCGCTGGTGAACCACGCAAGGACGGCGCTTACCGATCTCTCGCCCACGAGTGTAGCCCAAGTCGGCGAGAACGACCGAGCCCAGTCTCAGCCGCGCCAGATCAATAGCCACCGTCGCTCTCCACGATCTCAATCCAGTCGTCCATGCCCTCTTCCGCCTCGGCCGCATCTTCCTTCGCATAATACTCATAGCCTTCGCGCGCCAGCTCCAGGCGATAGGCGGCAATCTCCTTGCGCAGGGCTTCCTGGATAAGCTGGTTGAGTGAAGTGCTGCGGGTGTCCGCCAGCTCCCGGGCTTTCTCCACCAGATCGGCCGGCAGGCGGGCGGTCAAACATACTCTTTGTTGTAATGGCGCCATATTCTCACCTCGTAGTGATACCACTTTATGATACCACATTATGGTATCATATTGTGATACCACAGGCTAGCGCAATCTGCGCAGAACGCTGCGAATTGGGTGCATGATCTACTTCAGCACCGCTATCGTGATGCCCTTGCCGCCCTCGGCGGGCAGGGCTTCGCGGAAGCTGGCGACCTCTTTGCACTTGCTCAGCCACTCAAGGATGAAGCTGCGCAGGGCGCCGGTGCCGATGCCGTGCATAATCATCACCGACTCGAAGTTGTTCAGCAGCGCGTCGGAGATGAACTTCTCCAGTTTGGGCAGCGCCTCATCTTTGGTGTGGCCGTGCAGGTCAAGCTGCTGGGCGGTGTTGAACAGCTCGCCGGTGTTTTCCGCGTCCAGCTCGGCACCCAGCGCTTGCAGCCGCATGCGCTCGGCACGGGACATCCGCAGGTGCTTCGCGCCCGACGGGGCGAGTTGAGGCTGGAGCAGCTCGTCCACCTTGTCCCAGTCAAGAATCATCTTCTTGCCCTTCACCACCAGCTCCACGCGCCGGCGCTCCTCGTCAACCGCGGCGACTTCGCCGGTGAGCCCCAGGGCCTTGAGATCCAGTATCTGGCCGACACGCAGCAAGGACGGAGCCGCGCGCTCAAGCGGCTGTAGGCCAAGCCGGCGTTCCAGGTCGGCCAGCGCGCTTTCCTTTTTCACCTGCACCTCGGCGGAGTACTCCGAAGAGACTTCCAGCCCACTGCGTCCACGGCCGGTCTTGAGCTTGTCGCGCAACCTGCGCTTGGCGCCAGCCATAAACTCGTCCAGCCGCAGTTCAAACTCGCGCTTAAGCTCGGCGATGCGGCGCTTGAGCTCGGCTTCGCGCTCACGCAGCGACTGCCGCTCAGCCTCGGCCTCGCGCAGCTTGCCTTCCAGCTGCACTCTTTCGCTTGCCGCCTGCCGCAGCTCCGCGTCCAAGCTGTCTTGCTTGTTCCGCAGGCTGCGCACCACCTCGGCGAATTGCTCCTCGCGCTTCTCGGTCATCTCGCGTGCCCGGAGCAGGATGCCGCGGTCCAGCCCCTGGCCTGCCGCGATGTCAAAGGCGAAGCTCTTGCCGGGGATGCCGTCCAGCACGCGGTAGGTCGGGCGCAGGCCGGTCTCGTCAAAGGCCATGCTGACGTTCTTGCACTCCGGGTACTTCTCGCCGATGGTCTTGATGAGATCGTAGTGGGTGGTGACCACGACCCGCGCCGGAAGTTCGCGCAGCCGCTCCAGCAGGGCGTAGCCCAGAGCCGCGCCTTCATTGGGATCGGTGCCGGTTCCCAGCTCGTCTATCAGAACAAGCGTGCGGGTCTCGCCAGCCGGCCTGGCAGCCAGGTCCGCCAGCATCTCGCGCAGGAAGCCGACATGTGCAGTGAACGTGGACAAGTTGTTGAGGACGCTTTGCTCATCGCCGATGTTGACGTGCAGGGCGTCAAAGACACCGATCTCGGTGTCGTCCTCCGCCGGGATGTACAGCCCCACCGCCGCCATCAGCACCAACAGACCTATCATCTTGAGCAGAACGCTCTTGCCACCGGCGTTTACGCCGCTGATAACCGCTATGCGCTCAGCGCTGAGCCCGAAGCTCTCCGGTATGAAGTTGTTCAGCATCAACGGGTGGCGGGCGTCAACCAGCCGCAGGCTACCATCCGCAGTAAGGGCGGGCCGCACCCCGCCGATGGCGACGCTGTAGCGCGCCCGGCCGAGGATTACGTCCAAGGCGGCCATCACTTCGTAGTTGCCGAGAATCGCCGGGCGCTGAGCAAGGACTTCGCGGGCGTACTCCAGAATGATGCGCCTGATCTCCGCTTCCTCCTCCAGGAAGAGCTTCTGGCGCTCGTTGTTCATCGGCACCACTTCGTCCGGCTCCACGTACACGCTGGCGCGTGTGGAGCTGTAGTCCACCACCAGCCCTTTCATCTGCGAGATGTAAGCTGCGGGCAGGTTCACTGTTAGGCGGTTGTTGCGGATGGACAGGTGCGCTTCCTCGGCGACCGCCGGCAGGCGGTGGCGAATCAGACCGCGGATACGGTCTTCCACCGAAGTCTGCAGCTTGGCGAGTTCGCGCCGGATGCTCTTGAGTTCGGTGGAGGCGTTGTCGCGCACTTCGCCTTCCTCGGTGAACTTCCGAACAAAGCCGCGCGCAAGGCCGCTCAAGTCCGCCAATCCGCTGAGCAGCGCTGTGATGCGGGGAAAGCGGCTGGAGGGCACACGCTCGGCCAGCTTGCGCACCGCGACATCTGTTCGCAAGAAATCGCCCAGCGCCTTCAGATCCTCCTTCTCGGGCATGAGCCCTTCGGCGAAGGCGCCGAGGAAGCTCAGGCTCTCCGGCAGCGAGCTTAGGCTCGTGGGCTCGGAGCTTTCGGCAATCACGCGCAGCAGCGATGCTCCTTCACCGGTTTCTTCCAGCAGCGCGTTCACCTGTTCCGGCGACGACTGCGGAGTAGCGGACGCCAGACGGCTGCGGCCGGCGGGGGACTGGCAGTGGCCGGCGGCCTGTGCCAGTACCCGCGCAAATTCCAGATCTTCGCAACCGGCGAGCAACATAAGATAAAGGATACCATCCCCGGGCTTGTGGGGCTCGGGGGAAATTCCCGGCTTTTTCCGCGCGGATGGAACTTTTCCGCCGATGGCGGGTCAAACATACTGACAGCCGTACTTTTACAACCAGTCGAGCTGTCTGGCTATAATTCCCCCTAATCCCCCCGCAAGGGGGGTATTTTTTTCTGCTATAATCGCCGCCCGATGAATCGCGGTGCCGTTCTCGTTGCCCTTCTCGCACTTGTGCTGCTGCTTGGCGCAACGCCTTCCCGCGCGAACTACATTGTTGAGGTCGCTCCGGGCAAGGTTGACACAGCGGTCGCCGTGTTTCTGCGCATCAACGGCTATGACGTCTGCACCTTCAAGGACACTAACTCCACGCGCTTGCTGCTGACGCGCATCGCCGAGATGCTGAACCGCGACGTCCGCAACAAGCCGGAGACGAGCGGGATCCCGGCGGTGCAGGTTAAGGACTCCGCGTTGGTGCTGACCTTTCCCAACAAGCGCGAGTTCAGCTTTGCGCTGAATGATCTGCTGCTGCCCAAGGCCGAGAAGAAGAACATCCCGACCGCCATTGCAGAACGGTTCAAGCAGGGCTTCCGTGAGCCGCTGCTTTCGGCGAATCCGGCCAAGCTGACCATTCCGCTGGGAGAGCGCCGCACGGCGAAGCTGGCTGGCGCGTCGCTGGAAGGGGTGGAAGCGCTGAACGCATACCCTCAGAGGGTTGACGCGGTGGTGACGGAGCGCGAAGTGTCGGTGCTGGGGCTGGCGGAAGGCGAAGGCGAAATCGTACTGCGCACCCCTTTTGCCGAGATCAAGCTGCCGTTTGAGGTGCGCAAACTCGCGGCGTATTTCCCCGAGAGCTTGTCACTGGAGTTCGCCGGCAGTTTCCCTCATGACAGCGAGCTGGAGCAGGCGGTGCAGGCGCAGGTGCTTGGCGCTTCCGCTGTGGGGCCGGGGGCGTCGGTCAGGTTTGAGGGCCTGACGCTGAAGGGCGGCGGCAGAGCCTGGGGCCAGGCGAGCTACGAAGCCAAGGTCGTAGCCGAAGCGCCCCAGCGCATCAAGGCCACGAGGACTATTCCTGTGTCGATGGCGGTGCGTGGGCCTTTCACCAGCGGCGCGCAGACCGTGCTGTTTTCCAATTCTCCGGAGCAGGTGTTTGGCCCCGGTCTGCTCTTCCGCAGCAATGTACTGCCTAACGAAAGTGCGCGGCTGGTGTACCACCACCAGAACCGCAGCGGCAAGAAGCTGCGCTTCCGCGTGGCGCTCACCAACCTGACGGGTTACCCGCAGCAGGTTCTCTGGCGCGCCGGCAATGCCCGCCCGAACATTTCAACCTACTTGGTGGGCGTAGATTCGGTTGAAGCTTACTTGAAAAAGCTCCTCAATGGAGAAGGTGTCTATCTCACACTTGCGCCGCATGCCAAGGCCAACCTTTTTAGCGCGGTGGCGCTGCCGGACTACTCGGTTTCCGGGCTGATCGAGCTGCACTTACTGGACAGGGGAGAGGTTGGCGTCTCCGTGGTGGCGGAAGATGCCGTCAGCCCGGAGCTTGATGAGATGCGATACGTCTCCAGCAATCCGCCGCGGTACTCGCCAGCGACCATGGAGCTATCCGACACTTACGACCTTGATGGCGCGTGGCTTTTCCTGCGCGTGGGCAAGGGACTGATGCAGGATCTGACTGATGGGCGGGCGCTGGTTGGGGACTATGGACTGGTGCTGGACTACACGGTGACGCTAATGAACTCGGAACCGCTGACCCGTCGCGTGGCGCTGCTGTTTGACGCCACCGCGGGCGAGGCGCGGGGAGTATTCGCGGTCAACGGGAATATCGTGCGCACGCCGTCGGTGTTCCCCCGCAACCCCCACGAGGTGGAGGTCTTCCGGCTGGGGCCGTACGAGAAGCGCACGGTGCGGGTCATGACGATACCGGCGAGCGGCTCGCACTTTCCGGCCAACATTGTTTTCCACAGCTTAGATTGAGCGGTTGAACAAACCCCTGGCAGCTGCGTCTCCACCACTGAAACAACGAACACCGGAGGTCGCAGATGATTTTCAGAATATCCGCAATAGTTGGGCTGCTGCTGGTGCTGGGGATTGCAGCGATGGCGCAGCCCGGACAGGGCAGGATGGGGATGGGCCTCGGTATGGGGCCGGGCCAGGGCATGGAGAATGCCCGCATAGTGAAGGGCACGCTGGAGAAGGTGTCGGGCGACACCGCCAGCATCAAAGTCGAGGCGGTATTCGTGCCCCGCGAGGGTCCAATGGACAACCCGCCGGATTCCGTCCGTGTTGAGTTCACGGAAGATACGCGCTTCGTAACCGGCAAGAGCCGCGAT
>CAZKNJ010000002.1:8994-27686 GCA_964554185.1 uncultured Planctomycetales bacterium | reverse complement strand
CGTCCGTGTTGAGTTCACGGAAGATACGCGCTTCGTAACCGGCAAGAGCCGCGATTCGTCGCTCAAGGATTTCAACAAGGGCGATGCCGTGGTGGCAATCACCGCTTACGAAGACGGCAAGTATACCGTCCGCGCGCTGATGACGGCGGAGGTTGCGACGGCGATGCGCCGTGGAATGGGCGAACGCATGCGCGAGTTCCGTGGACAGAGCAGGGGCCAGGGCCAGAACATGGGTCAGAGTATGGGCCAGGGCATGGGTCGCGGTGGCCAGGGGCAGCAATGGGGCCCCGGCGCGATGGGCGACCGGATGCGCGAGCGCACGGGCGACCGCCCGCCGGTGGTGGCCGGTGTGTTTGAAGGCATGAAAGGCCCCGGTGAAGTGGAACTGACGCTCAAGGGATTCGTGCTTCCCGGCAAAGACGGCCCGAAGGTGCGCGAGTTCCCCGAGGCGCGCAAGGTTACGGTGAAGATCGGCGAGCGTGCGCGCATTTTCAATAACGGAAAGAAGGCTACGCTGCGCGACTTCAAGCGTGGCGAGGAAGTCTTCGTGGTCATCACCCGCGTTGGCCGCGGTGAAGGCGGCGAACTCATGATGCTGGCGGACAAGGAGTCCGCCGAGCAGCTTCGCGGCATGCTGGCTGAGAGGTCCGGCGAAATGCGCGACCGCCAGCGGAGGCGTGACGGAAGCCGCCAGGAAGGCTAATCAAACAGCACCCCTCTTCTCAACTCCCCTCAATATGAGGCCCGCTCCCCGCGGGCCTCACTCCTTTAACTATAGAGGTCAGGCCTTGTAGACTTTCACGATGAACAGATCCTGTATCTTGGCCAGGTCGTGTTCCGCCCCGTCATCAAACTCCTCCAACTTGTCGTTGAGAATCACTTTCACGACCGGGTGCGTCGGCCGCCCTTCGTTGATCCTGGTGACGATGGCGTAAGTGTTGTCGCTGAGCTTGACGAAAGTGCCCACCGGGTATAGCCCAAAGCGGTTGATGAATCGGTTCGCCGCGAGCTGCGAGAACTGCTTGCCGCTGAGCGAGATGATCTTGGTGACCGCCTCGTAGGGCGACAGCGCCCGGCGGTAGGAGCGGTCGGACGCCATCGCGTCAAAGGCATCGCAGATGGAAAGCACCTGCGCCTCCGGCACGATTTCGTCTGCCTGAAAACCGTTGGGGTATCCCCTGCCGTCCCACCGCTCGTGGTGCTGGAGGACGAGCATAATCGTCTCGTTTTCCACTGCATTGGCTTTCTTGAGCAGGGTAGCGGAAGTCCCCGGGTGCTTCTTGACCTCGGCGAATTCCTTCTCGCTCAGCGCGCCCCTTTTCGTGAGGATGGAAGCGGGCAGCATCGCCATTCCTAAGTCGCGGAAGAGGGCGCCCACCGCGAGCTTGACTATGCGCGCCTGGTCATAGCCATCCGCCCGCAGCACCAGCGAGAACAACACGGTAGAGGTCACGGCGTGCTGCATTATGTACTTTGCCTCGGGGATTACCGCTGTTATCTGGAACAGCCGCTCGCGCAGCGGCGGCAACTCGCGAAGCATGTTCTGGACAATCTCCATTGCCGGCTGGATGCTGGTTTCGCCCTCCGCGAGGATGTTCTCATACAGCCCTTCGGTAGTGGAGACCAGAGCCTCCAGCTCCTTGTCCGCGAGGATGACCTTCAGCTCGGCACGCTGGACAAACATCTCCTTATTCGCGGCGAAGAAGTCCAACACCGCCTCGGCGGCCTCATCCATTTCCTTCTCCGCCGTGAACTGCTCGGAGTGCGTGTACACGTGCCCAATCCCCCAGGATGAGAGCTTGGTGACGAAGTCGTGTTTCAGTATCGTGCCTGAGCGGAGTAGCACGGTTTGTTTCGCGCTCAGAATATCGTCGGTAAGACGCGTGTTTGGTTCGAGGTTCTCAACGCGAACCTTCTTAAGTCGCTGTTTATCCATCCGGTTGCGGCAGGCCGCCCCCTCGGCGCCTGCCCATTGAGGCGATTATATCCGCTCGCCCTAGAATAGGGAAGGGGCGGGGCACTAAGCCCCGCCCCGGTGAATCCGTAGATACGCTTCATGCTACCGCAGCAGCTGAAGTACGGCCTGCGGAATCTGGTTCGCTTGCGCAAGCGCGGCGGTACCGGCCTGCAGCAGTATCTGCAAGCGGGTGGCCGCCATGGTTTCACGCGCGATGTCTGCGTCACGGATGCGCGACTCAGAAGCCGTGAGGTTCTCCGCCGCGACATCCAGGTTGCGGATGGTGGATTCCAACCGGTTCTGGATGGCGCCGAGGCGGCCTCTGGAGTCACTTACGCGCCCGATAGCCACGTCAACTTTGCTGATGGCCTCCTGCGCCAGGTCTTCGGACACGACCAGCAGGCCCTCAATGCCGAGCGCCTTGGAGGAGAGATCCTCAATGAAGGTCGTCAGCACCTGCCCCTGGTTCGCGCCGATCTGGAGCATAAGCGGCCGCGGCGCAACGTGGACGAACATCGTCGCCACCTGGCCGGACAGCGAGATGACGGGACGCTCAATCGGCAGCTCGAATTCAAACGCCGAAATCGGGTTGGAAGCGCCGGTTGGCGGCTGCGGGTCAAGCGTCATGCCGATGGTGTTGTCGAAGTACAGGCGCACTCCTGCGAGCAGCCCGTTAATCTCGTTGCTGTCGGTGCGAACACTGGCAACGCGCACGCCGGTCTCGGCGTTGACTGCGTTGATGGAGTACACCGGCGCAACCGTGCCCTGCACCTCAATCAGCGAAAGCGCACGCAGCAGTGCTTCGTCACCCGCGAACACGATTTCCGCTCCGGGCACCGGAGTGGTGATGGAAACGGTGCCGCGCGCCGCGCCAATGGTGTTTACATGGACGAGATCGGGGAACTGGTGCGGGTTGATTGCGCCCTCGGCGTTGAGGTCGCTCAGCGCCAGCGGGTTCGCCAGCGCCAGCGAGATCTTGCCAGCGAGGTTCTCCAGCGTGTCGTTCTTGGAGATGTTGACCGTCGCGTAGCGCTCCTGCCCCCGCAGGTATACGCGCATCTCAACGGAGCTGCGCCCGTTAAACACGCCGTTATCGGTGAAGCGTCCGATGGAGCCCAGCGTGGTCTGCTGATCGGCGGTGAGCACCTGGTTGGTGGAGATGTTGAAGGTCGCGGTCTCGCCCGCCTGGAGGATGGCGTCAAAGGCAATGCGCACGCCTTCCAGCACGGTGCCGGTGCCGTCAAACGCCGCCGCAATGCTCTGGGTTCCGCCGATGGCAGCGCTGCCGCGCGCCTGGGCGATGGCGTCGGTCTGGTCCATGCCGCCGGCTACCAGGCTGTTGTATGCGTCGTTGTCGAAGCTGAACACCGCGTAGGTGCGGGCGGTAACGGCGGAGATGAGATAGGTGCCATCGTTGGCGGGTGGCGTGAGCTGGGTGACCACGCCGAAGCGCTGCAGCTCGTTCACGCCGCTCTTCTCATACACCGTGATGGTGTCGGTCTGGCCGACGGCGGAACTGAGTATGTTCGTCGCCAGCCTGATGTTGAACGCGCCGAGCGTCGCATCGCCGATGCTTACCGGCACGCCGCCGGTAATCACGCCGGTATCGCCAAGGCTCTGCGAGTAGCTGCCGGCGTTGTTGGTGATGGAGTAGCCTGCGCCGGAGAAGATGGAGTTGGTGGTGGTGCCCGCGGCGTCAATGGTGAGGAAGAACTGGCTGCCGCTGGAGTCGACATCGTTGAAGGTGATGTCGTTGACGGTTACGCCGGCAAAGAGCAGGCTGCCGTCCGCGTTGATGGTAATCAGTGTGGCGCCGGTCGCAGTACTGATCGCGGCCGCGAGTTGGGTAAGCGTTTCGGTGGCCACGGACAGCACCGCAACGGTTGCGCTCAGCGAGGTGTCGTACGTGATGGTGAGAGTGTCCACGCCCGCGGTGAGTTCCTTGGCGTTGAGCAGCGTGGCGACGGAAGAGCCGCCGGCGGCGGCGCCCAGGCTGTTGATGGTGAAAGTGGTGTCGCCATTGCCCAGCGCCAGCGAGCCGTTGGTGTCGTTCGGGACCACGATCTCGGTGAGGAAGGTGTTGCCGATGCCGTCAACCCCCGCAGTGGCGATGGACGCGTGCGGCAGGTAGGTTGTTAGATAGTTGACGCTGCCCACCGCGTCGGTCGCTTGCAGCGTGGTGAAGACATCGGTTTTCTGAACTTGGAGCGCCCCCGTGGTAGTGGGTACCATCTCCAGGATGTAGTTGCCGCCCTTGCCGACATTGCCCACGATGAGCGCTTGCAGCTTCAACGGGTCGTCGGTTGAAGTCAGGGCGCCCAGAGTTCCATCCAACAGCTTCTTGGTGTTGAACTCGGTGGTCGCGGCAATGCGGTCGATCTCGGACAGCAGTTGCGAAACCTCCAGCTGGATGGAGTTGCGGTCGTTGCTGGTGTAGATACCGTTGGCGGACTGCACCGACAGCTCACGCACGCGCTGGAGAATGTTGTGGACCTCGTTCATCGCGCCTTCGGCGGTTTGCAGCAAGGAGATGCCATCCAGGGCGTTGGACGAGGCGCGGTTGAGGCCGCGGATTTGGCCGCGCAATTTCTCGGAAATCGCCAGCCCGGCGGCGTCGTCAGCGGCCCGGTTGATGCGCAGACCGGAGCTTAAGCGCTCGAGGGTACGGGCTAGGACGCTTCCGGTGGTGCTTAGGTTGCGGGCCGAATTCAACGCAACCACATTATTGTTGATGCGGAAAATAGACATCTACAAAATCCTCCTTGATTTTGTAAGTTATGTGCGTAACGCGCAGTTGGGCGGAGCCAGGTAATCCATTCACCTCCTTGTGGCCGAACTACCCGACTGCGAGGTACGCATGTAGTATTCCGTGTAAGTAGCCGGGCGTCAAGGTAATCCGGCAAGAAAAGCGAGATTTAACCTTCTGTGGACTAAAGTCCGCGCCGGTAGTGCCGATAGCACGGCCTTCCGCGTGTGCTACAATCACGAGTGCTTCCGGTAATACCGCGCTGACAACAATGAGGCAAAGGAGGCGTCATGGCCAGCCTGAACAAAGTAATACTCATCGGGAATGTGGGGCAGGACCCGGATGTGCGCTATTCGCAATCCGGCACCGCCGTAACCCGCTTCTCGCTTGCCACCAATGAGAAATGGACCAGCCGTGGCAGCAACGAGCCCCAGGAGCATACCGAGTGGCACAACATCGTCTGCTTCGGGTCGCTGGGCGAACGCGCCAAGGAATGGGTGACCAAGGGGCGCCAGCTCTACATTGAGGGGCGGCTGCGCACGAACTCCTGGACGGACGTCAATGGCATCAAGCACACGAGAACCGAAGTACACGCGCGGGAGATGCTGCTTCTGGGCGGCCGGCGCGAAGAGGAGGGGAGTCCCCGCCGCAGCCCGGCGAAACCGAAGGGGAAGAGCGGCGATGAGGACGATGTGATTGACTTGGGCGCGGACGACTTCTCGGTTGACGACCTCGGGCCGGCGGTGGAGATGGACGACCTGTCGCTCACCCCGGACGACTAGAGGGACTGGCAGTATCGCGCTATGAGCATGAGGATATCAGCCGGAGTCCTGCTTCTTGCAGGGCTATTCGCTCTGCTCGTACCCATGCCCGCCTGGGCGGCGACGCACACGGTGACTGCGCCGTCAATGCGTATCGCCCGCGAAGGGAACACGGTTGTCTTGACTTTCAGTGGTGGGCTGCGCGTGCAGTCCAGCGACAGCTATACGGTTTCTGCCGGTGCGGGGAAAGTGGTGCTGCGTAGCGCCGGCTTCAAGCCGCTGGCGGATAGCCAGGGCGATGCGGCCGAAGGCAGTCTGCCGCGCCTCCCCCGTGCGGCTTTCTCCTCAAAGAACGTGAGGCTGATGGAGTTCCGGGGCGGCGCCAAGCTCATCAGCAAGGAATACGAGGCTTCGGCGGGCTCGCTCTCCAGCGGGGACGGCGGCGGCACCTGGAAGCTGGCGGGCGGCGTTGAGTTCAAGGGCGTGGAAAGCGGGCAGTATGTGCAGGGCAAGAGCTTCACTTTCGCGCGAGAGGCGATGATTCTCACTACGACCGAGGCCATTGAGCTTGGCTCTTTCGCCGCAGGCAAGGACCAGGTCTCGCTGCAATCCCGTAACACCACTATCCGGTTGAAGGAGAAAACCGCGGCGCTGGACGGCGGCGCGACTTTCAGCTTGCGCGGCTACAGCCTGGTAGCGGAGAAGATGAGCATTGACCTGGGCGCAGGCGTGCTCAAGGCCTCCGGCTCGCCCAAGTTTGTGGGCCGTGGTTCGGAGCTGTTTGCGCGGGAAGTGGAAGTACACTTCGTGGAAGGCGAAGCCAGAATCACCGCAACCGAGCTGGAAGGCAGCCTGGCGCTGGAGTTAGAGGCCGGCGCCGCGGAGAATCATTCCCAGGAGGATTAGCGCGAAGATCGCCGCCATCGGCGACAGGTCAATCATCCCTCCCATAGGCGGAATGATGCGCCGGAAGATGGAGAGGAACGGCTCGCAGATGCTCCCAAGCGTGCGGAACCAGTCGCGGTAGCGCATGTCCGGCAGCCAGGAGAGCAGCACATACACGAAGATGGTCATCATGTACAGCTCCACCAGCAAGGATAGCGGGCCGTAACCTCCAGCGTGAGCCATGAACCTATTCTAACACCGTGATATATAATGGGGATGGAGGTGATTCCGATGGAGTCTGCGCATGACGACAAGCGCGCCCCCAAGCGGGGAACCTGGAAGGTAAAAGTCGGGCTGGCCGAAATGCTCAAGGGCGGCGTCATTATGGACGTCACCACCCCCGAGCAGGCGAAAATCGCCGAGGACGCGGGCGCAGTGGCGGTTATGGCGCTGGAGCGCGTGCCGGCGGATATCCGCCGTGATGGTGGCATCGCCCGCATGGCCGATCCTGAGATAATCATGAGAATCAGGGAGACCGTTTCTATCCCGGTGATGGCCAAGTGCCGTATCGGGCACTTTGCGGAGGCGCAGATTCTGGAGGCGCTGGGCGTTGACTTTGTGGACGAGAGCGAAGTGCTCACACCGGCGGACGAGGCGAATCATGTCTGGAAGCACGACTTCAAGGTGCCTTTTGTGTGCGGCTGCCGCGGCTTGGGCGAAGCGCTGCGCCGCCTCGGCGAAGGCGCGGCGCTGATACGTACCAAGGGCGAACCCGGCACCGGAGACATCGTGGAAGCAGTGCGCCATATGCGCAAGGTGCAGGCGGAGATACACTGGCTCTACAAGAGCGACGAAACAGAGCTACCTGCAAAAGCCAAAGAACTGCAGGCACCGCTGGACCTAGTGCGCTTCGTCGCAAAGCACGGTAAGCTGCCCGTACCCAATTTCGCGGCGGGCGGCATCGCCACGCCGGCGGATGCGTCGCTGATGATGCAGCTGGGCGCGGAATCGGTGTTTGTCGGCAGCGGCATCTTCAAGAGTTCCGATCCGCCGAAGCGAGCCCGCGCCATCGTGCAGTCGGTGCTCAACTACGACCAGCCGGAGAAGCTGGCGGAGATATCGCGCGGCCTGGGCGAGCCGATGAAGGGGCTGGAGGCGGCGAAGCTGCCCGAGGAAGAACGGCTGGCCGGGCGGGGCTGGTAGGTGGCGTAGAGCTCAAGCAGACCTGAGAAGCGCTGCGGCTCGGCCGCGTGGCAGAGGCTGACATTCCAGTTGCACTGCACGCCCTTTGCAGGTATACTTTGCCGTACGGGCGAGGGGGCCCGGGTGGCTCATTGAACGCTTGCGCAGCAGACGCTCAGTGAGTGTGTCACAGGAAGGTGCGAGGCCATTGCTCATTTTCCGAACGAAACTATGGAAAACCGGCTTTGTTATTAGTGCTTCGCTAGCGAGGCTCAGTAGACGCGCTCCAACTCCAAAGGCCGAGGGGGTGCGCCATAGAAGATGAAGCCTACCCGCAAGAACTACTACGAAGTGCTTCAGCTCAACCCTGATGCCACCGGCGATGAGCTGAAGAAGAAATACCGGGTGCTGGCTGTGCAGTTCCATCCTGACCGCAACCCGGGGGACGCGGTAGCCGCCCAGAGGATGGCCGAGATCAATGAGGCCTACCACGTCCTGATCAATGAGCAGGCGCGCGGCGATTACGACCGCATACTGCAGAATGAGCACTTTGTTGACGAGCGAGCCACGCATGTCTCGGGCGCCACCGGTGTGGGGCTCTGGCCAATGTTTGGGAGGGACTCGGCGCACACCCGCCGCAGCGCGTTCGCCATGCCAGAGAAGCCGGGTAAGCGCTGGGTCTACATCGCCGACAGCAAGATGCGCTCATCGCCGGCGATCGGCAGCGACGGCACCATTTACGTGGGGACGGAAGAAGGGAAGCTGCTGGCCATCAAGCCTTACGGCGCCAAGAAATGGGAGTTCAAGACCGGCGGCTCAATCTCCACTTCGCCGGCAATCGGCCTGGATGGCACGGTCCACATCGGCAGCAGCGACCACGCGATGTACGGCGTCAAATCGGATGGCAGTGAAGCCTGGCACTTCTACACCAAAGACGCGGTGCAGTCATCTCCGGTCGTGGGGATGGGCGGAATCATCTATTTCGGCAGCGACGATGGCAGAATCTACGCCCTCAATCCGGACGGCAGCAAGCGCTGGGAGTTCATGACGAAATGGCGCGTGCGCTCCGCTCCGGCGGTTGATGCCGGAGGCAATGTCTATTTTGGCGGAATGGACCACTTTCTGTACGCGCTGAATCCCGATGGCAGCAAGGCGTGGGCGCTGAACACCGGCGAGGGCATTTACGGATCACCCACCATCGGCGCGGACGGCGCAGTGTATGTCGGTAACCAGGGCGGGAGGGTCTTTGCCGTCAACTCCCGCGGAAGGTTGGCGCTGCCGCTGAAGCGCGTGCGCTGGAAGTTCCAGGCGGGCGGGCCGGTCCGCAGCACTCCGGCGCTCGCGGAGGACGGCACCGTGTTCGTGGGAAGCGTGGATGGCACAATACACGCGATGAACGCGCGCGGGCACAGAAAATGGGAGTTCAAAGCGGGCGGCTATATCACGACATCACCGGTGGTTGGGCCCAACGGCGCAGTCCTTTTTGCCTGCGGCGATGGGAAGCTGTATCTACTAGATCCTAAAGGCCATCTGAAGTGGGAGTTCGCAATTGGAGGCCCCATTGAATCCTCTCCGGCGGTCGGCGCAGCGGGAACCATCTTCGTAGGCTGCAACGACAACAAGCTCTACTCCATCGGCGACGGCGCGTAGCGTTGCCTTCCGGCGGCAAATGGCCTACAATTGTAGGCGAGATGCCAACAAACAAGCTGCTTCAAGCGTTGTTCCCACGTGCGCGGCGCGCCATTCTGCGCGAGTTGTTCTCCAGCCCTGGTGAAAGGTTGCATTTGCGCGAGCTGGAGCGGCGCACCGGAGTCAACGCGAAAGGGCTGATGCGCGAGCTGCACGCGCTGTCTGAGGCGGGGCTGCTGATTGCTGAAAGGTCGGGCAACCGGGTGTATTATCGAGCGAATCCCGCCTGCCCGTTGTTCGCGGAACTGGCGGCGGTGATGGCGAAGGCGGGATCGGTGGCGGAGAGATTGCGCGCGGCGCTGGCACCGCTGGCGGAGCGCATTGAACTGGCCTATATCTACGGCAGCTTCGCGCGGGGTGACACCGAGCCCGATAGCGACATTGACCTGATGATCGTCAGCGATATCAAGCTCACCGATATGGCCACTCCGCTGGCCGAGGCCGAGCGGGAGCTGGGACGCGAGGTTAACCCCACGCTGTATCCGCCTGAGGAGTACCGCCGGCGGGTACGCGACGAAGACGGATTCTTGGCACAGGTGCACTGCGGCCCGCGCGTGGTGTTGATAGGAGACGGCGATGAAACTGCATGAGCTGGAGGAGCGCCGCTACCTTGAGCGGCTGAAGCCCAGCCGCGACGACCTGGCGAACCTCGTACGCGCGATCAGGCGCCGGCTACTTGACGCGGAGAATACCACCGTGACGAAGGAAAACCGGTTGCAGCAGGCTTACCAAGCGGTGCTGCAGGTGGCGATTGCCGCGCTGCATGTGCGGGGTTACCGCCTGCGCAGCAAACCGGCGCACCATGTTGTCGGGCTGGAGACTCTGGCAGAGACGATGGGCGTGCCGCAGCAGCTGGTGGACTACTTCCAGACCCTGCGCAAGCGCCGCCACCACGCCATATATGACGCGATGATTTCCATTTCCGAGATTGACCTGGAGACAGCCATCGGCGAAGCCAAGAGGCTGGCTGAGCGGTTCCGCCACTGGCTGGCGGAGGAGCATCCAGGCTTGGTGGACGACTCGGTCTGGGACGAGCCGGTCAAGCTGGACTGAGCGGTGAAAAAGAGCGAAGCTCCTCCGCTACCGCGCGGTCAGCTGTCTCCCTCCAGCGCCGGACGCGCAAAGCGGCGGCGGATGCGCTAAACTCTTAGCCATGCACAGAAGACGCCCCCAACGCAGGGAAGGCTCCATTGTGGAGTTCATCGTTGTGCTCGTGGCCTACATCGGCATCTACGCCGGTATAGGCTACCTTTTCATCTCCCAGGAGGAAAAGGCGCGCGAGGTCGCGGCCACCGAGGTTCCCCGGCTCCTGGCCTACAACACCGGCTTCAACCTCGTAGTGTTCTGCGGCGCAGCGCTACTGCTGATGCTAGTATTCCACGGATTGAGGCTCGCGCCGCTCACGCTAAACGAGAAAGCAGTGCTGGAGTCGGTGATGGCCATCGCCATCGTCGTGCTACTGATGGTCGTGGCCAGCACTACCGTCGCAAACCTGCTGGGGCAGGCGGGAATCACCCAGGTGGAAGATCCAGCGATAGCGGCACTGCGCGAGTACTTCGCTTCACCGTGGCTTGCACTCCTCATTGGCGCGCCGGTGATGTTCTTGATGGCGGGCTTACCCGAAGAGGTGATGCGCAGCTATGCGCTTTCCTCCGCGCTGAGGATGAACAGCGGCGGGCTGGCGACTCTGGGCGCCTTTGTTACCGCGGCGGCTTTCGCCTTCGGCCATTTCTACCAGGGGCTTACCGGCATGTCGGTGATGTTTGTTATCGGACTGCTGCTCGGCTTCTTCTACCTAATGCGCAAGAGCTTCTGGAACCTAGTATTCGCCCATACGGCCTACAACGTGGTGGTGCTGCTGCTCCCGACCCTGATCCACAAGCCGTGACGCGGCGGCGAAGCCGGAGCACGCCTGTGGCTACTGCGAGTGAGTTTTGACCCAACCGGCAATGAGCGCCATCGCTTCCTCGGCGAAGGTCTCCTCGATCTGCGAGTATTCACTGACGGCGCCGGTGGTTGCGTGCTGGAAAAGGTGGTTCAGCCCGTCCAGTTCCTTGACCGTGTAGTTTTGATTCCCGCCAGCCTTCAGCGCCTGCTCTATCGCCGGCAGGTTCACGCCGGGATTCACCTGCAGGTCCAGCGATCCGTTTAGTGCCAGCACCGGCACCTGCACCTTGCTCAGCGTGGGAGCGGGGTCGTAGGTGAGGAAGAAGCGGAACCACGGCGAGTTCACGAAGCCCAGCTGCACCTCTATCTGCGCGTCAAGCTCCTCCTTGGTCATCTTCTGCGCGTCGGGCTGAGTGCTGGCGATCTCATGCATCAACTTGCGCAGTATCGACTCGGCCGCCGCCGGGTCCTTCTCAGTTTTCACCACGGTGAATATCTGCTTCTGACTATCGAGCTGAGCTTTCATTGCCTCTTCGCCAGCGCCCATTGCGCGCAGAATGTCCTGCCCCTGCTGATACAGAATCTCCTCGCCATTCACGCCGGGACCCGCCAGTAACACAATGAACGCGACATGGTCGGACTGGAGCGCGGCCATCGGCGCGATGATGCCGCCTTCACTGTGGCCTATGAGCCCGATGTGCTTGCCGTCAATCTCTGGGCGGGTTTGCAGGAACTCCACGCCCGCTAGCGCATCGGTGGCGAAGTCCTCGCTGGTAGCGGTTGCGTAGTCGCCGGTTGAACCACCCACGCCGCGATCGTCCGAACGCAGCACCGCGATGCCCTGGCGGGTCAAGTAGTCCGCGAGCACCAGGAATGGCCTATGCCCGAAGACGGTCTCGTTGCGGTCTTCCGCGCCCGAACCGGTGATAAGCACCACTGCCGGGAAGGGGCCGGTGCCTTCCGGGATAGTCAGCGTGCCTGCAAGCTCCACGCCCGCCGACATCTTGTTAACGTATTTCACCTCTTCGGCCTTGTAGGGGTAGGGCTCTCTCGGTTCCTGCGGGCGGTTATCTTTGATTGCCCCCGACTGGCGCTTCAGGTTCAGCTCGAAGGTCATCCCGCTCTGCTTCCACTGACCCTTGAACTCATCAGACGCGGTGTCCAGCGTTCCTTCATATTCGCCGTTAATGCTGTTGATACCGAGCTTCAGGATGCCATCCTCATAGGTGGCGGTATCAACTGGAATTCCATTGGCGCCCTGGTCCGGGCTATCAAGCGTAGCCTGAAGGCTGCCATCGTCCGCGACGCTAAGGTTGAAGACAATCCGCAGCTGTGTACCCATAACTGCAAGCGGGCCCATCCATGTGCCCACGATGGATGCGTAGGAACCGTTATCCGCCGTCGCCGGAGCTGCCGCAGGCAACACCATCGCTGCAACAAGCAAGAGAAGGATGCAAGAGCGTAAGTGCCTCATTCCGATTACCTCATTTGAGTAGGTTAGCTGTTAGATGAAAACCTCGGCGATTCCGTTCCGTCGGTTCAGATGGAGGGGATTCGCCTCGTGCAGCTATTGTAGCTGAGAATGGCCGAAGCAAGAGGAAGTAAGCACTTGCGGCTTTCGCCTTCGGCCATTTCTACCAGGGGCTCACCGGCATGTCGTCGATGTTTGTTATCGGGCTGCTGCTACCCAACCTGTCTCAGAAGCCGTGATATAATCCCCGGTGCCGGGTGGAGGCCATGTCTCATACGCTCAGATCCCTCTCGCTGACGCTGCTCGCGACCATCGCCGCCGGGCTGATGTTCCCGGTGAGCGCGCTCGCGGTGCAGCGGCATCCGCGCATTGATGATGCGGATATCGGCGGGAAGGGGCGGGTGATACTGGAATATGGCCAGGACGGCTACGACGAGACGACGACCCTTGCGGGCGGCCGGGATGTCTCCACCTTCTTCAACTTTGGCTACAACCTCAACGAGCGCTTGCAGCTCCGGGGGATGCTCTTCAAGAACGAGCTTTCCGGCGTGGATGTGCTGTTCAACCCGTTGCTCTCGTACCTGGACAGCGCGGACGGATGGGGCGCCGAGTTCAGGATGATGCTGGAGCATACTGAACCGGCGCTGCCCGCCACGCCCGACTCCCAGTTCGTTCCCGGCGGCTCCTTCAGCGTGGCCCTGGGCTTTGCATCCTATGGATTGGAAGCTGCGACGGTGGACGACGAGATGCACCGCTTCTACGGGCGCCTGCTCTACAGCACCGACTTCAGCGAAGACCTGCACGCCCATACGATGTTCTCCACCGAGCACTTCACTTCCGATACCAAGCGCGGGAACATGACCTCGCTCGGGATCGGCGCGGACTACGACCTGTACAAGTGGGACAGCGGGCGCAGCGCGCTGATGCTCAGCGCAAACGGGCTGATTGATATCTACTCCATCCGCCGCCCGGCGTTTAACACCGGCCGGGTAACGCGGTTTGACGCCGGCCTGCGCGTCAATGTGAACGACACGTTCGGAGGCTACGCCGGCTACCAAGTGGTCAACGACACGCTGTCCGACCGCAACTCGCAGGGGTTCTTCTACGGGCTGTCCTACACGCCGAAGCTGTTTGCGCGGCCTTCGCGGGTGGAGGCAGAGGAGCCGGTGGAGGGAGCGGGCGAAGCGGCTGCACCTGCCGAGAGTGAGACCGCCGCTGCGGAAGCGCCCGTGGATCAGCCGGCCGGGGAGAACGGCGACGAGGAAGGCAAGGGCACTTCATCACTGAATGATGCTCCCGCCGGACCGGTGGAACCGTATGTGCCGGCGGTGCAGATTCGGGGAAACGACGGCAGCTCGCAAACGCCTCCCGGTAGCGAGGGATTGCCCGCACAGCAAGGGCCGTACCCCACGACCACCAGGCGAATCTCCCGCCCGCCGGCGATTGAGAACCCTTGGGAGCTGCTGCCGGTCGGCTACGACTTCCACCCGGAAACAGTGAGTGTGACCAGCGCCGTTGAGGCCGAGCACGAGATCCCGGCAAGCAAGTCCGCCACCCGCGAGCTTGAGCTACGCGAAGTGGTATCTGGGAGCTTCCGCGTACTCACGAATGTGGAATAGTGCTGCGCTACGAAAAAGCCATACTCCCCGCGTTGTTGCTTACGCTGCTGGCTGCTCACGTCGTGTGTGGCGAGACTGCGCGGTCGGACAAGCTGAATGAATCCAAACACCCTGAAACCGCAATATCCACTGCGCCGGCCGCGCCGCTCCATTCCGCGGCTGCGGACTGCGTGAAGTGCCACAAGGGGCACGGCTTAGAAGATTCGCCTCACGCTGAGCTTGCCTGCGCCGACTGCCACATCGCCGAAGACGCGCTTGCCGAGCCTAATGCGTCGTGCATCCGCTGCCACCCTACGCTGGCGCCCGGGCTGCCGGAGCTTGCGGTCTTCCGCACCGGCAAGTACCGGCTGGGCCTTCGCGATAGCCTGTTGCGCCCGCTTTGCTCCGACTGCCATGCGGGCGGAATGCACAACTTCGCTCGAATAGCGCTAACGCATCCGGTGCGCAGTGTGGGCGAACACCTCGGCTGTCTGGATTGCCACGACGCAGCCGGGCGAACCAGCCAGGCGGTGTGGGACAAGCGCGACTACCAGGCGAAGTTCTGCTACGGCTGCCATAAGCAGCAGATGCGGGACTTCCTGCCCGGCGGTGGCCATAGCCCGGTGCAGGGCCGCGTGAGGTGCGCATATTGCCATCCGCCGCACGAGCCGATGCAGGCGAACCTGACGCTGGACACGTTGGAGCTGATGGGCGAGGGGATTATTGCCGCTTACGATTCACAAGCATCCAACCGCCGCTGCCTGGAATGCCATATCTACCTTGACCTCACAGGCTCCCGCTCGCGCTTCATCTTTCCCGGCGGTCTCAGCCTACACGAGCTGCACCTGGAGCAAGCGGCAGCATCCTGCGTGGAATGCCACGACCCGCACATGAGCGGGACGGGCGCGATGCTGCGCTCACAGCTTCTCAGCGGAGAGGTGATGGTGCGGATGGTGTTTGGCCAGACTGCAAGCTGCACGGTCATGTGCCACGGGAAGCACCACCGCTCGGTGGAGTACTGGCGCGGCGACGACTGGTAACCGGCTCAGGCGGCCTGTCTACTCAGCCACGTTAATGGATACAGGCGTTCCCAGCCTCGGCCCCGGCAGCGGAACATTGTACTGGGGCCCCCAGATCCAGATATTCGTGGAGCTCTGCGGGAAGCGGAAGGCGTCCGCAACCGGGCCGCTGCCGCCAATCACCCTGAAGGTGAAGTACGCCGCCGGGCCGCTGCCGATAACCGTGAGAGCGGGGTAGCGCTTGGTGGCGTTGAATGCCGCGAGGTCGTAGTTGTCCGGGTCGGTGGCGGATGCGCCGATGCGGGCGCCGAGGAACAGCGGATCGCCGCCGTTTGCTTCGTCGAAGAGGACATTGGCGTCATATCCATCCAAGAATGGAACGGCGTCCACGAACTCCAATACGCTGTTGTTGTACTCAAAGCGCGCGTTTACCGAGAACATGTTGTAGCCGCTGTCCACCCAGACGCGCAGAATCACGTCGCCGTCCAGCACGAAGAACGGGCCGTTCATCACCTCAAGGATGAGCTCGGCCATTCCGGTGGGCTGGGAAGTGCGCGCGACATTCGAAGCAGGCCCCACATTAGGGGTATCGGTGTCCTGGCTGTAGGGGCGGACGTAATACCCATAGTAGCCGGGCTCGGGCGTTGAATCGAGGAAGGTGTAGGGCAGGCGGAAGTCCTGTCCGGTGAAATCGCGCACGGCACTCGGAAGACCGCCGCCAGCCTGCTCCACCTGCGTCCAGCGGCCCGTGTCGGTGATGAGCGGAACTTCGTCGGCGTTTGCTAGCAGCGTGCGGTAAACGACGTAGCCGGTTATTCCGGTGCCGAAGTTGATTGCCAGCGGCGTGATGTCGGCGATGTTCACTTCGCCGCTGCGGTCACCGTCAACCAGGTCGACCCGCCCGGGGTTAGGACCTTCCATATTCTGGTTGAACATCAGGGCCACAGGCGTGATGTCCGCGATGACGACCACCCCGTTGTTGTCGTAGTCGCCGGGGTGAATTTCGGTCCAGGAGAGCGTGACAGTGGCGTCCACATTCACGCTGGTAACAAGGTTCTCCACCTTGTTGTTGTCATTGGTGGCGGCAGTGCAGACGCTGCGGGCCAGCGGCGCAGGGCCTGAAGCAAACTCAAATGAGGCTATTTCACCGGTGCGAAGCGACCGGGCTTCGCTCCTGATGCGGGCGGTACCGAAGGCGATGGCGCCCGGACCGGCGTCAACCGCCACGAAGACATCTCTTTCATCTAGGGCGGAACCCTTATCCATTGCGACCGGATGCTGTTCCGCGGCGGGGTAGAACAAGTACAGGTAGCAGTCGCTGGAGAGGCCGTTCCCAGCGATGATGCTCACTGATGAGCCGTCCACCTGAACTCGCACGCCCTCGGGGATGCCGGCAGGTTGCAGGTCGGAGTCAACCGCGACGAGCTTGTAGCCGCCAGCTTCAATGCCGTCGTAGCTTGCGATTTCGTCCAGCGGGTGATGCGGCGTCTCGCGCGCTGGAGCAAGCGGGTCAAAACCCAAGTACACATAGGGGTCATTGCTGCCCGCCGCAGGGCTGAAGTCAAGGGGCAGCTTGCGGCTGCCGCACGAGAACAGCGCTGCAACAGTCAGCGCGAACAGAATGGCGCACGCCAGGGACTTCGCGTGTTTGATCACTTACAGGTCGCTCCTGAATATGGAAATCGGGATATTATAGCAAGGCTGGCGCTTTGGCTACTATAATCCACGGGGAATGCGCACCGGCGGCATCAGAAAAGAGCGCGCGCTGCTTGTCCGCACCATCCCCTGGGGTGAGCGGGATCGGCTGGCGGTGCTGTTCGCCGAGCAGGCTGGGCGGATACAGGCCAAGGCCGTGTCCGCAATGGAGACCGGCTCGCGGATGGCGCCCTTGCTGATTCCCCCCGCACTGGGCGAGTTCGCGTTGGCCTCCGGGCATTCGGGAATCCCAGTGCTGACAGGCGCTGAGATTGACGAGCGGTTTCCGTCGTGGAAGCGAAACGCGCGTAGGCTGGGGGCGGCGGGCATCGTGCTGGCCGTGCTGGATGGTATGGAGGCTCCGGCGGGACAGAACCGCCGTATGTTCGCGCTGGCGGTGGAAACGCTACGGGCCGGGCCAGGGCAAGAGCCGCTGGCGCCGGTTTGCGTGTTCCTGGCCAGCGCGCTGGACATTCTGGGGCTGGCCGGCGGCGAAGCAGGTTGCAGCATCTGCGGCAAAGAGCTGAGCGGAAAGGTGGCGGTGGCGGCGGGAGATTTGAGCGCCTTCTTCTGCGCGCGGTGCTTCAATCGCGAGTACGGGCGCAGCCGGGTGGATGCGCCGACCATCCCGACCGCAACTCTGCGGCTGCTGGCGAAACTGAAGCGGATGCCTCCGGCGGAGGCGCATGAGGCAGGGCTGGCCGCAGCCGACATCGCTTTCGTGCTGAATCTGGCCATGCACCGGATGACCGACTTGCTGCCGCAGGCGGCGGCGGCGCTGCGCCGGGTGGCGCTGGACCGCGCATCGCGCGACCCATTCCTGCGCAGACCCTGAGCGCAGAATGTATAATCTCAGCGCGTGGACCCGACCGCTTACAACCGCCGGTTCCGCAAAGCCATACATGTGCTGGCGGGCTTTCCGGCGTTCATTCTCAAGTACTTGCCATACAGCCAGATGCTGGCTCTAGCCGTGGCGATGGCCGCCGTGAGTTTCGCGCTCAAGCCCAACTGGCCATTCCTGCGCAACCTCGCCAAGCCTGAGGATATGGCCGCGCGGGGTATTCGGGGCGTGCGCAACTACTTTGTTACGGTGCTTCTGCTCGCCGCGCTGTTTGGCGCGCGGCATCCGGAGCTGGTGACCGCGGGATGGCTGGCGCTGGCGTGGGGCGACGGCGCCGCGGGACTAGTTGGATCTAAGCAAAACGCTAAACTCCCATGGTCGCGCACCAAGACCGTGGTCGGCTTTGTGGCCTGCGCATGCTTTGTGTATCTGGCAATGATATCGGCACTGATCTGGCACCGCTCCGCCACCGGCTTTCTTGCCGCCTGGCCGGCGCAAGCAGCCCTGCTGGCCATCGCGCTCGTTATCGCCGCGGCGGAGTCAGCTGAGCAACGGCTTGACGATAACTATATTGTGGGCCTGGGAACCGCGGGCCTCATGTGGGTGGCGTCTATTATGGGCGTTTGGTAGGATTGGCCTATGAAGTTCTATTTCCATAACCCTACGAAAGTGTACTTCGGCCCGGGCGAGTTCAAGCGCGCAAGCGAGCTGGCGGCAAAGCTGGGGAAGAAGTGCCTGCTCGTCACCGGCCGGGGAAGCGTTGAGCGCCTGGGATTCCTGAAACGGATGCAACAGGTGCTGGACGCCGCTGGCGTAAAGCATGTACATTTCAGCGGCATTGAACCCAATCCGCACGTAGAGACCTGCCAGGAGGCTGCGCGCGTGGCTGCCAGAGAGAGCTGCGACTTCATCGTGGCGCTCGGCGGCGGTTCAGTGATGGACGCGTGCAAGGCCATCGCCG
>CAZKNJ010000002.1:0-8894 GCA_964554185.1 uncultured Planctomycetales bacterium | reverse complement strand
TTCATCGTGGCGCTCGGCGGCGGTTCAGTGATGGACGCGTGCAAGGCCATCGCCGCTGGCTTCTACGATGCAGAGAATCTGTGGGACTACATCGGCCACGGGCAAGAGAAAGTAAAACCTGTGGAGCGAGCACTGCCTATCATGGTGATACCGACGCTGGCGGCCACTGGTTCGGAGATGGACGCGGGCGGGGTGATAACCAATTGGGCAACGCGCGAGAAGTGCGTCATCGGCTCCCCGAAGCTCTTCCCCGCCATCGCGCTGATAGACCCGGAGCTGACCGCGTCGGTGCCGCTGGACTACACGATGGACGGCGTGTTTGATATGGCGGTGCACGTGATGGAGAGCTACTTCAACGGCGACCAGGACACGCCGCTGCAGGAGCGCATGATTGAGGGTTTCCTGCTCGCGGTGTTTGAAGAGGGTGCCAAGCTCTACCAAGATCCCACGAATGTGAAGCTGCGCGGGAACGTGCAGTGGCCGAGCTCGCTGGCGCTTTCCGGCTTCTTCACTGCGGGCCGGAACGGCGCGTACCCGGTGCACCAGTTGCAGCATCCGCTCTCCGGGCACTGGGACATCAGCCACGGTCGCGGGCTCGCGCTGCTGCAGCCACGCTGGATGTGGTATGTGCTGCCCAACGATCCTATGCCCTTCGCCCGCTTTGCCGTCAGAGTGATGGGCGTGAAGCCTGCCGGAAACATGCTGGAGGATGCGCAGGCGGGCGTGAAAGCGCTCTGTACATGGTTAGAGAGTGTGGGATTGTTCTACACGCTGGATGATCTCGGCATTGAGGATGGCGAAACGCTGGAGCAGGCGGCGGAAGATTGCGTGCGGCTGTACGGCGGTGCGGACCGGACTCTCGGCGGCGTCAAGCCGCTTTCACGCGAAGACGTGCTGGCCATTTACCGCATGTGCGGAACCAGGGACTTCATGAAGTAGCGGGCGGCGCGTAACGCGTTGCCCTGCGAACGGAGGACGAGAGAATATGAAACGGCTACTAGTGATTGCGGTAATTGCGGCCTTGGCAGTCGCATTGGCGGCGCCGGTCCAGGCAGGCGGCAGGCCCCGCATCGGCGTGCCCAAGTTCTACCATCAACTTCCCAGCGTGGGCGAGGGCATCGCCGACATCCTCACGCGGGAATTGTTCAAGTGCGGGCGGTTTGACGTGATTGAGCGCTCGGAGCTGGAAACACTGCTTTCCGAAGTTGACTTTGAGCAGAGCGCCTACGTCGAGTCCGGCAGCGCCGCGCCGCTGGGGCGCATCAAGGGCGTGGACTACCTGCTCATCGGCAAGATAACCGCCTTCGGCGTGAAGGAAAAGGAAGCCGGCATCGGCGCAGGCTCTTTCGGGCGCAACATTGGGCTGGGCGGGCTGAAGACCGAGAAGCGCATCGCCTATGCCAGCTTTGACATCCGCCTGGTGGAGGTGGAGACCGGCCGGGTAGTGTTTGCGGATACCGCCGACGGCGAGGAGAAGAACAGCGGCGCCACCCTCATCATGGGCGGCTCTAACTGGGTTGCCGGCATCAACTTCGGTAGCAATGAGTTTCGCGAATCGATGATCGGCAAGGCCACCTACAAGGCTATCGGCAAGGTGCTGCTGAAGCTCTATGAGGAGTTCCCGCTGCAGGGCGAAGTCCTCGCCCGCAGCGGCGACATGATTGTCACCAACCTCAGCAAGGAAAGCGGCCTGGAGAAGGGCGCGATGCTCAAGGTGCTGCGAGTGAACGAACTTACCGATGACGCGGGCAATGTCGTGTGGGAGAGCACCGAGGAAATCGGCACAGCGCGCATTACCGAGTTCCAGGGGATGAACTGCCTGGCCGAGATCATCACCGGCCGCAACGATATTGAAGCAGGGATGCGGGTTTGCCCGGTGGAGGAGGCCATGTACCTGCCGGAGGAAGCTAAAGCCGAGGAGAAGGAGGAGTAAGCTTCACTTTGAACAGAACTGCTGCAAAGTCGCTACTAGAACGTGCGAAAACCGCGGCTGACAGTGCGCATGCGCCGTATTCGCAACTGCACGTTGGTGCGGCAATCCTGGCCGCGAGCGGCGAGGTGTACACCGGCTGCAATGTGGAGAATCCCTCGTTCAGCGCGACAATGTGCGCCGAGCGGGGTGCCTTGTCCGCGATGGTGGCGGCGGAAGGCCCAGCCGCCCGTGTCAAGGCGGTTGCGTCGTGGTGCAGCGGCAGCAATCCGTGTTATCCCTGCGGCGTGTGCCTGCAGGCGCTGCTGCCCTTCTGCGAGGAAGGCGCGGTGCTGGTGGTTGAACGCGAAGATGGCGTCGTGGACAGCGGGACAAGGCTCTCCGACTTGCTGCCGCGCGCGTTTACGGGCTGGTAATCCGCGTCCAGATTCCCTGCTCAGTTGCCGCCAGGTCCTGCTGGGGCAAGCCCATTGCATTCGCCAGCCTCGTGGCGGCTTCACTGCGAGACACCGGATCCAGATTGTGGCGGCGCGTCAGATACTGGTGCGCCAGCCAGTGAAGGGCACGCTCTCTGGTGTTGTTGTACGCGCGCGGTGCGGCGGTGCCGGAAAGCCCGGCGGTTCCAGCCTGCACACTGTCCCGGCCCCTTCCCGGCGGAAGCGCGATCACCACTGTGTTCGCCACGAGGTCGCCCAGCCGTTGCTGCTTCGTGGTCAGCAGCGTTGACCAGACGCCGACCAAGTAATAGCTGGGGATCATATCAATGAGCCTGAAAAGGTTGCGCAACGCGGACGAAGTGCGGTCCAGACTGAGGCCGCTTGCTCGGATGACGCGTATGTTGGCCAGGCGTTTGCCCGGCGTCTGGCCGTTGCCGAAGTACTCAAAGAAGTAGTAGTAGAGCAGGGGGGAGAGCAAGGTTAGCGCTGCCAGGACGATGAAGAAGACCATCAGGATGGTGGACATGGCGTCGCTCTCCACAACGGCGGCGGCCCCGCCGATGAGCAGTGAAAGGATGATAATAAGCACAAAGAGCGCGACACCGATAATCGCCGAGTCAATCGCCGCGGCCAGGCCTCGCCGCCCCAGTCCGGCCAGCGGATACTCAAGATATATCTGCTCGGGCGTCGGTATTCGTATGGTGCGCTCGCGGAAGATGCTGTGGTTCATCGCCGTGAGTATTCTAGCAGATTGCGTAAAACCGCCAATTTGGTAGAATGATGTGGAATCCAGTTTGAAATCACTTGCCACTCCATTGGAGGCAACTCTCATATGACCGCTAACCGTGCGAAAAAGAAGGGCGCAAAGGGCGCCGAAGAGAAGCCCTACCTGGAAATCGGGCGCCTGATTAAGGACCTGCGCATCAGCAAGGGTCTAACCCAGTTTGACCTCGCGGACGCCGTGGGGGTCAACAACAGCTACCTGTCGCGCATTGAGAACGGCGAGCGCCGTCCCTCAACCAAGATAATGCGCAAGATGTCCCAAGTGCTGGACTACCCGTACGACGACCTGGTAGTGGCCAGCGGACTTCTTTCGCCGGAGTTCCGGGAGAAGCGCGCGGTGGCGGGCGAGCCGAGCGTGCTCAAGGACATCCAGGACATTAAGACCTACCTGAGCAAGCTCGTCCCCTCGGCCGACCTCAGGGCGGCGGAGAGGCCGATGAGCGAGCGTACTCGCCGCAGAGCGGTTCCACTGTTTGACCGCGTGCCCGCCGGACTGTTTGACGAGGCGAACGTAGTTGAGGCCTACGACGACATTGAGAAAATCGTTCTCACCGAAGACGAGCTCAATTACGATCCGAAAGCCTTTGCCTTGCAGGTGCGGGGCGACTCAATGATCGAGGCCGGCATACTTGACGGCGACACGCTTATCGTTTCGCCCGGAACGAAGGTGGCGGACGGTGACATCGCGGTGGTGCAGATCAACCGCAAAGAGACCACGGTGAAGATTGTGTACTTCGAGGGCGACCGACTGCTGCTGCAGCCGGCTAACAGCCTTTACAAGCCAGTGCTCCTCAAGTACCCGGACGAAGTGGAGATTCTGGGGAGAGTGATTCTCGTGCGGCGCAAGTTCATCGCCTAGCTGTCGTTATGCTACACTGTCGCCGCGCCCGCGGGCGTATTCATTTATTGAGGTGACGATAATGGCTGAAGACACTACCCGCCAGGCCGAGCAGGTTGACGCCGATGAGGAGTTCAACCGCAAGGTGCGCGAGGTGATTTCCAAGGTGCGCGGCTTTTTGCAGGCCGACGGGGGGGATATAGAGATCGTGGATATCGGCGGCCGCGACGTGACCGTGCGGCTGCGGGGCGCCTGCTCGGGCTGCCCCGGCGCGGCGTACACGCTGAAGATGGGGGTGGAGGCAGCGCTGCGGCGGGAGATTCCCGACTTTGGGAACTTAATCCCGGTGGACTAGCATCTAACCTGTAACTCGTCGTACTCTGGGGAGAGTAATATGGACGCTAACCGCGAAAAACCGTCGGGGCAGGATGCCCCGGAAGCTCCACGCGAAAAGCTGCCGTCCTTCGGGACGCGCCTGATGGCAGTCTTCGTTGAGCCGAAAGTCGTCTTTGACTATGTGGCGAAGCGTACCGACATCTGGCTGCCGTTCATTGCGCTAGCCGTGATGGCGATGGCAGCCGCCGCCTTGGCATTACCGGCTTCCACCAAGGGGCAGGCACTTATTGCCAGCGTCACCGGCCGTGCCGCTCCGGGGCTCAACACTACCGCCTACGTGAAGGCGCTGGTAACCGCGCCCATCAACCTGATGGTCGGTATCCTGGTGATAGCGTTTTTTGTGTGGCTGATAATGACCTTCACCAGCGGCAGCGCGCCATTCAGCCGGGCAATGAGCGTTGCGGCCTGGTCGTTGTTCCCGGCTACCCTGGGGGCACTTCTAAACGGCATAGTCGTTTCGGTTGCCCAGCCGGAGATCAGGAGCATCCAGACCTTCGTAGTGGACCAGAGCCCGGTGTTGCACTACACGTCACTGGGCGCGCTCACCACTGGGACCGGCCCGATTCTGTCAATGATCCTGTTGACGATTTCAGTGTTCTACTTCTGGCAGTTGTGGCTGTTGTTCATCGGCGCACGGCGCTCTTTCGGGGCGACCGTCGCGGGCGCATGGACGCTTGTGGTTGCTCTGCTGGTTCTCCAGATTGCCTTTGCCGCGTTCGGCGGCTGGGGCATCAGTATGCTCCTCAAGATGTAGGTGTTTCCAATGCTTAAACGCCTTCTCATTCTCATTGTCCTGCTTGTAGTTGCGGTAGCAGTGGTCTATTACGTGGTGCAGAAGCCGGGTGCTGACAAGGCGGACAAGACGAAGGAAGGTGAGGTCCCCAAGGGCTACGAGAAAGTGGAGAAAGGGAGCATCACGATTGTGGTGGAGGGCACGGGCGTGGTAGAAGCGCGCACGGAAGCCCGCATCAAGTCAGATGCTACCGGCCGCGTGGAGAAGCTCTTGGTGAAAGAAGGCGACAACTTGGTGAAAGGGCAGGTTATTGCCGAACTGGATCAGGAGGACCAGAAGCTGCTGTTGCGGCGGGCAGTCCTCGCCGAGGATATGGCGCGGCTCCGCTTTGAACAGACGAAGGAGAGCAGCCTTCCCCAGCAGCTCAAGTCCGCCGAAGCGCGGGTGGGAAGCCTGAAGCTGGACCTTGCCAGTGCTGAGGATCGTTGCGGGCGGGTTGAGGCGCTGTATGAGAAGGACTTCGCTTCCGACCAGGAAGTCGAGGATGCCCGCAAGGCGGTGGAGACTCTTAAGCTCCAACTGGATGAGGCTGAACATACGTTGAAGCTGCTTAAGCAGAAGGACTACGAGCGTGACCTCGAATCGGCGCGGCTCAGCTGGGAGCAGGCGAAGGTAGAGCTGGCCCAGGCGCGGAAGGCGCTGGGTGACGCGACCATCAAGTGCCCCATTGACGGCACGGTGCTCGCGAAGTACGTGGAGGAAGGCGACACCGTCATCAGTAGCAGCCAGGGCTTCACCGAGGGCACAACTATCTGCACCGTGGCGGACCTGACGCAGGTGCAGGTGCGCGGCAGCGTGGACGAAGTGGATATCGGCACCGTCGCCATCGGCCAGGGGGCGGAGCTGACGGTGGACGCTTATCCCGACCGCGTCTACGCGGGGACGGTGGTGAATGTCTTCCCGCAGGGCACCCAATCGCCCGGCGGACTAACGACCTTCACTGTCATCGTGGAAGTGGACAACGAAGACCGCAGCCTGCTGGCCAACATGACCGCCTCCATCAAGATCACCACCAAGCAGTACGAGGACCTGCTGCTGGTGCCCTTTGCCGCCATCCGGCCGGGCGACAAGCCCGACGAGTACGTGGTGTTCGTCCGTAGCGACAAGGGCGTGCCCGAGAAGCGGGAAGTGAAGCTAGGGGTCACGGATTACGAGCACTACGAGGTGAAAGAGGGGCTGGAGGAAGGCGACCTCGTGAAGATAGAGAACTTCCCGATGTCTGCCAACGTGACGGTCAACGCCTAGCGACCAACTGCATAGCTCCGGTACGGGCGGGCTACTTCTTCCGCTCGCGCGACTTCGCGTCGCTGGTGATTATCTCGTCAATCAGCCCGTATTCCTTCGCCTCCTCCGGGCTGAAGAACTTGTCGCGGTCGGCGTCCTTGGCCACCTGGTCGGCCGGCTTGCCGCTGTGCAGCGAGATAAGCTCATATAGCTTCTGGCGCGCCTCCAGCACCTCGCGGGCATGGATTTCCACGTCAGCCGCTACGCCCTGGAAACCGCCCATAGGCTGGTGGATCATGATGCGGGCGTGGGGCAGAGCGAAGCGCTTGCCCTTGGTTCCCCCGGCCAGGAGAATCGCGGCCATGCTGGCGGCGAAGCCGACGCAGATTGTGCTGACATCGGGCTTGATGAGCTGAATCGTGTCGTAGATGGCGAGGCCGTCCACCACCGTGCCGCCGGGGCTGTTGATGTAGAGGTCGATGTCCTTGCTGGGGTCTTCCTTTTCGAGGAAGAGCAGCTGGGCGATGACCGCGTTGGCCAGCTGGTCATCGACCTCGGTGCCCACGAAAACGATGCGGTCCTTAAGGAGCCGGGAGTAGATGTCGTAAGCCCGCTCACCATAGCTCGATTGCTCGATGACGTAGGGAATGTAAAAGGTCATTTCGCCTCTCCTTGGTCGCTGCCGGAAGTGCCGGGCTCGGCTGCTTCGCCCTCGTCAGGCGGTTCATCCTCGCCCTCATAATAGAACTGCGCGCTGTCAGCGACATGCTTGAACACCTTCGCGCGCAGAAGCTCCATCATCGCGTCGTTGAGAAACTCGCGGTTTTTCAGGAGCTTCTTCATATCCTTCGAATCGAGGCGGTACTGGCGCATGAAGGACCCAGCGTACCGCGAAAGTTCTTCGTCGCTAACGCCCGTCTTCTCCGCGCGGGCGATGGCGCGCACCGCCAAGAACTCCTTAAGCCGGCGCACCGCGCGCTCGCGCAGACCTTCGCGGAACTCCTCCAAGGACTGCCCGCGCTCCTTGAGCGCATCCTCCAGCGTTGTGTTCTGCTGGTGCAGCTGGCGGTCCTGGGCCGACACAAGATAATCCACTTCTTCCTTAACCATGTCGTCCGAGAGCTCCACCGCCATGCGGCCGAGCAGGTGTTCTAGCGCCACCTCTTGCTTGTACTGCTTCTCGCCTTCAGTTACTTCGTATTCAAGCGTCTCGTTGATGTAGCGGCTAAACTCCTCCACCGTGTCCATCTGGAAGTTCGCCTTGACGAAGGCGTCGGTAAGGTCGGGCTTGACCACCTTCTTCACCTTGGAGACTTCGGCCTCAAAGATGAGCGACTTGCCGGCGACCTGCCGGTTCGGAAAGTCGTTGGGCATAGCGTGCTCAAAGGTCAGCTTGCCGCCCGCCTCCGCTCCTTCGAAGTGCTCATCGTAGCCGGGCAGGTTCTCCTCACGGCCAAGCTCGTAAAGCACATCCTTGTGCTTCAGCGGGGCTTCCTTGGCGCCGTCGTCAAACGTGGTCTTCAGGCTGTAGACGATGGCGTCGCCGAGCTTGGCGGGCCCGTCTTTGTCTTCGTACTCGGTGAAGCGGTCAAGCAGCCGCTCGCGGTAGCGGCGCCGCATCTCGTCATCTATCTCCACCTTCTTGATGGGGATGCGGAACTGGCGGTAGTCCGGAATGGTGATTTCCGGCATCAGCGCGACCTCAAAAACGAGCTGGCAGGGCTTCCCCTCCTCGGGAGCAGGCTCTTCGGTGAAGTCCACGCGGTTGGAGCGCACGTCCAGTTCCAGCTTCTCGGTGCCCTCGCGGACAGCTGCATCCTTAATCTCCGCCCGTATCTGCTCCAGCAGCTCGTCCATCCCGATGCGGCTGATGAGCATATGGCGGGGGATCTTCCCTTTGCGGAAACCTGGTATCTTCAGCTTCTGGTTGTAGTAGTTGAGTACGTGGTCATAGAAGCGCCCAACCTCCTTCGCGTCAAGCGAAGCGCGGACCGAGGCCTTGTTGTCAGCTTTCTGAATGAGCTCGAATTCCATAGTTCACCAGTACCGGTTATGCAACCAAGACAGGGATTATAGCTTATCGCCAAGTTCGGCGCCTTGCGGGGAGGCCGGGATAATGTCCTTGAGACTTGCAGCGCAAACGGACGATTTGTGGTAGAATCCCTGTGGGGAATGAGCTGGACATCTCTCGGCGTGTGGTGCGCCAAGTAGTGCGCACGCCTGGAGATTCAACTTTCGTTCATCGAGGAAAGCGAACCGTGCGCGATGTGTTCTGTCACGCGGGGATCGCTTCACTTTTGTGGTGTTCCCAGCGGAAGTGGCTGCGGAGCACATGCACTGTAATCATCCGTTTCAGGTAATTTATTCAGTTGAGGTGCTGTTATGAGCAAAAACCTTGTTAACGCCATCATCTTGATGGCGCTGGTTCTGCTGATGGCGGCGGCCTGCGGGGGTGGCAGGAGTGCCAACCGCAGTGTATTGCCGGGCATCAGC
>CAZKNJ010000001.1:72237-89266 GCA_964554185.1 uncultured Planctomycetales bacterium | reverse complement strand
TACCGTCCCGCCGTACTACGCCCGGCGTTTGTACGCTGCCGCGAATGAGCCCAAGGCAGTTCTATTCATCCCCGGCGCGGGGCACAACGATGTGTCTGTGGTGGGCAGGAAGGAGTATGCGGCCGCGATCACGCAGTTTCTTGATAACCTCCCGTAGCGGCGCCGTGTTACAATCATCCTGTTGTGAAGCTGCGGAATGTAGCAATCTCCATTCTGATTGTCTTCGCGCTCGCAGCCGTGCTTTGTTTAGTGCCACTGCGCGAACTTGACGGAGAGAGCGCTGTATCTCTTCTTGGGTATCGCATCATAACGCCCACCGAGCCGAAGACCACAGTGGTATTGTTGCCGGATGATGTGCTGCAATTCATGGATGAAACTAGGAGCTGGGTCTCGAAGTGGTGGGATGACTTTCTGGACAATCCCAATTCCACCTTTGACGACCTCTCCGATCAAACGGCACCAAAGGACCTCCGCGACAAGGCATATGAAATCCTTAACAACCCGAGCACTTGTCCCGAGATAATGCTCTACATGGTCTGGTGGTTTCAGAACTACGAACAACCCGAGTTTACTGAGCAGTTCCTCACGCCATACATCAGCCCAGAGTTCCTCAACAAACTCACGGATAGGCCACACCTCCTTCTTCTGGCACTAGTGATATCAAGAGAGCAGTTGCGGTATGCCCTTTCTGAGGGCGAGGAACCTGCTTTCTCAAGAGACTTCATGGAGACGCTCCACCAAGCGCATGCCGAGATTCTCGCACGTGCATCAAGAATAGCGCCGCGAGACGCTTTCTCAAGACTGATCGCTATCCAGGCTGCATACCAGGCTGTTGTCAGCGAGAGGGGTGCAGATATCTGGCTGAAGGCAACGGACGCAGAGAGGCAACAGTATAGTAAGCAAGCGCTGCCCTATTTAAAGCGATTCCTACGGTCAAAGCGAGGATGGCTTGTCAGAGAGCCGACTTGGTTCAGCTACATCCGCTCTCTGGATTCGCTTGAAGGCCCAGCACGGCAGCCCGCTTCGAGGTATGCTCTGCTTTCATCAGAACCGCTTAGCACATTCGGTATGATCGATGCTATGGTAGCCGCTGACGCATCCGAGAGAGGAGATTGGGGGACTGTACTGCTGACAGTGGACGCTGTAGACCATTTGTCGGACCTGTATCCCGAGGACGAAGACAAAGATCAAGGCTACGCTTTCTTCCTCGTCTTTACTTCTATCAGTGCTGCCCAGGCGTCACCAGACTTGAAACAGGAGCTGGCTGAAATCCATGAGGAATGGATTGGGCCCCTTATTGAGGCTCTCGAATTGACCATCAATGCAATGGACGAGCCTGGAGCCGTCGTGAAGCAAGACTCCGGGGCGGTCGTATCTGAAGAGCCGACCGATGAAGAGCAACTGCAGAAGATTAGAGAGCGTGTCTCGCGCCTAAGGAAGGCGCTTGAAAAAGAAGTAAAGGCCCCTGCAACAAGGACGGACTAGCTTCTCACGAAGCTCCAGCGCGTTGCCCGCCTACAGAATATACTCCGCCAGGTCCTTCTCCGCGAGGATGTCGCCGACGCGGGACTCCACGTACTTGCGGTCAACTGTGACTGACCGTGGCGCGGCGTAGGGCGCCTCAAAGGAGATTTCCTCCAGCACCTTTTCCAGCATGGTGTAGAGCCGACGGGCGCCGATGTTTTCCAGCATAGAGTTGGCCTTTGCTGCGAGCTGCGCCAGCGCCTTCACGCCGGTCTTGGTGAACTTGAGCGCGACGCCATCGGTCGCCAGCAGCTCTTGGTACTGGAGCGTCAGCGCGTTTTCCGGCTCCACCAGGATGCGCCCGAAGTCCTCGGCCGACAACGAGTCAAACTCCACGCGCAGCGGGAAGCGCCCCTGGAACTCGGGGATGAGGTCGCTGGGCTTGGTGACGCTGAACGCGCCGGCGGCGATGAAGAGGACGTGGTTGGTCTTCACCGGGCCGTACTTGGTGATGATAGTGCTGCCCTCAACGAGCGGCAGCAGGTCGCGCTGCACGCCGCCGCGCGAGACATCGGGGCCGGACTGCTGGCCTTCCTTGTAAGCTATCTTGTCAATCTCGTCAATGAAGACGATGCCGGTTTGCTCCACGCGCTCGATGGCCTCGCGCAGGACCTTCTCCTGGTCAATCTCCTTCTCCACCTCTTCCTGCAGGAAGTGGCGGCGCGCTTCGGCCACGGTCACTTCGCGCTCCTTCTTGGGTTTATCGCTGAAATCGGAGAACATCTCCTGGAGGTTCATCCCCAACTCCTCCAGGCCCTGGGAGGAGAATACCTGCATGAACTTGGGCTGGCTTTCCGGCAGGTTGACCCGCACCTTCTGTTCGTCCATCGCGCCGCTCATCACGCGCTCGTGGAGTTTGGCGCGCACACGCTCAAACTGGGCGCTGCGCTGCTTCTCGCGGTCAATCTCCTCGGGCGTCTTCATCGGGCCGGCGGGCGAAGGGCGCGGCTGCATAATGTCCACCACCCGCCAGGCGGCGGCAGACGCCAGGCGGTCCGACAGCACCCGCATCCGCTCCAGCTTCACGGTGCGCACCGAAACTTCGGTGAGGTCGCGGATGATGCTGTCTACATCGCGGCCGACATAGCCGATCTCCGTGAACTTGGTGGCCTCCACTTTCACGAACGGGGCTTTGATCAGGCGCGCCAGACGGCGGGCGACCTCGGTCTTGCCTACGCCGGTGGGGCCGATCATCAGGATGTTCTTGGGGATTATCTCGTCGCGTAGACTCTCCGGCACGCGGGCGCGGCGGTAGCGGTTGCGGATGGCCACGGCCACGGCGCGCTTGGCCTGGTCCTGGCCAATGATGTATTTATCCAGCTCCGCCACCACTTCGGCGGGCGTAAGCTCGGTGCCGTATGCGGGTTCAGTGCCGTCTTCCACGATTCTCATCGCGGAGAGTCTAGCACAGGGCTGCAAGCCGGTCAGGGCATCGGCACTTCGGTATCCACCCCGGCGCCGAGTTCGGTGAGGGGCAGCGGATTGGCCTCGTCAGTGCTACGCTGGATCCACATCCGGTTGTTGCCGGCGAAGGCGTAGGAAGCCGGGTAGGTGTCATTGCCGCCGGTGTCAATGAAGAGCCCCAGGCCGCGGATGAAGTCGCGCAGGCCGCCACGCGGGCCGTTGTTGTCGCGGCCAAAGGTGGTGGCGGCGGAGACGTTGTAGGTGTCGTCACCGGCGAAATCCCAGAACACTCCGATGCCGTTGGCGTTGCCGCCGCCGAGTGATAGGTTGGGCGCGTCGTATGTGTCATTGCCCGCGCGCTCCACCAGGAAGCCCAATGAGAAGTCGTGACCCGCGCCCTGCGCCATGTTCATATCCGCGAAGTAGTGGTCGTTACCTGCCGCGTCATCCAGGATACCGATAGCGAAGTGCGCGGCGGAGCCCTGGACATACCAGTGGCCGGTGTAGCTGTCGTCGCCGGCGGCGTCGGAGAGGATGCCCACGCCGTACCAGTAGCCCGCGCCCTGGCCGAAAACGCCACAGGAGTAGCCATCGTTACCCGCCGAGTCGAACAGCATCCCCACGCCACCGGCCCAGGAGTGGCCGGTGTTGTAGTCGCCCCGCTTGCCGAAGCCGAAGCCCTGGGAGAGCGAGCCGTTGTGCTCCTGGGACTGAGCGGACGGATACTTGATGTCCTCGTCGTTGGCGGTGTAGCGGTCGTCGCCCTGCAGATCCACCAGCAATCCCACGCCCATGGTGAAGCCGTAGCCTTGGGAGTAGGCGTAGCAGTCATAGCTGTCGGCGCCCGCAAGGTCGGAGAGGATGCCGGTGCCGAAGGTGCCGCTGGCCTGGCTGGAGGTCACGGCGGAGTAGTGGTCGTCGCCGGCTTCGTCCAGCAGCAGGCCAACGCCGAACAGCCCGGCGCCCTGGGAGTAGTGGACGGCCTTATAGGTGTCATTGCCGGCACAGTCCAGGAGATAGCCGTAGCCGAACACCCCGGCCCCGAAGGACGGGGCATCCTCCGTGGTGCTCTCGTAAGTGTCGTCGCCAGAGAGATCAATCGTCACGCTTACGGGGCTCGCGAGGTTCAGGTTCGCCGCTCCGCCCGCGTAGGCGTCATTGCCACCGGTGTCAATCACCAGCAAGTACGGCAGGAAGGCCGAGTAGCTGTCGGTCTGCGCGCCGTTGAGCGCAATCATTCCCAGCGGCGTGTCAAAAACGAAGCTGTATTCGCCGGTCGGCGGCGTCTCCTTGAGCATATCTCGCACCTTCCCCGCGGCGTAGGCCAGCAGCGTGGCGCCGGTGTTCAGGTAGTTGAAATCAAGTTCGTCCAGCAGGTCTTCAATGAGCAGGTCCATCTCGGACGCCCGCGTGGCCGCTTCCAGACCGCTCAGCTCCGACTCCTGCGTCATCCAGCCGTAGAGCAGCTTCGCTGCATCGGGCGTATCCAGCGTCTGCAGCCGCGTCCTGACCGGATACAGCGCCGCATCGCGGTATGCCAGGACTTCGGGCAAAGTGAAGAAGAAGAGCGCCGCCGCTTTCGCCACCGGCTCCGGCACCGTAGGGACGGTCTGCGTGAGATACGACTGCTCGTCCGCGCTCAAGTCATCGCCAAGATACTGATACAGCCCTTTGATCGAATCAACCATGGCTTCACCGGCCGGCAGTGCGTCCGCCCTCGCGATGTAGGGCTCCAGCGGGTCGCCGATGAGCCCCAGCCGCACGGCGTTACCCGTGCGCCCCTGGGCAACTTGCATGAGCTTCCCCGGATTGGCGGCGTTTTCAAAGGCGCTGCGGCGGAAGGTCTCGACGTAGCCGGGTATCTTCCATGGATTCCCTGCGAACGCGTCAAACGCTTGCAGCCGATAGCGGTCGCCGCCATAGAAGCCCATATCCGCGAAGTCAAAGGTGACCTCCTCCGGCGTTAGCCCCACCTGAGCCAGCGCAGCGGCTATGGGTTCGGCGGACCTCCCAGCCAGATCCTCAAAGCGGCTGGCCTGCGCCGCGATGCTGAGCAGGATTGCCACCAGAATGGTCAGAAGAATGCTTTTCATCACACCCACCTCCCGATGGAATCAGGCGCGCTAACGTTTGCTCTTGCGGCCCAGACTACGCACGGTGCGGTAAAGCCTGGCGGCGTCATCCTTATCGGCAACAGCGGAAATTACTGCGGCAGCGAGCGCGCCATGACGCAGGACATGAGCAATGTTGTCCGCGTTGATACCACCAATCGCCACCACCGGCACCGGCGAAACGGTTGCCACGCGCTGGAGCTCTTGCAGCCCGACTACCGGCTGCCGCTTCTTGGACGAGGTCGGGAAAATGGCGCTTACGCCGATATAGTCCGCGCCGGCCTTCGCCGCGTGGCGCACTGCCGTTTCGGTACGCGCGCTAATACCGACAATGAGTTCACCGCGTATACCACCAATGGCGCCCAGAGAAAGGTCGCTGGTTCCGAGATGCACGCCGTGCGCTCCCGCTGCAAGGGCAACATCCAGCCGGTCGTTGACGATGAGCAGCAAGTCGCTGTGGGTATTCATCAAGTTCCGCGCTAGCCGGTACAGGTCTCGCGCCTCCCAGTTTTTCATTCGTAGCTGCGCCACTCTTCCGCCAGCACGATAATAGCGCGCCATCAGTTCTTGCGGAGACTGCTTCTGAGTATTGAGCTCGTCCACCACGAGATATAGCGGGAAGTCCTGCAGCTTGTCAGCGAACAGCTTCGCTCTTGCCGGCTGCACCGTCTGAAGAAGCACGTTGGTCTCAACCGCGTACAGCTGGAAACGCAGCTTCTTCCATTCGGTTGAAGTCTTGCGCTCACCAATAACCTTGAGGCACTCCTCGATGCTGCGGGCGGCCTCTTGCGCGCGCTTGAGATTGGCTGGCGCGATGTCCTCGGGCCGACGGTCAGCTTCCGCCGGCGGCGTGCGGCTCTTCCCGGAGTCGCGCTCCAGCCTGCGGGCGCGAGCCAGTTCTTCGCCCAGGCGGTCGCGCAGCTCGCGCTCCAGCCTGCCTGCCGCTAGCCTCACATCCTTCAACTCCCCGAAAGCAGCTTCAACCCCGGGAAGGTAACGGACGAAGTCTTCAGCCACGCGGAGTCCTTCGCGCAGCCGGTTGAGGTTAGCGTCAATAACCTGAAGTGCGTGCCCCCGCTTCACCGGACAATTCTAACACTCGCGCTTCTCGCCGCTTAGCTGCAACTGGCGCAACCACAATTCGCGTGACAGCGCTGCCTGATGCTGAAGTGGGCGGCGCCCATTGATCGTCTGGCAGCCTTGCATCTGGGCGAGGAAGAGCAACTTCGTTTGCAGCGGATTGTATACAAGGTCAGCGACTGCGAGGAACAGCCGCAAGAAGCGCGGATGGTCGGCGATGGTTTCCTGGGGGTGCGGATGCAGCCCCATTGGCGTGGCGTTCACCAGCAGGTCAAACTTCTTGGGGCCCTTGTCGAAACCTGTGCTCTCGCAGCCTTCGTAGACGGAGTTGTCCGCTTCGAAGCCGTAGTCGCCCTTGAAAAGCCCGCTGGGCTCGCCGAAGACTTCTTCGCGCTCCGCCCACTTGAAAAAGCCCTGGAACTGGGCGAGCGAGACCATTCTGACCCGCTGCCCAAGTTTGGACATGAGCTTTCTCACCGCATCAACATTGCGCTCGCTGCGATGCACAACCACGAAGCGTCCGCATCCGACGCGCGTCAGTGCGAGAAGAACCGCTTGGGCGCCGCCGCCGGTGCCAAACACAAGGACGCTTCGCACCTGTTCCAGACCGGACTCGCGTAGTGCGTGCAGAAAGCCTGTTGGATCAGTGTTGAATCCGACGAACTTCCCGTCGTTCTCTCGGACGATGGTGTTGACCACTCCGATCTCGGCGGCATCTCCGCGAAGCTCTTCCAGCAGGGGGACAATCCGAAGCTTGTACGGGCTGGTGACATTCGCGCCGAGGAAGTCCTGTTCCGCCAGCATCGCCCGGACATCCTCCTCAAAGCTCGCGGGAGGAATCGCGCGCAGGGAGTAGGTCAACGGCATCTTCATCTTCTCGAAGCACGAGTTGTGCAGCTGGGGCGAGAGCGAATGCTCCACCGGAAAGCCGATGAGGTAAAGCTTGTTGCGCACGAGCGGAATTATGGCAGGGATGCGCCGCTCCGGCAAGGCTGGGGCGCTGCTATAATCCCCGCAATGGGCAAGATGAAGGACCCCGTCATTTCCGTCGGCGCGGCGCGCTACCTGCGCATCCCGGTGAAGACCCACGTGCTAACGGAAGATGATGATGTGGTAGAGGTGGTACGGCGCTACGCCGTACCCCAAGCCCAGGAGGGCGATGTGCTCTTCTTCGCGGAGACCGGCTTGGCGATTATTCAGGGGCGCGCCCGACATATCTCCGGGATTCACGTTTCTTCGCTTGCGCGTTTCCTCTCGCGCCTCGTCACCAAGAGCAAATACGGAGTGGGATTGCGCAGCCCCTACGCGATGCAAGTGGCCATCGAGGAAGTGGGCGTGTTACGCATCCTGATGGGAACCGCCGCCTCGGCCTTCGGCAAGATTGTCTTGCGGCGCACCGGCGATTTCTATATAGTCGCGGGGCGGTCAACCAAGATGATTGACGCCGAACACACGATGGCGATTGAGCGGTACTTTGAGTGCGTGGTGCCCGGGCCGCTAAGAATCCGCGAGACCTGCGCCGCCATCAAGGAAGCGACCGGGCTGGACGCCTGCGTGGTTGACGTCAATGACATCCAGTATCCCTGGGTGATTGACGCAAGTTTCGAGAGGGCGCGGTTCGACGAGGTCGCCGCCGCCTTGACCGATAATCCGCTGGGACAGGGCAGCGAATGCACGCCCATGGGGCTGATTCGCCGGCTCAGCAGTAGAGACGCCGCAGCTCACACCGGCGCTTCTGGTTGAAAGAACCGCCCAACGGGTATAGAATCGCACTAGTGCGCGACTCGTCGCAGCCAAAAATCGGCATTTCCACGCTGGTGGACTACACCTACCCGCTCGAATCTCTGCTGCCGCGTATCCGCCAGGCGGGCTTTGACGCGGTGGCTTTCGGCCACAAAGCCACCCACTTCACCTATTTCGAGAAGAAGCGTATCTCCGAGGTTGCCGACTTGTGTGAACGGCTGGGGCTTTTTGTGGACTACATCCACACGCCGATCGACATCTTCCTGGATCTCACATCGCCCAACGAGCATGCACGCCAGGCGACCATCGCCACTTACAAGTTCGCCGTTGACGCCGCTAAGGAGATGGGTGGCCGCGCAGTTACCGTCCACGTCTGCAACAAGGAGCTCATGACCGAGGACGAGATGGACGCCCGCGTGCCGTTCGGGCTTGATTCGTTCAAGACCCTTGGCGAGTACTCCGCGGAAAAGGGGATTCTCTTCTGCGTAGAGAACCTGCCCTTCACCCAGTCCTACCACAGAATGCTGGTGAAGCTGCTGAAAGCCTACGAAAGCAACCACATTTACCTCTGCCTAGACACTTGCCACATCAGCATGGGCAACCCTGAACCGTTCAGCTTCATTGAGGCTTACGCCCCGCTCATTAAGAACTTGCACCTCTCGGACAACTTCGGCCAGCGGGACCTGCACCTTATTCCTTACACCGGTTCGTTTGACTTTGACCGGCTGGCGCGGCTGCTGGGACAGACGGGCTACGACGGCAATGTGATGCTGGAAAACAGCCGCGAAGCCGCAGCCAGGCGGATAGATCGAGGACGAAGTTCATCCCGGGAGCCGGAGCTGAACGAGATTGACGACTACCTGGTGAAGTCTTTCCTCGCGGCAAAGCGCTTCCAACTAGAGCTGATGGGCGCGCGACAGCAACGCAAGCTACACGTGGTCTGAGCACCACTTCACTTCATCACCAGGCAAACCGGCAACTTGCGCTCCTTCTCCAGAGGGAGATTCAGTGGCACACCGAGCAGCGCTATCTCACTGCTCCCGCCGCCGTCAAGGTTGAGCGCCGTACAGGCGCCAAGGCGCAGCATTCTCTCCGCCAGCTCCTGCAGCGACAATCCAGGCACCGAGCTCTCGTCATCCTCCCGGGCCACGAACCATATCAGGTTTCCCGCGCGGTCGAAGCCGACTGCGGTGCGGGCGCGCACGGAGTTAGCGATGTTCGCCGGCGCCTCGTCCTTCTCAACCGTGATGTTTATGCGGCCTTCCTCCACCAGCAGCGGCGCTCCGTCCACCGCCAGCCGCACAGCGATTTCCTCGCCGCTTCCGCGCGTCAGCTGCCAGTTGAACGTGACGTTGCGGGAATACTTGAAGGGATCGGCTTCCGGGGAGAGGTGCAAGGCGAGAATGTAGTCCTCAAACGACTCCTGCACCACCTGCGAGTAGCCGACCGGCGCTACGCCCTCGGGTGACAGACGGTAGTAGGTTGCGTCCGCCCTGAGCTTGGATTTCGGGAAAAGCCGGCTGTAGGCGATCACGGTGCCATCCTTCGGGGCCTGGTTGAAACCGTCAACCCGCACCCTCTTCCCGTCCGCCATTAGCCACACTTCCAGCTTTGAGCGCGAGATAAACCCATTCCCCGACTGATCAACGATGAGCGACGCGCGCGTGGGCTTAACCGGCAGAGCGGCAAGAACGCCGTCGGATACTACCAGGCTGACGGGAGTCCCGCCCGCGTCGAAGTACCCGGCGTTCAGCGCCAGCAATGAGCTCTCCTTCGCCGCCATCACAGATAACGGCAGCGTCTTCGCACCGTAGCTGGCGGCCACCACGAGATGCAGCCGAGAGGCAACTACCTCCGGCGGCAGGCTGGTGTAGAAGCTCTCGTAGTAGGCGGCGCCATTGCTTTCGCGCTCTATGCTCAGATCGATGCCGTGTGCTACCGGTATCGTCAACGTGTTGGTGAAGCTCAGCGGAAAAGTAAGAATCAGCGCGTTTTCCTTCTCCGCCACCTCATACGGGTACACGCCCGGCAGCTTCAAAGAAACGGACAGGTTGTCTTTGCCCTGGAAGCTGTTCACCGCCAGCAGCGGGTACACCACCTTGGCCAGGGCTGCTCCAGATGCCAGCTTCGTCTCGAGCATCACGATCTCGACGCGAACGGGCTCGGTGAGGTCACGTATCTCGTATGAAGGAAGCTGGTCAAACGCCAGAGTAAGCCGGACAAGTGCCTCGTCTTTGGCGAAAGAAACCGAGCGAACCTCGGCGGCGTCAGCTTCGGCGGCGACAATGAACGCAGCCAAGCATGCGAGCGTGATAAGAGCAACGATGCGTTTCATCTCAGTGGGCTGGCCCTGCGCCGGAGGACATCACGATGACCAGCGCCATGTATATGACGTAGAGAGCGCCGCCAATCATCAGCAGTCCGGGGTGGAGTTTTCCGGTGCGCTTCCAGCCGACGATGAGTATCGCCGCGGATAGCAGCGCGAGGAAAGCAGAGAAGGCCTCCAGGGAGACTAGCGAGAAACTCCATTCGGTGAATACCAGCCCTATGCTCACCGGAAAAGTGGCCTGCAAAACCATAGCGCCGCTGATGTTCCCCATTGCCAGTGTGTCGCGGCCACGACTGACCCAGAGCACCGAGTTGAACTTCTCTGGCAGCTCCGTCGCCACCGGAACCAGCAGCAGCGCCAGAACCAGTGGTGGAATGCGCATCATCTCGGACAGGTGCTGCACTTCTCGCACGAAAAACTGGCTGCCGGCAAACATCAGCACCATGGCGATGAATAGCTGGAAGAGCATCCAGCGGCGCAGCGGAGTGCCGTCGCAGTTGCGCTGGAAATGGAGTTGACCGATGCTCCAATTGGACATCTTGTCACCGGCATTGGAGAGCAGCTTGACGTAACCTACGTATATGACCACGAGGATGACGGCAATGGTGATATCCACCACGCGCATCACGGGCCCGTCCGGATAGTAGTAGTGCTTCACCAGGCCAAGCGCTATGGCGATGGAATAGGCGACGACAAAATAGGCTAGGTCTTTGCCTGCAACCTTCATATCCACGGCGAATGCAGCCGTACGCTTACCCGTTCGCTTGGTGATGAAGTACGCGAGGCCGGTCATCATGAACGCCAGGGTCGCGAGCATGAATGGCGCGCCGAGGATGGCGCCGACGCCGATGGCATGACCGCTAGAGACCGCTCCCGTAGCCCCAAGATAGATTGCGACTATCGCCACCAAGGTCTCGGGAAGAGCGGTGCCAACCGCCGCAAGCACGCTTCCGACAATCCCCTGGGACAGCTCGAAGCGGCGGCCCACCCACTCTATCGCATTGGTGAACAGCTCCGCGGCAAAGAGGATGACCGCGATGGTCAGGACAATCTCGGCGAGTACGAGCAGGAGCTCCATGAGCGGCAGGATTTTAGCACACGCCTTGCGCGCCTCTTACCGCAGGAGAACCACCAAGCTGTAGGGCGCATAGGCCCTGCCGTCGCTGTGAATGGTGATGTAGTAGATGTCTCCGCGGTAGCGCACGTAACTGCGGTGAAACTCCCAGTACACGTAAAACCGGTGGCTCTCAATGAAGGCGTAGGGGGCGTAGTAACGGTAGCTGTGAGAGCGGTACGAGTTGCTTCCCAGCCAGATGGAAGCGGACATGCCGCTGCAGCTAATAATCGGCACGAGCAGCAGGAACGCCGCCAGCGCAAGCGCGGCAAGCCTAATGCCCAATTGCCGCATGTTCCTCAACTCCTTGATCAGGCCGGAACCGTTCGGCCTACTCCTCTGATTCTTCTACCACGGGCGGTTGGTACTCATGCACCAGCCCATAAACCGCAAACAAGTAGTAGAACTTGGAGAGCGACCGGCGCAGCACCCGCACCATGTCGGGATCAACGTTATCCTGCGCCTGCATCATCTTGATGATAGTCTCCAGTTCCTTGAGCGCTTCATCGGGGGATCGCGGAATATCGTCGGCGGATAGCTCCGGCAGCGTAGCCGGGTCTACCTGGAACAGCTCGCCGGTCGGGTAGGCCGGCGGCGCAAAGGGGCTGGTCTGCGTGAACTCCGCGCGGACAAACATGTGCACGGCACCGGGGAGCTCCCATCGAATCGTGTTGCCATCCATAGAAGCCGCCTCAACATTGGAGCTCACGTACGCCAGATTATCCGGCACGCGCAGCGTGATATGCACGTCCAGCGGACTGTCCGAGTAGTAGAAGTCCGGCGTCACGAAATACACCCGGCCTTCCTCGCGCTTGAGGTAGGAGCGGGTGGCGAAGCTGACGGCAAAGGAGTAGTCCTCTACGCGCACCGGGATGATACCGCTCTCGCGGGTGGCGGAGAAATAGGGGTAGGTTCCCTTCTCCATCTTCATCCCCTTCCAGCTCTCCAGCACTTCAACCACGCCAAGCTCAGTAATGTTGTAGGTGATATTCGCCTGGGTGTTGCCGCCCTCCGGGCTGTCCTGGGCAAGCGCGATACCGGCAGCAAAGATGGCCGCCAAAATCGAAACGCCGACTGCTATCCACAGTTTGGTCATATGGTCCCCCTTATCAAGGTGCGATTATATCATCGGGGCTGGCGCTTTGCGGATTTAACATCAATGCCTATAATCTCTAGGATCAACAAAGGGGGCCAGCATGGACTATTTCACCGAAGAACACCAGTTACTGCGCGAAAATGTACGGGAGTTTGCCGAAAACGAGCTTAAGCCGCGCGCGGCCGAGCTGGACGAAAAGCACATCTTCCCGCTGGAAGCATTCAAGATGATGGGCGAACTGGGATTCCTTGGAGCCCACATTCCTGAGGAGTACGGCGGCGCCGGGATGGATGTCACGAGCTTCATCATCATCATGGAGGAAGTCGCCCGCGCTTGCGGGACAACGGCCATCACGCTGGCGGCGCACACCAGCCTGTGCGCCTACCCCATCTACCGCTTCGCCTCAGAAGAGCAAAAACGCAATTACCTGCCTAAGCTCTGCAGTGGCGAGTGGATCGGCGCCTTCGGCCTGACCGAAACGGAAGCCGGCAGTGACGCCGGTGCCACTAAGACCCTGGCCAAGCTGGACGGAGATTACTGGCTCATCAGCGGGGACAAGATGTTCTGCACCAACGGCAGCGTGGCCGACATGCTCGTCATCACCGCCAAGACCGACCCAAGTCAGCCCAGCAGCTACGGCATCTCCAGTTTCATCATCGAGAAGGGCTTTGAGGGATTCAAGCCCGGCAAGGACGAGGACAAGCTCGGCCTGCGGGGCAGCTGCACAAGCCAGTTGTTCTTCGACAAGTGCAAAGTCCCCAAAGGCAACCTGATGGGCGAGGAAGGCGACGGCTTCAAGCACTTCATGGAAACGCTGGATGAAGGGCGCATCGTCATCGGCGTAATGGCGCTCGGCATCGCCCAAGCGGCGCTGGAGGCCGCCGTGTCCTACGCAAAGCAGCGCGTAGCCTTTGGCAAGCCCATTGGCAAGATGCAGACCATCCAGGGCTACATCGCCGATATGGCCACGCAGATGGAGGCGGCGCGGCACCTCATCTACAACGCCGCCCGCAAGCTGGATAAGGGCGAGCGGGTGACCAAGGAAAGCGCGATGGCCAAGCTGTACGCGAGCGAGGTGGCGAACTTCGTCACCGACCACGCCATCCAGATACACGGTGGTTACGGCTACACCGTGGACTATCCGGTGGAGCGGTACTACCGCGATATGAAGCTCTGCGAAATCGGTGAGGGAACCAGCGAGGTTCAGCGCATCGTCATCGCCCGCGCGGTGCTGGGCAAGTTCTAGCCGGCTAGCACTGCGAGGACAACCGCTAGCGAGTAGGCCACGCTGGTGACGCCGTTCAGCGTGAAAAACGCCAAGCCTATGAGTTCGCGGCGGGCGCGCACGATTAGATGCTCGGCAACGAGCGCGGCGGTGAAGGCCAGAGTCACCACGACCATGGTAATCCCCAGCTCAAAGAGGTAGCAGGACCACAGCAGCAGCGCGCCGGTGGCAAGGTGCCCGATGAGCGCAGCGGCCATCGCCGGTTGAGCCCCGAAGTTGGCTGGCAGGGAGCGCAATCCCTCAACGCGGTCAAACTCCACATCCTGCAGCGCGTAATAGATATCAAAACTGCCGACCCAGATCCCGACGGCAAGCGCAAGCGGAAGTATCTCCCAGGAGAAGTGGGCGGTGACGGCGAGGAACACGCCAAGCGGCGCGATGGCTTGGGCGCCTCCCAAAACGTAATGGGCAAACGGGGTGAAGCGCTTGGCATAGGGGTAGAAAACCAGCCACGCTGCCGCCAGCGGGGCGAGTAGGAAGCACCAGAGGTTCAGAGCGAGCGCCGAGAAGAGAAAGACTACACCGAAGAAAACCGCCCACAGAGCAGCCTGGCGCAATGTCACGACGCCCCGCGGAATGTGGCGCGAAGCCGTGCGGGGATTGCGGGCGTCTATGGCGGCGTCAATGATGCGGTTTGCCAGCATGGCGAGCGTGCGCCCGGAAACCATGGCGAGCAGAATGAAGCCGAGGTCATAAAGGCTAGGGAAGACGCCCGCTGCGCCCGGCTGGATGGGAATGACGCCGTGGAGCAGCGTGTCCCACTTGTTGGATGGAGCGAATAGGGGAAGCTCACCGCTGAAGGCAAGCTGGGAGTTCACCCAGCGCTGGGCGCAGATGGCGGCAACCAGCGCGAACGGCAGCGCGAACACCGTGTGCTCAAAGCGGATAAGCCCGAGGAAGTGGCGCAGGCGCTGCACGCGCCAGATTATAGCCCGCTTACAGGCCTTCGCGGAAACCAGGCTCGGGCGGGGTATACCTCCGCCATTGCAGCAGGTCGCTGAAGCCGTGCTTGGCCAGGTAGAACTTGAAGTCCGTTTCCGCCGGATAGACCGAGGTAACCAGCAATGAGCCGCGTGCCTGTGCGGTGTCCAGAAAGTGGCTTAGCAGGGCGCGTCCAACCCCCTGACCGCGAGCAGAGGGCAAGGTGAAGAGCCCCGCCAGCCGGCACTCCACATCCGCGCAGAACACCGCCGCCGCGCCTACAGCAGCTCCGTCCTTCCACGCAAGCAAAGCGACAAGGCCCTCATCGCTAGAAGAGAGCAGGCGACTGGCGGTTTCATCCTCACAGGGCATCGATTCCGCCAGGCCGGACGCAAGCTCGTCAGGCAGGCCGAGTGCAGGCTCCACGGTTACGCCAGTTGTGCTCTTCACCTTGGTCGCCTTGGCCAACACCGAGACTTCGCAGGCGGTCTCGCCGAAGTCATAGACGTAGAAGTATTCGTGAATCTCCTCCGAAGGTGGAGCGGGGACTATCACTTGGGGGAACTTCCCACCGGCTCCGATGAGCCCGCGAACGAAACCAAGCAGCTTCTCCAGACTGGCGGCTTCATCCAGAACTGCCAGCACTCCTACTCCATCGCCGCCGGCAGCGAATGCCAGGCCGTCCTGCTCCTTGGGCTCAGCGCCGGTAAGCAGTTTCAACTCATTGAGTACGGATGCTCGATAGACAAAGCGAGTGTTTGCGTCCAAAACTTACACCTTCCCTGTAGGCGAGTATGTTAACAACCAAGCGGTCTTCGCCCCCGCAGGAACTCGAGCGGCGCCGCTCCGAACCAGTCCCGGCAGCCACAGGACTTCTCCTGCTGCATCGGCGAAAACTGCCCAGTTGCCCCGTAAGGCACGGGGTACTTTGGCGTTGGTGAAGACATCCGACAGCTTGGCGGTGCCCTCGCCGCCCGGAAGCTCCATTCGATCACCGCGCTTCACTGACCGCAGTTTGAGCGGCAAACCTGCGCCTGCCGCCAGTACTGCATTGAATGCTGCGGTTGGCGCATCCAAGCCGGGTGAAGGTGCAAAGTCGAACTTGGGCTCGCGGGCGTGCAGAGCATCAAGCTCCTGGTTCAGGGCGGAGCCTTCCAACCGTTCCAGTTTCACGACGCCAGCGCCCACCTGAATACTCCCTTCCCCAAGCTCCATTTCAGCTGTCTCAGCGCTGCGCACAATGAGCAGCCAGCCCGATTCCGGCAGGTATTCCAGCGATGCTTTGCCGCCGGGGGTGAAGCGCGCTGGCTCGGACGCCCGGACGCACCCGGACAGCCGCACGCTCTCGTTCCAGTCCAGCGGCGCGCCGAAGCCGCGCAGCAGGTGGTGGAAGATGACCGTCAAGCTATCGCCGATGTCATCGCCCCAGCTTGCGGGAGCGAAGGCGTGCCACACGCAGCCGGGCAGCAGCGGCAGCGGCAGCAGCGCGTGCCAGCGCGCGTTCTCCGCCTGCGCGATTTCCGACACCGCCTTCAGCGCCCAGCGGAACAGCCCTTCGTAACTCTGGACATTCTCGCAGGTCGCGAGGACATTCTCCAGGAACTTGGGGTTGAGCTCCTGCAGGCGCGGGATGACCTCATGGCGCAGGAAGGTGCGCGGGCGGTCGGGCACCAGGTTGGTCTCGTCCAACAGGAAGTCCTGCCGCCGGCGTTTCAGGTCGCGAAGAACGTATTCCTTGCGGACGCCCAGCAGCGGGCGGAGGATGCGGCCGTGCAGCGACGGCGCAATACCCATCAGGCCGGAGATGCCGGTGCGCTGCGCCAGCGCGTAGAGCACGCTTTCGGCGTTGTCGTTAAGCGTGTGGGCGGTGAAGCCGAGGGTGTTCCGCTCGCGCTGCAAATGCTCCTGCAACAGCTGGTAGCGCAGCACCCGCCCCGCTTCTTCCACGCTCATCTTATGCGTGGCGGCATACTTCGCCGCATCCACCGCGCGGCAGACGCAGGCGAGTTTGCGCTTGCGGGCGAAGTCCTGCACCCACGCCTGCTCCTCGTCCGCGCCTGAGCGCAGCCGGTGGTTCAGATGAAGCAGTGTCAGCTTGACCGTTCGCTTACGGCTGAAGAAGTGGCGCGCAGCCTTAGATGCAGCCGGAGGCAGGTTGAGCGCCAGCAGCTCCTTGATGGCTTTACCTTGCGCCTTGGATGCTAACGCGGTGAAGCGCTCCAGCGTGAGCGCCAGCGCCAACGAATCGGGTCCGCCGGAGAAAAGCAGGTAGAAGTGGATTCCGTCGGGGTGAGAAAGCTCAGCGACCGCATCCCACAGTGGCGCGAAGCTGAGCACCTCCGCCAGCAGCGGATCGGAAGGGAGTCCTGCGTTCGCCTTCATCGTGTCAATGTTAGCAGATGCGCGGGAGCAATTCGCCCGA
>CAZKNJ010000001.1:21533-72137 GCA_964554185.1 uncultured Planctomycetales bacterium | reverse complement strand
GCGCCGCCTGCACCACGCCCGTCAGCGGCGCACAGTCGCTTTGAAGGTCTGACGAAATCGGCAGCTTATCGCGGGCAATCGCAATGGTGATGGCGTGGTCGCCCAGCGGGCCGGTGACGATGAGGATGTCGCCCGGCTGGGCCCGGTGCGCGCCCAGCTCCACTCCGGCGGGGATGGCGCCGAGGCCGCTGGTGTTGATGAACACTCCGTCGGCCTGGCCGTGGCCCACGACCTTGGTGTCGCCGCAGGCGACCTGCACCCCCGCCTTCGCCGCGGCCTGCGCGATGCTCTCCACAATGCGCTCCAGCTCGGCGAAGCCGAAGCCCTCCTCAATGATGACGCCCAGCGAGAGGAAGCGCGGGATGGCGCCGAGGCAGGCGAGGTCGTTCACCGTGCCGTTGACCGCGAGCTTGCCGATGTCCCCGCCAGGGAAAAAGAGCGGCGTCACAGTGAAAGAGTCGGTGGTGAAGGCTACGCGCCCGCCGGCCTCCAGCCCCAGCGCCGCCGGGGCGAGGTCCGCGGAGTCATCCAGCGCGTCCAGCACCACATTGCCCAGCCGCCGGCGGAACACCTCCACCAGCTCGCGGGTCTTGGTGCCGCCGCTGCCGTGCGCCAGCCCAATCGTCTTGGCCATGCGCGCCATTGTAGCAGGGGGAGAGGTCGCAGCTCGCTTGCTCTACATATCCTCCGCGCGGGTGACGTTGACGACTTCACCATCCTTGAGTTCGTAGAGAATGCAGATGCCGTCAGGGATGCCATCGGGCTTTAGCTCGCCAGTCTCTGCGTTCAATAGGTCCAGGCCAAAATGCTGCTCTCTGTCTGGTAAGCTTCCGTATATCCACAATAGCGCGTTTGTCTCACTGTTGCCCACATGTTCTCCGCGGGTATACCCAAAATTCCCTTCCATAATGCGCGGTGCTGAACAAAAGCGCACATCGTGCCATAATAGCCTGCTGAGTCTCAGCGGAGTTATACTGTATCCGAGGCCCTCTTCTCCTGAGTCGCTCGCACCTCGAATACCTCCCGCTGCCTGCATCCTCCCACCGTTCCTCAGGAAGGACACAGCATTCTCTAGGCATTCCCTATACTGGTCTTCTGTAGCACGCTCTTTATAGTGATCAATCCACTCCGTTAGAACAGCCATGTAATGTTGGACTACGATATCGTTGGGAGACGACACTAGGTTGTGTATCGTGTATTTCGAATAGGGATCGAATCTTGGGTCAAATCCGCTAGGGGTTGTGTTTCGCAGGAGGTCATTCCTCGGGTAGCTCCTGATGATTCCTTCCCGCAGAAAGGGATCAGGACTTGGAGTGGTAACACGCCTATTGTTCCGGTCCTTCCATCTTTTCGGACCACCGTAAAGCTCTGGAGGATACGCACCATACCTGCCGAAGTACACATTCAAGGCAGTGCTTAGAGCCTCACAGTGCTGTGGTGCCACCCGCTCGTTGTACTCCTTGGGGCTGGGGCCTGTGCCAAGGTTGCTGAGAAAGCTGGCGACTCCTGAACCAACTAGAATCAACGGTGGGCCGAAGAACAGGATGGTCCAGAGGACTTGCGCCAGGCGCTTGCGGGCTGCTGGCTTCACGCCGCTTCACCCCTCCCAGGCGCATGTGACCGGCTCAATCTCATGGACACATATTATTGTAACAGAACACCAGCGCGTTCGCCGCCACTCCGGTTGACACCCTACTACCCCTGTGCTATCCTCATCCGCCCTTCAGCGGGCCTGCGCCCGCGGGGAAGCCGATATGGCGAAAAAGTGCGAGATAACCGGCAAGAAACCGCTGGTGGGACACAATGTCTCCCACTCGCAGCGGCACACCAAGCGGCGCTGGCTGCCGAACCTGCGCACGGTCACCGTGCTGGACGAAAACGGCAACAAGACCAAGATGAAGATCTGCATGCGCGCGCTGCGGACAATGGCCAAGCCGGTGCGGATCAGAAAGAAGAAGGGCGAGTAGCCTTAGAACAGCAAGCCGAGCTTCGCTTTCACATCCTCAATTGACGCTCCCGTAAGCATCACAACTTTGCTGCGCGAAGTATGCCCGCGCAGAATGCTCACCTCCCGGCGCGGCAGGCCGAAGTAGTCCGCCAGCAGCTCCACCACCGCCTCGTTGGCTTTGCCTTTCTCGGGCGGCGCGGTCACCGCAACCTTCAGCGCGCCGGCGTCCACGCCCTTGACCTGGTTGCGCTTGGCCCCGGGAGAGACCTTAACCTGGAGGATGACGCCGCCCTCGGTTTCCTGCAACAGCTCACTCACCAACGGTCACCAGGTCTTTGATGTCGGCGAACTTCTTGGGGCCGATGCCCTTGACGTCCTGCAGCTGGCTGACGCTATCGAAGCGCCCCAGCGCCTTGCGGTGGTCAATGATGCGCTGGGCCAGCACCGGGCCGATGCCCGGCAGTAGCGTAAGCTCGTGCACCGAGGCCTGGTTCAAGTCCAGTGGGAAGACAGCCGCGGGCGGGGGCGGTTCTTTGGGAGCGGGCGCGGGATCGGCCGACGGGTCGGGCAGCACAATTGACAGTTCGCCGGTCGTTTGGTCGGCGGCGACGCCCGGCAGTGCGGTGATGGGCTTGCCCAGCTTGGGCTGTGCGAACAGGGCGGTGTATCCCAGCACCACCGAAGCCAGCAGAATCGCGCCTGCGGCGAAGGCGATGACCTTCTCCTGCATGCTCATCGGGTGTCCCCCAACTACTTGACGACGATATTGACCAGACGGCCGCGGATGACAATCACCTTGACGACCTTCTTGCCTTCAATATGCGGGATGACCTTCTCGTCGGCGAGCGCGCACGCCTGAACCTCGTCGTCCAGCATATCCACCGGCAGCACGATGCGGCTGCGCGGTTTGCCGTTGACGCTGATGCCGTACTCCACCTCGTCCTGCGCCAGGAAGCTCTCGTCGTACTTCGGCCACCGCGAGTGCATCACGAAATCCTTCTGCCCGAACAGATGCCAGAGCTCCTCGGCGAGGTGCGGCGCGATGGGCGAGAGCATCACCGCGAGCGTGACCAGCGCCTCGGCCATCAGCGCGCGGAGGTTGGCGTCGGCCCTGCGGGATTCGTCCATCCCCTCCCAGGCCTCAGTAAGCTGGTTGAGGAAGACCATCAACGAGCTGACGACGGTGTTGAGCCGCCAGGCGTCCATGCTCTCGGTGATGTCCTTGACCGCGAGGTGGCGCGCGTGAAGAATAGCCTTGGCTCCGGCGCTCTCGTCGGAGCTGTCGTGCTCGCCCGCGCCTGCGACCTGCGGCCAGACCTCGGTGTAGAACGCGTGCAACCGCTTGAGGAAACGGAAGCACCCTTCCACGCCACCTTCTTGCCACTCCACGTCGCGTTCCGGAGGCCCCCAGAACAGGCTGATCATCCGGCCGGTGTCGGCGCCGTAGCGCTCCAGGAAGTGGTCAATGCTCACCACGTTCCCCCGGCTCTTGCTCATCTTCGCGCCGTCCTTGTAGAGGATGCCCTGCGAGAAGTAACGCAAGAACGGCTCGGTGAAGTTGATCAAGCCGGCGCGGTGCAGCGAGTGGCAGATGAACCGGGAGTAGAGCATATGGCCGACCACGTGCTCCTTGCCGCCGATGTAGTTGTCCACCGGCATCCACGCGTTGCAGACCTCCGAGTCGAACGGTGCGGTGGCGTTGTGCGGGTCGGTGTAGCGCAGGTAATACCAGGAACTGCAGACGAAGGTGGACATGGTGTCTGCTTCGCGCTCCGCTGGACCGCCGCATTTCGGGCACTTGGTTTCAATGAACTCGCGGTTGGTGGCCAGCCGGGCGTCGGTTTCGCCGCTGAACTCCACCGCTTCCGGCAACAGCACCGGAAGCTCCTCGTAGGGGACCGGCACGTGACCGCACTTCCCGCAGCTCACCATCGGGATGGGCACGCCCCAGTACCGCTGGCGTGAAACCAGCCAGTCGCGCAGCTTGTATTGGATAGTCCCGCCGCCCTTGCCGCGCGCGGAGAGGTCGGCGTTGAGGCGCCTAATGCCGTCGCGGCTGGCCATACCGTCGTAATCGCCGGAGTTGACCATCATCCCGTAATCGGTGAAAGGCAGCTCGGACTCGGTTCCGTCTTCGTTATTGATCACGCGGACGATGGAAATGCCGTACTTATGGGCGAAGGCGAAGTCGCGGGTGTCGTGGGCGGGGACGCCCATGACGATGCCGGTGCCGTACTCCATCAGCACATAGTCCGCGGCGAAGATGGCGACTTCAGCGCCGGTCAGCGGGTGCTTCGCCGTCACGCCCAGGTTGAGGCCTACCTTGTCGCGCTCGTCCGTGGAGCGTTCAATGGTCGTCTGTTTCGCTACCTGCTCGCGGAACGCTTTGAGTTCATCCGCCGTGCCGCCCGCTTCCGCCAGCCGGTCGGCCAGCGGATGCTCCGGCGCGATGCTAACGAAAGTGACGCCGTAAAGCGTGTCGGCGCGGGTGGTGAAGACCTCGACCTGCTCGCCGAGCGCAGGGATCTCAAAGGTGATACGCGTGCCCTCGCTGCGGCCGATCCAGTTGCGCTGCATCGCCTTGAAGTTCTCCGGCCAGCCCTCCATCTCCTCTAGCCCAGCCAGCAGCTCTTCGGCGAATTCGGTGGTGCGCACGAACCACTGGGAGAGGTTGCGGCGGATCACCGGCGCGTCGCAGCGCCAGCAGGTGCCATCGGCGGCTTCCTCGTTGGCCAGCACGCCGTGGTTGGGGCACCAGTTCACCGGCGCGAGCTTCTTGTAGACCAGCCCCAGCTCATAAAGCTTGAGGAAGAGCCACTGCGTCCAGCGGTAGTACTCCGGAGAGCTCGTGTCCACTTCGCGGTTCCAGTCGTAGCTGATGCCTGCGCTCATAAGCTGCCGGCGGTAATTTACGATAGCCTGCTCGGTTAGCGCACGCGGGTGGACGCCGTGGTCAATGGCGGATTGTTCCGCCGGTAGGCCGAAGGCGTCCCAGCCCATGGGATTGAGCACATTGCGGTCCTGCAGGCGCCGGTAACGAGCGACCACATCACCGATAGCGTAGGCGCGCAAATGGCCCATATGAAGCTCGCCGGAAGGATAGGGAAACTGCACGAGAACGTAGGCTTTGTTCTCCCGCTCTGTGGGCGTCTTCGCGGCGAACGCATCGGCGGCAGCCCACTCACGCTGCCAGTGTTCTTCGATGCGTTTAAAGTCGTATTCCGCCATTGATACCACCAGGGGACACCTGCAGATGCTAAGATTATAGCACCACGAAATGAACGCCGCTTCGGGGAAAGCAATCGTAACCGGCCTACCGCATTCAGGTAAGACCTCCAAGCTCATCGAGCGGTTTCTGCATTCGCTCAAAGAACGGCCGGGCGAAAGGCGCGTGGTGATTGTGCCCGATGCGTCACACCGCGACTACCTGCGCACCGTAATTATGCAGCGCGGCGCCTTGCGCGCTTTGCGCGAGTCCGAAGTGCTCACGCTAGCGGAGTTTCTGCGCGGGATAGCTGATGAAGCCGGATTACTAGATGGGCGGCGAATGACCAGCCTGGAGGAACTGCTGGCCTTCCGCCGGATCATCCACGGACTGAACTCTGCAAAGGAAGCAGACATTCCGCTCACCCTTTCAGCCGCGCGCCAGGTGAAGCATATGGTAGAGGCGCTCAGGAACGCCGGGCTCTTCCTGAAGCTCCTGCCCGGGAACGAAATGCCCAGGCTGCCTGCCCGCGGCGCAATCGCGCTCAAGGCGGCAGTGCGCCACCTATGGGCGATGAAGGCATCGCAGCGCTACGATGGCCTACTGGCGCAGGAGCTGGCTGTCCTAGCCTTGCAGGAGGGGCGGTGCAGGGAGCTGCTTCCCGGGCTAATCCTGGTGGATGGCTACTACGACCTGCATCCGCTGCACGAAACGGCGCTGGCGGCCATCGCCCCCAATGCCCGCTCATTCTTCATGACTGCGCCCGACTTGCCGGGAAGCGCACAGGCCATGGCGTTCGCCTTAGCGTTACGCCGGTTTGGCCTGGAGGAAATACTGCTGGAAAAACCCGCTAACAGCGCAGTCAAGCTGCTTGGCGCAGTTGCCGAGGTCAAGGCTGCTGAGACGTTCACAGGCGTTGCAGCAGTGGTGGCCGTCCAGGCCGAAGGCATTGAGCTTCGTCCGCTGCCCACATATATCAAGGAGGCGCAGTTCATCGCTGAGCGGGTGCTGGCGCTGCACCGGAAAGAAGGCGTACCGCTAGACGAGTTCCTGGTCATCCTACGTAAGACGGATGCGCGTTTCGTGGCGGCGCTACGCCACCACTTTCGCGAAGCGGGCCTGCCCCTGATAGACTTGACCGACTCCTCTGAATCGGCCAGGGCCGCACGCTTCCTTTCATCGTGCTTTACATTCGCAGCAAACCCCGGCCACGAATCCCTGCAACGGCTGGTTCACACCAGCTGCCCCGCCCTACTGAGGCCGAGCCACGCGCTGTTCACTTTCCTGCGCCGGATGGGGCTGTTCCTTGACGCCGAAGGAATGAAGACGTTCGCACGGGACAACGAAGCCGAGGTATTTGCAGCTCTGCTGGACCGGTTGGTGAGCATCAAGGGCACGGACAAGGGCAACACCGAATGGATGCGCAATCTGCTGGCTGCATTGGGGCGCGAGTTCATTACCGCACTGGAGCCGCACTTGGGCGATGCCGTGCGGAACCCAATAGAGCTTGCGCGGGAGCAAGCCGCGCTGGAGAGCATTATGGAAGCGACCGCCTCGCTCGTAGGCGAAGAGATGGATGGCGACGAGCTTCCAGCACTGCTGGCGGAGATCTGCCTGTACGCCGGAGGTTCCAGCCGCGAACTCGGCGCCGGGGGAGTTTATCTGGTGGATGCACTGGCGGCGCGGCAGTGGCAGAAGCATGTGTGCTTCGTCCCGCAAGCCGACCGAGACCACTGGCCACAGGGGCGGGAGGATCTCAGCAGCGATGAAGACGCTCTGCGCACCTCGCCCGAACTCGCTGGCGTCAGGCTGCGCAGCCCGGAGGAGCACTTTGCATTTGAAGAAAGCCTGTTCCTCTCGGCCGTAACCCGCTCAACCAAGCTCACAGTTGTCACTTACGCCAAGCGTGAAGTGGAGGGCAACGATATCGCGCCTTCGCCGTTCCTATCCCTCCTCGCGCCCGCCGTTGGGAAGCTAGGAGGCACGACGCCGCCCGCTCACGAAAGCTCTTTCGTCAGCCGGCGGGCGCTCATGCGCCACTGCGCGGGAGCCCTGCGATACGGCGAGAGCGCTGAAATCACCAAGGAAGCTGCTGCCGGTGTGCTCGCAATGACAGGCAACAGTGAAAGGGCAAGTCTGTTCGCGCGCGGAGGGCTGGAAGCTGAGCCGGTCGGACAGCCGTTCGCCGTTCCGGAGGCACTGACACCAAGCTCGTTCAGCCCGAGCGCCCTAACCGCCTACCGCAAGTGCCCGTACCTGTACTTCGCGCTGAACCTGGTTAAGCCCGGCGACCCGCCGGAATCGCTGCAGGAAGGGATCACGCCGCTGGCTGTGGGGAGCGCGGCTCATGAGGCGCTGCAAGAAGCGTTCGCCGGGTTCCCGGATAAAGCCGACATAAGCGGTATCTTCCGCAAGCGGCTGGCAGCCTACGCAGCCAAGTGTGCGCCTCTGGACTTCCCGCTGGAGCTGGAGAGGCACTGGGCAGTGTGGGAGTATCCGCTGCGCCGGGCCTACGAGAGTGCTTTCGAGAGGCTTATCGCTGGCAGGGCGATTGTGCTGAAGATGGAGGAGGATCTACGGGCCGATTTCGCCGACACCGAAGGCCGCACGTGCGCACTACACGGATGGATTGACCGTGCGGACAAGATGCCGGATAGCAGCCTGGCAGTCACCGACTATAAGACCAGCGACATGAGCGGTTTCAGCAGCAAGGCTAGCGAGGGTGGGCAGGCTAGGTTCGGCGTCGCGACGGCACCGCACATCTACACGATGCTAGCCGCCGCGATCGCAGGAAACGATGTGGAGAAGGCGGAATTCAGCTACCACCTGCTCAGAGAGAACCTGAAAGTGACGCTGGAGCCGGCAGAGGACACGATCCATCAGGAAGACGGGGTTCAGGCCATCGTTGAATCATTGGCCCGCAGCATCACTGGCATCAGGATGGGGCATTTTCCGCGGGCACCGCACAGCAGCTGCGTTGACTGCGACGAGTGCGAAGCCTACTGGCTCTGCCGCCGGGACCTCTTCGGCGAACCACTGCCGAATGAAGTGGAGGAACGATTCCCCGAGCCGCCTTTCAAGCTCGCGAAGGAGAAGCTTGAATGAGCGCCCAGGGAAGGAAGCAGGCCAACGGGCCGGTAATCTGTGTTGCCAGCGCCGGAACCGGCAAGACCCATTGGCTGACGGAGGAGTTCTTCGCCGCGCTCAAAGAAAGGGATTTCAAGAACGCCCATCAGCTTGCCGCCATCACCTTCACTGAAAACGCGGCAAACGAGATGCGAAGCCGTATTCGCGAAACGATGTTGAAAGAGATGGGGCTGAAGGCGCTTCCGCTGGTGGAGGAGCTGAACATAAGCACTATCCACAGCTTCTGCCGTACGGAGCTTGCGCGGCATGCGGCGGAGCTGGGATTGAATCCGGCGTTTGAAGTGCTGGATGAGCCGCAGGCTGGGCAGATGGCGCGAAGCGCTTTGCTTGCGTTATTACGCGAGCGGCACCGCGCGGTTGGCAATTCCTTTGAGCTGCTCGCGGAGAACTTGCCATTCCACTCATATTTCGGCGGCAGTCGCGGCACTTCGCTAGAGGGCGCATTGCTTGACCTCTACCGCAAGCTGCGCGCACGGGGAGTGACAACGTTGGATGCAGCGCTATTCGAGATGGCGGAGTTGCCGTGGGGCGAAGCACGGAGCCGAGTCAGCGCTGACCTCAAGCGCATTGAAAGCTTGCCGGTTAATCAGGTGAAGAACGAGAAATCACGGGAGAAGCTAGCCGTTATGCGGGCGGCTATCAGCAAGCGCAAAGCGCTGCTCCAAGACTTACAGCCAACGGAGGAACACGCAAGGGCGCTCAGAGAGGTCTTTGCCGCCTGCCACATGGGGGTGGAGAAGGGGCTGAAAGAAGACCTTGCCAGATTCAAGGGAGTGAAGGATGGTGACGAATACAGGGGTGGCAGCTACCAATTCGCCATGCAGGCCATCGCCGCGATTGCAGCCAAGCCGCTGCGGGACGAAGTGATCAGTATCCTGGCGGAGCTGGACGCACGGCTGAGTTCTCAGAAACGGGCCGCAGGGGTGATGGACTTTGAAGACCTGCAGCTGGAGTTTCTGCGCGTATTGCATAGCGATGAAGCGGTGCGGTGCGACTACCGTGAACGGTTCGCCGGCGTGTTCGTGGACGAGTTCCAGGACACAAATCCCCTGCAGGTGCAGATAATTGAACTGATGGCGGAGAGGCGGGCCCTGCGATATGTGGGCGACCCCAAGCAGTCGGTTTACGGCTGGCGCTACGCCGAGCCGGAAACCATCCGCCAGCGGCGCGAGGAGTTTGAGGAAATCGGGCGAGTAGAGCAGCTCAGCCACAACTACCGCTCACGGCCGGAGATACTCCAATTCGTCAACACGCTTTGCGCCCACTGGGGCGATTCGCTGGGTTATGAATACGACGATCTGGTTCCTGCAGCCGAGAAGAAGCCGGAGTATGGCTTCCGCGAGAACGAAGCGCCGTGCGTGGAGGTATTCCTCACGCCGGTAGACGATGATGACCGGGATTTGAAGGCCGAAGAAAGCCGGCCGGTGATGGCCGATGCGGTGGCTCGGTATCTCAGGCGTATGGTGGAAGAAGAACGTCTCCACCACACAAGCCTAAAGCGAGAGTCATCACCGCTGAGCTACAGCGACTTCACTATTCTGCTGCGCACCAACCAGCAAGTGCACTACTACGAGGCGGCGCTGGCTCGGGCGGGCATCCCCTTTGTCAGCGAAACCAGCACCGGCTTTCTTGATACGCCGGAGATTGTGGCCGTGCTGGGGATACTGCGGACGCTGCTGATGCCGGAGAACGACCGGCTGTTGGCGGAAGCCTTGCGCAGCGACTTGGTTGGGCTGTCGTCGGTGGGGCTCGCCGAGTTGGCGGCCTCAGCACCGGCATCGCAGTATGGTGAGAGACAAGTCTCCTTCAACCGCGCGCTGCTGGAGGGCGTCGCCTTCTCCCGTGATGAGGACGCAGCCGCAGTGCAGGAATTCCTCCGGTGGCGAGAAGAGCTTGTGGGAGAGATGGAGCTACTCACCGTCTCCGACATTGTAGAGGCAGCGATATTGGGACTGCGCCTGCGCGAGAAGCTCATTGCGCGCGGTGCGCCGGAAAGGGCGCGGTGGAATCTCGAGAAGTTGCTTGATCTAGCCTTGGGAGCCAGCTCCATTGGAATTGCCGGCGTGGCGGAGTTCGTGGAGATGTTGGCGGAGACCGAGTATCAGCAGCAGAACATCGGTGAGATGTGGCTGGAGGGCCCCGACAGCGTGCGCCTGATGACGGTGCACAAGGCTAAGGGCTTGACTATCCCGGCAGTGATACTCGCGGAGGCTGGTTCCGGGGGACGGGGCGGCCATCCGTTGCTGACCGTAGAACCAAGCGAAGGCAATCCGGATAAGTACGAGCTGGGGGTGAACCACCGGTTCCTGGAGGGCAGCATCCGCGAGCCGTTCTACCAGCGTCACCTGGAAGCCGAGAAGGAGCGCTCGGAACAGGAAGAAGCGCGGCTGCTTTACGTGGCGTTGACCCGCGCCGTGGAGCACATCGCCATCTTCGGGCTGAATCCGAAGCCGCTTCGCAGCGTGCCCTGGCGGGCTTTGCTTGCACCCTTGGCGGACATGCATGGTGAGTTCGCCGGGCTGGTAGACTTCCCCGAAGTCGCCGAAGAGGATACTCCGGCGGATGGCGGCGAGACGCCTAGCCTGGATGAATTGATCTCCCAGTACACTCCGGCGAGTGGCGGAGATGCTGCTGCCGCTGAAGCCGAAATCCTGCTGGCTGAGGCTGAGACTCCTCCCGATGTGAGTCAGCTGCACCAGTACTTGTTCAGCGTGCATGACGTGATGGCGTTCGCTGCACGCATTGAACGTGAGGCTAAGGACAACGCTTCCGATCCTGCGCCTTCCGCGGATGGGCGCGAGCTGGGAACGGCTATTCACGACCTGCTGGCTTACGCTTTGCGGCACCCGGAGATGCTTCATGGTAAAGCTTCGCTGAAAGAACTGATGTCGGATAAACTGCTGGCAACGCGGTTCTCCGAGCACGAACCCGTGCTGCGGCGCAACTTCGCAGCGGCTGAGCGATTCCTGACCAACTTCAAGGCTGCCGGGGTGCTAGAACGCGTACTCGCCGCCGATGCTGTTCTGGTTGAGACGCCATTCCTGCTGGCAGAAGCGGGTGTGCACATTCGCGGGCGCTTTGACCTGCTGCTGCGGGCAGCTGACATCGTCGCGGTGCTGGACTTCAAGACTGACAGCCTGCGAGGAAAATCCGCCGAGGCGCTGACGGCGGAGTACGAAACGCAGATGCTGCTGTATGCGCTGGCGGCGCGAGGCTTGCACCCCAAAGCGGACGTGTCCGCCGGGCTGGTGCTGCTGGACGCAGGCGAAATCGCGTGGATTGACGTAGGCGCGGAGAGGCTGCGCGCGCTGACCGGGGAGACGCTGCCGCAGTTCGCACAGGTAATGAGAGAGCGATATGCCGGGGCTTACACCTGGCGTCCCGCCAGCTGGCACCTGTAAAATGCGCGCGCGATAACTGCAAGCTGCGCGGCGCAAGGTATAATCTGTGCGATAACTCCTAGAAGGTTCACGACCATGAAGCGAACACTCTACTTGTTTGCCGCGCTGATAGCCTTGCTTGCACTCGCCGCCTGCGGCGGCAAGGGCGGCAGCGCTTCCACCCGACCGGCGGTGCAGGAGCCGGCCATTCCGCCTGCGAGCGAACGCAACACCGTTTCGCTGACGCAGGAATACACCACCTCGGGCGGCGAAGGCCGGCTGGAGGTCACACTGGCGGCGCAGAGCATGCTGGACCTCTACCAGATCGCTGGCACCCTGCGCTACGACGAAAGCAGCCTGCAGCTGGAGCGCGTGTCCCAGGGCAGCTTCCTGGGCGACCCGGCGGAAGTGGTGTTCTTTCAGCGCGCGGAAGGCGGCAGGCTGGCCTTTGCTCTGACCAAGCGCAGAATCGAGCCCGGCGCGATCGGCAACGGCGTGTTGCTGCGAGCGCGCTTCCGCGTGCTCACCAACCAGCTGCCGGAGGAGCCGGTGGCTCTAGAAGAAGATCTGCGCGCGCGGGATTCACTACGGCACCGCATTGAGCTTAGGCGGGGAGGTGCGAAATGAGAACCAAGTTCGCCCTTCTCGCAATGGTCTCTACGCTTTGCGCCTTGCTTGCGTCTTTCGCGGCATTTGCCATGGTGCAGCCGCCGCAGGAGTGGCTGGACGAAAGCGAGGCCAACCGCCGGACATGGGACGAGATGCGCCCGCAGTTGCAGAAATGGACTGCGGGAGAGGTTGAAGACTGGCGGCTGCCCGAACCGCAGGCGCTCCTGAGCATCGACTCCCATTTCGGCGACACCCGCGAAGTCCGCACGGTTTCGCTGAACGACCCGGAACTGAGGTTCGCCCAGCTTGACCTGAACTTTGATGGCGTCGTTGATCAGTTTGACGTCCTGGAGCTTGGTTATCAAGCCGAGCCGCGCAAGACTGCCTCGATCGCTAACTCCAAGGGCACAGTCAATCTGATTATCGTCCGGTGTGAATTCTCCGACGTAGAGGCTGACGAAGCCTGGGACTACGACTACACTTATGACCTGATGCTCGCCGATGGCACCGGCGACAATCCATCCTTCCACGACTACTACGAAGAGGTCTCCTACGGCGACCTGGATATCGAGGGCACGGTTGACGACGAGGGACCCAACAACGGCTGGTACACCGCGCCCAACACCAAGAACTATTACAAGAACAACATCATGGAGCTGCTGCTGTACGCGGCCGAGTCCATTGACGAGCACACCGACTTCTCCGACTACGATGCGGATGGAGACGGGTATGCGGATTCCTTTATCCTATTCTATCCGGAAACCGAGTTCGTCGGAGGCCTCTGGCCGCACATGAGCAGCGGGATGAACTACTACGCCGACGGGGTGATTGTGGATGTGCATTACGTCAGCGGCTTCGGGGGCGCATTCACCGACTCCTACAACATGTGCTGCGCCGCCCACGAGTACGGGCACATTATGGGCGCGGTAGACCTCTACGACACTGACTACACCTCCCGCGGAGTCGGCAAGTGGTCTCTGATGGCCTACAACTACGACAGCAGCTTCAAGCCGCCGGCCTTCGATCCCTGGCACCGGATGCAGTACGGCTGGATTACGCCGCTGGTGATTACCGAGGATACGGCTTCACTGGATATCCTTCAGATTGAGACCAACCGCTTCGCTCTGAAGCTGTGGACCAACGGCGACCCAGGCGACGAGTACTTCCTGGTGGAGAACCGCGAGAAGACCGGCACCGACGCCACGCGTCCGGGCGAAGGCCTGATGATCTACCATTGTGATGACTCGCGCAGCAGCAACACTAACGATTCGCACCGTCTGGTGGATGTTGAATGCGCAACCGGCCTTGACGGCAATAACAAAGACCACCTGGATTACGACGATGGCAGCCAAGGTGAACCCGATGACCCGTTCTTCTCCGGTAACAATGACACTTTCAACTTCACCAGCAATCCGCCCAGCAAGTCCTACGCTGGTTCTGATTCGTACGTGAAGGTGGAGAACATCTCCGCCAGCGGCTCCACCATGACCGCCGACATCTCCGTGGAAACCGGCACGCATCCGACTGTGAGCATCACCGCCCCCTCGGAGGACGATACCGTCAGCGGCGACGTCGCTTTCTCGGCAGACGCAACGGCGGACGGTAGCCGCACCATCTCCAAGGTTGATTTCTACGCCAACGGTTACTTCGTCGGCTCCGACGACACCGGCAGCAGCGACAGCTACGAGATAACCTGGAACTCCCGCACCTGCTACAACACCACCGTTTACATCGCCGCCAAGGCCACCGACAGCGAGGGAGAGACTTACACCGACACCATTGAAGTGACGGTGGATAATTCAGGCGAATGGCCCTTCAGCGACAGCATGGACAACACCTGGAACTGGGCCATCTACGACCCGTCCGGCAACGCCTATTGGGAGCTTAAGACCAGCACCTACAGCTCCTCGCCCAGCTGTCTGGGCATCGGCACAGGCTACGATTACAACGAGCATGACCGCATCCTGTCACCGCTGTTGGACCTGACGAGCACCACGGAGCCAACGCTCGGATTCTACGTCAGGTACAGGGTATCCAATTCAATGGACAACGTACGCGTTTACGTTATCAGTGAGGACGGCAGCGATGAGACCCAGGTCAAATCGTACACCGGCAACGATCTGTCCTGGAAAAGCCATGCGGTTTACCTGGACGATTGGGTGGGGGAGAGGGTATTCGTCGCCTTTGAACTTAACTCCACATCGCTCTCTCACGATTCCGGGGGTGGAGCCTGGGTGGACGATGTGGAGCTGAACGAGCGCTCCGACCCGCCAAGCATAAACAGCGTGACGCCCAACGATGGTGCCACGGTTTCCGACGATGTTCTGATAGAGGTTGACGCCAGCGACGATGAAGAGGTCACCTATGTGGCATTCTGGATGAGCGGCGACTACGTGGGCTCCGACACCAGCGAGCCGTTTCAGTTTTCGTGGAATTCGCGTGACGCTTTCAACGGCGATGTTGATGTTCTCGTCCGCGCCTACGACGCGGACGAGCAGTATGACGAGGTGGAGTTGACCTACACGGTGGACAACACGCCGTTCACCCCGAGCTACGTCTGCGACTTCGAAGACAGCGATCACTTCAACGACAACTGGCGCATTGTGGACGCCAGCGGCCCTGGCACCTGGCAGCTCACGAATTACTCCTACTACCGGGGGACGCACTCCGCCTACTGCGGCCAGATAGGCACCCATCAGTATGGCGCCTACGAGTACGACTGGCTGATAACTCCGACCGTCAATCTCACCAGCGTGCTGGATCCGTTCCTGTACTTCCACCACAAGTACGGCACCGAGTCGGGTTACGATTACGTGAAAATTTACGCCACGACCGACTTGCAGGCCTGGGACCTGCTCGGCCAGTTTGACGGCACCGGCGGCTGGCAGGTGGCCGACTACGACCTGTCGTCCTACGGCCAGCCGGTGAAGATTGCCTTCCTGCTGCAAAGCGACCCGCTGGTCGTGGGCGAGGGCTGGTATCTGGACGATGTGATGGTGCGCCCCTTCCCGGAGATAGACAGCGTGATGCCATCACGCCTGTCTGTGGGGGAGACCACGGCCATCAGCGGCTCCGGCTTCGGCGGTGGTCACTATCCCGGGGCCTTGGTGCTGCCGGGACACGGCGCGGTTACCGCGGGCGAAGTGACGAGCTGGGATGACGACGAGATTGTGCTGGACGTCCCCGGGGACACAGTATCCGGCACCATTCACATGTGGGGACAGGATACGGGCGCGGCTATCACCATCGTGCTGCCACCGCCCACGCTAGAGGGCCTCGAGCAGTACTAGTGGCCGGGATTAGTGGTTCACCTCGTCCAGGCTTGTCTTGAAACCAGCCTGAACCAGGTCGTGCAGGTGTATCATCCCTACCGGCTTTCCGTCGCCATCCACCACCGGCAAGAGGAAGATGGGGCGCGGCTGGTGGTTTTCCATTGTCGAAAGCGCCTGGGAGGCGAGCGCAATGTCACCGATGACGGTGGGTGATGCGGTCATCAGCTCCGAAGACCTGGCGTTCATTAGCTCCTCCACCGTGCCCTCCCAGCGCTCCATAATGCGGCGCACGTCGCCGTCGGTGATGATGCCGGCGAGCTTGCCCTCCGCGTCCACAATGCTCACGCCGCCCAGCTTGTAGCGCGTAATGGCCTTTAGCGCCGCGCGGAAGCTGTCGTCCGCGCCCACCATCGGGTTGGTGGTCTCGCCCTTCAGCAGGTCGGTTACCTTCAGTGTGAGCCGCTTGCCCAGCATTCCGCGCGGATGGATGATGGCGTAGTCTTCCTTGCGGAACTCCTTCAGGCTCATCAGCACCACTGTCAGCGCATCGCCCAGCGCGAGCGTCGCCAGCGATGAAGCGGTGGGCACGAGGTTATCCGGGTCGCTCTCGCGCACATCGCCAATGTGCAAGTGAACCGTGGCTCGCCGGGCGAGTTCGGAACCTGGATTACCGGTTACGGCAATGACCGGGATGTTCAAGTGAGATAGCACTGGCAGCAAATCCAGAATCTCGGCAGTCTCGCCCGAGTGGCTGATGGCAATGACCACATCATCGCGCGACACCAGCCCGAGATCCCCGTGGAACCCCTCGGCGGAATGCAGGAACGAAGCCAGGGTGCCGGTGCTAGTCAGCGTCGCGGCGATCTTCTGGGCGATGTAGCCGGACTTGCCGATGCCGGTAAGCACGATGCGCCCTTTGCACGCAATGATCAGCTCCACCGCGCGCACGAAGTCCTCACCGAGCGTGGGAATTAGGCCTTGCACCGCAGAGGTCTCGTTTTCAATGACCGACCGCGCGATGCCGAGTATCTCATCCCGCGAATAGCGCTTTCGCTCCATCGGCGCGATTATAACAGAGCCGGGCGGCGCGGCTGATATAATCAGCCCAGTGTACGAACCCGGGCTGGTTTCTGTCATCGTCGTCAACTACCGCACGGAGAAGTACTTGGCGGAGTGCCTTCGCAGCGTCCGGCAGCAGGATTACGCCCGCATTGAACTGGTTCTAGTCAACAATGGTAGCCCGGAGTTTGCCCTCTCGGTTTGCGATGAATTCCATCCAGAGGTGTTCCTGGAGAACCCGCGCAACCTGGGCTTCGCCCGCGCGAACAACCAAGGCATACTGCACTCGCGCGGGGAATTCGTGCTGTTGCTCAACGCCGACGCGTGGTTGGAGGATGGGTTCGTTTCACGCGCTGTAGAGGAGTTCGCCCGCGACGCTTCCATCGGCACGGTGGTGCCGCGTATCCATCTCTGGCGCGATCCGCACACGGTAGAGAGCACCGGCCACCTAATGCGGACGGACTTCACCGCCGCCCACCGCGACCACTTCGCCCCCGCGGCGCTGGCGGAGCCTTCGTCCGGGTTTGTTTTCGGCGGAACCGCCGCCTGCATCGTGTACCGTCGCCAGATGCTGGAAGCGGTGCGGTTCCGCGACGAGTTCTTTGATGAGGGCTTCTTCGCGTACTACGAAGACGTTGACCTGGACCTGCGCGCCCAGTTGGTGGGCTTCAAAGCCTGGTACCAGCCGCAGCTTGTGGCCCACCACATCGGCGCGGGCTCCGGCGGCAGGAAGAGCCGCCGGCTGCGGCTCGTTGCGGAGAAGAACCGCTACTTATCACTCGCCAAGTGCCTGACCGCCGCGGATTGGCTGCCGAGCCTGCCGCAGCTTGCACTATACGAGGTGTACCACTTCCTGAAGAACCTTGCTGCGCCCTACCTGTTTCTGGCGATCTTCGGCTACTTGTACTACCTGCCGCGTGCGCTGCGCAAACGACTGGAGCTGCAGCGCCGCAGAGTGCTGCCTCCGCGAGAGCTACGTAAGCTGCTCGCTCCGCGCTTTGGGCGCAAGTCAAGACTCGTGAAGACGGCGGCCAGTGAGTACGCCACAACTGCGTCCGTCGTGGTTATCAACTACAACGGGCTGGCCGATACCCGCAAGTGCCTTGATGGCTTGGCGGAGCAAGACTTCCCGGACTTTGAGACTATCGTGGTGGATAACGGCAGCGCGAACGATGAGGCCGTGGCCATTGGGTACGAGTACCCAACCGTGCGCGTGGTGCAAACCGGAGTGAATACCGGTTTCGCCGGCGGCGCCAATGCAGGTTTCATCGCTGCGCGCGCTAAGTACGTGGTTCTGCTGAACAACGACGCCGTGCCCGAGCCGGGCTTCCTGCGCGAGTTGGTGGGAGCGATGGAGAAGACGGGCGCGGATGCGGGGTGCGGCGTTCTGCTGGAGGGCGACGCTCCAACGACAAACGACACGCTGAACCTGCTTGGTCGCAGCATCCCCGCTGTTTTCCGCGAGCAGGCACTGACCTTCTACCCTTCCGGCGGGGCGGCGATTATAAGAGCTGAGTCAGTTCGGAAGCTCGGCGGGGAACTGTTCATCCCCGGCTACTTCATCTACCACGAGGATGTAAGCTTGGGCTTCCGCCTGCGTATGGCGGGCGGGGAGGTAATCAAGATTCCACAAGCGCGGGCTCGGCACGAAGGCGGTGCTACCACTCATAAGCTGCCTTACTCTAGAGTGCGCTACTACCAGACGCGTAACCGCCTGCTCAACCGTTGTCTATACTACGAGGCAAGGACACTGCTGAAGCTCTTGCCACTCTGCATTGGCGAATGCATCGTCCACCACGTTTCGGCGCTGGCAGACCCGCGCGAGCTGGCGGCGGTCTTGAGCGTAGACGGCTTCATGCTGGCCAACTTCTTCGGCGTACTCGGGGAACGCCGCAGGCTGGGCGCTCTCAGGCACTCGCGCCCGCTCGCCAAGAACGTGAATGGCCCCACCCGCGACCGCGAGTTCACCCACCTTCTTTCCGGCCGCCTGACTGCAAGCGAGGGGGGCGTTCTCAACACGCTCTCACTGGGCTGGTTGCGGCTTGTGGGACTTGAATGCTGGGAATCAAGGCGGCAATCACTCTGATATAATCGCGCCGTGCACCTCCTCTACAACTTCCTGCTGGTGCTGCTCTCGCCTCTCATCTACTTTGTGGCACGGCTCAGCCCCCGTCTGCGCAACGGCTTTGGCGAGCGAATGGGGCATTTTCGCAGTCCAGCAACGGTTGAGGCAGTACGCGGGCGGGCGATATGGTTGCACGGCGTCTCGGTGGGCGAAGTCAAGCTGTTGCTGCCACTCGTATCGCAGCTCAGGCGCGAAGCACCAAGTCTCGCCTGCTTCGTCACCGCTATCACCGACACCGGCATGGAAGTGCTCCAGCGTGAGTTAGGGAAGGAGCGCGATGTGGCGCTGTCCTACTTCCCGCTGACGGATCTCCCCTGGACCGTGGGGAAGTTCATCCGATCCGTGCAACCAGTGCTGTATATCGCGGCCGAAGGGGAAGCCTGGCCCAACTTGATGCGCTGCCTCCGCAGGCACGGAGTGAAATGCATCCTCGTCAACGCGCGCTACTACCTGGCAAACAAGCCCTGGTGGAAGCGCCGGATTGCCGGGTGGCTGTTCGGCGGGTTTGACCGGATTGTCTGCCAGGAAGAGGTCTTCGCCGAGGCGTTTGCGCAACTGGGTGTGCCGAGTGAGCGCCTCTCAGTAAGCGGCAACATAAAGAGCGACATGGCGCTTGAGGCATGGAACGAAGAACAGGTGGAGCAGTTCAAAGCCGGACACGGGCTCGTTGGCAGGCGGCTGCTGGTCGCTGGCTCAACCCATCCGGGCGAGGAAGAACTGGTGCTACACGCTTTCGTCTCTGCCTCCGCCGACCAGCTGGATTGGTCGCTTGTGCTCGTGCCACGCCACCCTGACCGGGCGCAGGAAGTGGCAGGAGTGATCGCTGCCAGCGGACGCAAAGCGAGGCTGGCAAGCAAGCGCGAGCGGCTGGAACCGCATGATGTCCTGGTCGTGGACGAGATGGGAGTCCTGGTTGACTACTACCGTGCCTCCGACCTGGTCGTTCTAGGCGGCACGTTTCATCCAAAGGTCGGCGGGCACAACATTCTCGAGCCCGCGCTAGCCGCCAAGCCGGTTGTTCACGGACCCTACACCGACTCCATTGCCCGGCAGGCGGAGTCGCTTAGGCACGCCGGTGCTGCGGTGAGTGTTGGGCCGGAGGAACTGGCTGAGGCACTGAAGCGTTTGATGCGCGATGAGGAATTGCGTCGCGACCTGGGGATCAAGGCTATGGAGCAGGCGAAATCGCTCAGCGGCGCGACAAAACTCACTGTGAGCATCATCATGCAAGAACTCGGGCTCAGCTAGGCTGGCTGGTACTCCACAATCAGCCCCTTGGTGATTGACTTGCGCGTGGCTGGCTTCACCTGCTTGTGGATCACCGCCAAGCCAGGGCTCTTGGGCGCGTCCGGCTTGATGAATGCCCTGACTTCGGTCTCGGCGTAGGCCATGTTCCAGTCAAAGCAGGGGACGGGCTTGCCGTCCAGTTCTCCCAGCAAGTCGCCCGGCAGCGCCGAAACCGGCCAGTTCACCGTGTGCTCCGGCAGGAAAGTAACCAGCTTGCTGTCTGTGGTTAGGTCCAGATAAGTGAAACGGACAATCAGCTTCCCGAAAGGAGTAATCCGGCGGGTGGCAAAACCGTTGTACTGCTCCTCCAGACCGTGGAACTTCTTACGGTTCAGCCTGGTATGAAAAACCGGCGAGTGGCTACGGAAGATGAAGAAGTCAATATCCCCGTGATCACGCGGCTGTTGCTCGCGGTCAAGCGCTTCAACCGCCCATCCACCGGCAAGCCAGATCGTGAGTCCGGCAATATGCGTCTCGTGGATAAACAGCTGGAGCCACTTCTTCTGGTAGTCTCTCAAAGGGGATGATGATGCTTCGTTGGACACGTTCCTCTCCCGTTATGCGCCCTGCGATTCGGTGGAGCTGCCGGCCGACACCGGAATATGCTCCCGCTCTTCTTTCACATACAGCGCGAGGATATCACCTTCCTGCACGTCGGACGTTCCGTCAATGCGCAGGCCGCACTCAAATCCCTCGGCGACCTCGCGCGCATCGTCCTTGAACCGCTTGAGTGAGCCTAGCTGGCCTTCCAACACCACTTCGCCACCGCGTTTCAGCTGGAAGTACGCGTTCCGCTGTGCCTTGCCGGATATGACCATTCCGCCGCAGATAACCGAGTTGCGGTCGGTGCGGAAAATGGCGCGTATTTCCACTTCGCCGATAGGCACATCCACGATGTCGGGTGCAAGCAGGCCGCGCAGCGCCAGCTCCATGTCTTCGATCAATTTGTAAATGATGCGGTACAGCCGAATCTGCACTTTCTCCCGTTCCGCCAGCTTACGCGCCTGGCCAGCCAGCGTGACATTGAAGCCCACGATCATCGCCCCGGAGGCCGAGGCGAGCATGACATCGGACTCGTTTATCTGGCCGACGCCGCCGCGGATGACGTTGACCTTCAGGTCTTCAACCGAGAGCTTGCCAAGCGACTCCACAACCGCTTCCTGGCTGCCCTGAACGTCAGCCTTCACCACCACAGTGAGATCCTTTACCTGTTCGTCCTTGAACCGCGAGAAGACATCATCCAAAGAGATCAGACCGGTTGGCTTGGTTACCGAGTCCCGAGCGCGTTGATTGTTGCGGCTGTCGGCGATCTGCTGGGCCTTGCGCTTGGCGTCAAAACCGTAAACGCGTTCGCCGTTCTCCGGCTGGTCGGTAAAACCCATCACGCGGGCTGGAGTAGACGGGCCGGCGGTGTCGATTTCTTTGCCGTGTTCGTCCACCATCCGCTTAATGCGGCCGACCGAGTCGCCGCAGAGGATGTACTGGCCCTTCTTGAAAGTCCCCTGCACTACCAGCACCGTCGCCACGATCCCCACGCCGGGGTCAATCTCGTTTTCAATGACAATGCCGAAGGGGGGCGCCGTGGGATCCGCCTTGAGTTCCATCAGCTCGGCCTGGAGGTTGACCATTTCCAGCAGGCTCTCCAGCCCTTCGCCGGTCAGCGCGGATACCTTCACGAAAACTGTGTCTCCGCCCCACTCCTCAGACACGAGCCCGTGCTGTGATAGTTGCTGCTTCACTCGCTCCGGGTTGGCGTCCGGTTTATCTATCTTGTTTATAGCCACGATAATCGGTGCTTTGGCCGACCTGCAATGCTCAATCGCCTCAATCGTCTGCGGCATCACGCCGTCCTCCGCGGCAACCACTAACACCACTAGGTCGGTGGCCTGTGAGCCGCGCGCCCGCATAGCGGTGAACGCCTCATGGCCGGGAGTATCGAGAAAGGTAATGAGCCTGCCGTTGATGGAAGTCTGGTACGCGCCGATATGCTGGGTGATGCCGCCGGCCTCCTGGTCCACCACATGCGTGCGCCGTAGGGCGTCAAGCAGCTTGGTCTTCCCGTGGTCAACGTGTCCCATTACCGTTACCACCGGCGGACGCGGCTCGAGGTTGGCCTCTTGCGACGCCTGGGTGATGACCTCCAGCTCGCGCTCAGGCTCCTCGCTGATGGCGATGTCGTACTCGATCCCGAACTTGTCGCAAACCAGAGCGACCTCGTCCACATCCGTGACGTGGTTGATTGTCGCGAGTATATCCAGCTCGTCCATCAGGAAGCGAATGATACTGGAGACCTTGATGCCGCTCTTCTCCGAGACTTCGCGCAAAGTCATAGGCCCAGCGATTCTGACGTGGCGCTCGACCTCAGCCGCGGGTCTGCCCTTGGGGCCGCCTTTGACCTTGAACACCCGCTTGCGGCTGGCGGCGCTCGCATCCTCCTCCGGCGCTCCATCACGCTTAAGCCTGGAGGGTCGCCGCACCCGCCCCCTCGCCCGCTTGGGTTCTTTCTCCTTCTCTACTGCGGGCTCGCGCGGGACTTTCTTCGGGCGCTCCGCATCTACGTCTTCCTCAACCTCAACCTCCAGCTCGGCCTCCGGCACTTCCGGAAGCTCATCTTCGGGTTCCTTATCCTTAGGCGCCTTGGCAAGTTTCACCTTACGCACAGCCGGCTTGTCGTCAATAATCTGCTTGAGCTTGCGGCTTGGAGTGGGCTTGGCTTCGGCCTTCTCCTCTCCAGCCGCAGGTCTCACCTCCACCTCCTCTTTCGCGGTTGACGGAAAGAAGTCCTTCAGCTTGGAGGGCTTCTTTGGTGCGGCTTCAGCGTCGGGTGCCTTCGGCCGGGTGATACGCTTGGCCTCCGGCGTCTTCGCGCCGCCGGACACCGCCTGCTCCAACTTGGCGATGGTCTGGTCGTCTATTTCCGATAGGACGTTGAAGCCTTCGGCGTTGACGTCAAAGCCAGCTTGCCGCAGCCACTCGACGACCTGCTCGAAGGACTTCGCCCCAAGCTGTTTGACCAGATGTATCGCCTTTTTCGGCATCTCAGTTAAGCGAATCCCTTTCGCGGCAATAGCGTTTGAGCCGCATCAGAAGCGCATCGCGCTCCTTTGAGTCCAGGTAAACAATTATCTTATCATATTTGGACGCCTTGAAAGCCAGGCGCCCTTGCTTGGTCGCGCGCCGCCAGCAGTCCTCGCGGGGGCACAAGTAAATCGTGCGGCCTGTCACACCGGACTTGTCGTCAATGATCACGACCTTTTCCTTCCTCCGGCCCAGGCGTATGAGGCTGACCTGTGGATGCCGCTCGCGGCAGCCGACGCAGGTGCGGATGGGCTCGTGGCTGTTTTCAGCCATGCTACTTATGGCCCTCTCCCACCGCTTCAGCGTCAAGCTCCTCGCCGCCTTTGCCTTCGGGCTGGCCGCCTTCTTCCGCCTCGATCTCCGACACGCTCTTTACTTCCAGGAAGTACTTCGTAAGCCGGGAAGCGAGCTTCACGTTGCGCCAGGACTTCCCGATGGCGAGGGATATTTGGTCGTCGGGCACTACTACGAGCGCCCGCTTTTCATTCTCAAATATCTCAACCGACAGCACCTTTGCTGGCGACAGCGCCTCCGCAATGAACTCAAATGAGTCCGCGCGCCAGGGAACCAGGTCAATCTTCTCTTCGTTGAGCTCGTGGGATATCGCCGTTACCCTCACGCCGCGGCTTCCGATACAAGTGCCCACCGGATCAAGTTCAGGCAGGTTGCTCTTCACCGCCACCTTGGCCCTGAAGCCCGGGTCGCGGGCGATGGCCATTATCTCAATGCTGCCTTCGCGTACTTCCGGTATCTCATTCTCCATCAGCCGGCGAATCAGGTCGGGGTGCGTCCGCGAGAACACCAGAAGCGGGCCGCTTTTCTTGCCGGAGCGCACTTCCACCAGCATGCACTTGATGCGCTGGCCTGGCCGCGCCGGCTCGTCGGGAATGCGCTCCTTACCGGGAATCACGCCCTCCACCTTGTTAGGCGTCTCCAAGTAAACATCGCGCCGTTCCTCGTACTGGACGGTGCAAGAAATCAGATCAAAAACCTTGGTCTTGAACTCGTTCTGGATGCGATCCTTCTCGGCCTGGCGAATCAAGTTCTTCACCATGTTCTTGGCTGCATTGACCCCCCAGTAACCGAGGTCGCCCATCTCGGTTTCAATCAGCAAGTAGTCGCCGATCTCGGCGCTCTCATCATAGCTCTTCGCTTCTTCCAGCGAGATCTCAAGTACCGGATTCTCCGGTTTCTCCACCACGCGCTTGCTCAAGTACACGTCTATGGTGGAGGACGCCATGTCCACTTCTATCTCCAGATTGGGGGTGGGTCCATGCTTGCGCTCGTAGGCTGCTTTGATAGCCTCACCCAGAGCTTCAATGATGTGCTCCCGCGGAACACCGCGGGTGACCTCAATCTCCTGTAGTGCGGCGGTTACTTTTGCGTCAAGTTTCATACCTGCTCCCCCGTAGTCAGCCTGACCTGCGTAACCAGGCGCAAAGGAACCAGCACCTCGCCGTCCTCCGCCACCACATCAGGATGCTCCTCCAGCAGATCGGGCAGCATACCTGCCCTCAACAGCAGGCCATTGTCGCGGCAGCCGCGCAGCTCGGCTGCAAAAGATCGCTTCCTGCCCTCCGACCTCACTGACACGTTCACTTGACGGCCGGTGAAGCGCTGAAAGTCCTTCTCATGCTTAAGCACGCGGTCCAGGCCCGGGCTGCTGATTTCCAGTGTGCAATCGTCGTTGAACGCCTGCTCTGATTCCAGAAAGAGCTTCACCAGCGGCGTCAGGCGAACGCAGTCGCCCAGGTCCGCCGGGGACCCGTCAGCGCGTTCAACGAATAGGCGGAATACCCTCCCGCGCCCCGAGCTCACAGCCTGGAAGTGCACCAAGCTGCAGGAGTTCTGGGCCAGAAAGTCTTCCAGCCTGCCCTCAAGTTCCACTAGATCCAGCATCGTTTTGAAAAAAAAGCCACTTTACCAGGAAAGTGGCCCCGACGGAAATAACACCTGCTGTCCTGCCGTGTTGATTGTATCACAGCAATTGCACACCTGCAAAGTGAGGCCCTCCGGCAGTCCCGATGCTATAATCCGGCCGTGCCCCGCTGGGATTTCAGCAAGCTCCCGGATTTTCTGGAAACCAACCTGCCGGACTACGCGCTTCGCGTCGTAAAGGACCTCGCTGTCTTGGCTGACCCAGCCTGCGCGGGGCTCTATCTGGTAGGTGGTGGCGCCCGGGAGCTGATGCGGGCGTTTGTTCAGCAGATTGCCGTGGAGAAGCTGCAGTACCAGGTGTTTGACCTGGATTTCGCGGTTGAAGGCGACGCTATCCAGCTGGCGGAGAAAGCCGCCGCTCAGCAGGGCGGCACCCTCTTGAGGAACGAGGACTTCCGGACAGCCACCTGGACTACTAAGCACGGCTACCGGATTGACCTCGCGACCAGCCGCAGGGAGCACTATCCGGTACCCGGCCACTTACCCGAAGTACTGGGAGAAGCCGGCATCTATGAGGACCTGCTTCGCCGCGATTTCACGGCCAACGCGCTCGCGGTGTCTGTTTCCAGCAAGAACTTTGGAGAGCTATATGACCCGGTAGGCGGAATCGGCGACATCTTCTCTAAGACACTGCGGGTTCTGCACCCCGCCTCCTTCCTGGACGACCCGACCAGGATGCTCCGGGCTATCAGATATGCGCTGCGCCTGAATTACACATTGGAGGAGCAGACCCGCATCCTGATTGGCCAGGCGCTGGAAGAGAGCTACCTGGATCTGGTCACTCCCGAGCGGATCCGCCACGAGGTTGACAGCCTGCTTGCTGAACCGATGTGGTTCGGGATGATATGGACGGCGCACACTATGGGCGTGCTTGAAGCCATCCATCCGTTATGGGCGCAGCCGCCCTCAGTCTCGGGGAGGGACGCAGAAGTGCTGGAGCTGGGAATCCGGAGCCAGAGCAGCTTGCTGGAGGCAGAGATGATCCCGCCATCCATGGTACGCTTGTCTTGGGTACTGATGGCTGTCGGCACCGAGCAGCTGCCTGAGCTGTTGCAGCGCATCGGCGTGCACCAGCGCATGGCCCAAAGCATGTTGGACACCCGCGAGCAGATGGACAAGATTATTGCGCGAATGAACCACCCGGGGTTCTCCCCTTCCAGGATATACCGCGTTTGCGTTGAGTACCCCAGAAAGACGCTGCTCTTCACCCTGTTCAACAGCTACCTGAAGCAAAACACCGAGCCGCTGCGCAGCAATCTGGTGAAGCACCTGGAGGAATACTCGCCGATGCAGGTCGTGATTCCGGGCGATGAGCTGATCAAGCTGGGGCTGCCGCCGGGCCCGCTGGTCGGCAGCGTTCAGGAAGAGCTGTGGTGGAGCCGGATTGATGGAGAGATTCCCGACCGGGAAGCAGCGCTGAAGAAGGCGCAGGAGTTAATAAGCCATTACGTATCCTGACGCCGCTAGTACACCGTTATCACAATTGTATTACTTCATCTGCGCTTATGTGCGTTTTTTCACTTTCGGGCGCAAATATGCTAAAATGATGCTGGCGATTTACGCCGGGGGCTACTATGGCTATAAGAACCAAGGAAACTCCGGAGATTCCCGGAATCGACCCGGAGAGGGCCGTTAAGAAGCTGACCGCCGAGATTCGCTCATTCGTTTCTTCGGTGAACCAGTCAAAGGTGTTGCTGGGCATATCCGGCGGGATTGACACCTCAGTGCTGGCGGACCTTTGCGGCCGCGCCATCGGTCCGGACAACGTGTATGGCCTGCAACTCACGTCCAGCGCCGAAGAAGAAGCACTGGCAAAGGATGGAGCGATTCTCGCCCGCCACCTGCGCATCCGCTTGCGGCGCATCGATATCTCCCGGCTGGTTGACACGATGGCGGAGATGCTGACCGTGCCCTTTCATGGCGAAGAGGCCATCCTCCGCCGCCACCAGATAACCGACCGCTTGCGCATGGTGCTCATCCTGGACAAGGCCGAGCAGGAGGACATGTGCCATATCTCGGCGGTGAACCGGACCGAGAAGCTGCTGGGGATGGGAGTAATCTGCGGGACCTTCTCGCCCGTTTGCCAGCCGCTTGCCAGCATCTTCAAGACCCATATCTACGAGATAGCGCAGTACCTGGAGCTACCGGAGCAGATTCTCATCCGGCAGCCGTCCTTTGACATGTGGAAGAATCCGGCGGAAGGCGCGGAGCCACGTGAGGTGGTAGGCGAGATTGACAAATTCCTCTACCTGCGGCTGGAAAAGAAGCTGCCGCCGAGCAAGCTGAAGCGACTCGGGTTCGCGCCACGGTTTGTCTCGACCGTGCTTAAGCGCCTGGACGAAGTCACTACCCAGATGTCAGTATTCAAGGATGTAATTAATCCATAGCGCCACCAGCAGAACGATGGCGCCGATAATCAGGTAGATCGTCCGCCTTGTGCGGTCCGAAGTCACTTCTTCATTGCGCTCCTTCTTCGAGTTCAGCAGATTGCGGGATTTCTCCAGCATCTCGCGCATATTCTGAAGCTCCAGCGATTTCTGCACCTGTTCGGCGGGGGTCATCCGCTTCACCGTCTGGTCGTGCAGCGCCTGCTGGGTCAGGAAGTCGCGCTCCTTCACCTTTACCTCGTATTCCAGAATCGGAATCTGCTCATCAAGCAGCTTCATCTCCCGGCCGTCCGCGATCATGCCGGCCAGCAGCCAGCCTGCCGCCGCCAGGAATGCCACGATCAGCACAATGTTTAGCGCCAGGCGGCGCCCCCGGCTGCGGAGTTTGATCTCGGTTTCTTGCTTATGTGGAGACATCATTTGCTCCCGGACTATGATACAGGAAACACGCAACTTCGTGCGCGTCCCCCGGAGTGAGTAGCGCTAATGACGGGTCAGCTGTTCGGCAGACCGGCATCTCTTTGGGGCAGCGGCCGGCGAACCGGCAGTAAGGTGGAATGTCCACCGGAGAAGGCGGTTCACCCACCAGGGGTGGCTTCTGCAGCTTGACTTCCGGGTCGGGCACCGGCACTGCCGCGAGCAAGCCCCAGGTGTACGGATGCAGCGGGTTGGCGAAAAGGTCCTCCGTTGCCCCTATCTCCACAATGCGCCCCAAGTACATCACCGCCACTCTTTCGCTCACCGCGCGCACTACCGACAGGTCGTGCGCGATCAGAAGTATGGAGATATCGTACTTATCGCGCAGTCCCAGCATAAGGTTCAGAATCTGCGCTTGGAAGGAGATATCCAGGGCGGAAACCGGCTCGTCCGCGACGATAAGGTCCGGGTCAAGCACCAGGGCTCGGCCGATGCCGATGCGCTGACGCTGTCCGCCGGAGAACTCGTGCGGATAACGGCGTACGCTGTCGGGCGGGAGGCCGATATCCTCCAGGATACGCGCCACCCGCTCCCGCCGTTCAGCGGCGGTGCCCACACGGTTGACCAGTAAGGGCTCATCCAGCACTTCCCCGACCTTCATCCGTGGGTTCAAAGACGAGATAGGGTCCTGGAAGATCATCTGGATGCTGCGGCGCAGCCGCCGGTGCCGCCCAGCGAATAATCGCGGGAGCGGCTCTCCCCGGAAACGCACTTCACCACTGGTGGGAGGCTGCAGTCCGGCGATGAGCTTGCCGACCGTAGTCTTCCCGCAGCCGGACTCCCCGACAAGGCCGACAATCTCCCGGCAGTCGATACTGAAGCTCACGCCGTCAACTGCACGCAGCGCCATACGCCGGGGGAAACCACGTGCGCGACGGATGAAGGGGTACTGCTTGCGCAGGTTCACCGCCTCCAGCAACGCGCCGTTTTGCGCGACCTGTTCCATATGCGATTAGAGATTCTAACACTCGCTGGTCTCCCCTGCCACAATAACCTCGGTTAATGGTAGAATACTTCGCGAGTTTCGTTTTGCCGCCGGTTGCGGCGGGAGGTTCGTATGAGCAGGCTGTTCCGTTTGATGATCTTGGCGGCCGTCGCGCTGCCGGCTATTTCGTGCTCCAAGCCAACGGGGCCGCAGGAGATAGGTGTCGCTGATGTCGGTCCCGTTTTCGCCAAGCGCCAGCGCCCCTCGTACCAGAAGCAGGCGCTCTATGCGCGCAGTATGACGGATGAGCAGTGCCGCGCAGCGGTTGCGGCGATAATGAGCGAGTTCAAGATGCCTGATGAGATGTGGGACAAGTGCATGACCTACGAGGTTTACGCGCGGAAGGTGGCCGAATCCGAACTGCGTCCCGGTATGCAGCTGGATGAAGAGAGGCTGGAGGAGAACATCAACGCGCATTACACTCGAATTCAGGGGCCGCCGCAATACCTCTCGTCGCTCCGGCTACCTGATTTGAAGTTTGTTGGCCGGGTCAAACCTCGGGCGAAGCTCACTTCCAAGGAGAAGTTGTACATCACGAAGCTCTACCCATTCAAGGTTCTGCCGGAAAACGATCTGGAACTATGGCGAGGGGACCTCTTGCAGACGGTGTTCTCCGCGCTGATGCGCAACTGGTGGAATGACCGCAGCAAGACGATGCTTGTGCGCAAGGACCAGCTCTTCATAGACTACTTCGATATGCGCTACTTGCTCAACCCCATGAAGCGCATGAACAGCAGCGAATGGCAAGCCTGGGTGGAGCGATGGTTGTACGAATACACCAGCCCCATCACCAATGAGGTAATCGAGACCTGGCACGAGGAATTCTCGCCCGGCAACGGTTACTTCGTCCTCATTCCCGAAAGCGGCTCGGTGGACAAGCTCTGGGCACACTTAACCGAAGAAACCCAGGCCACGTTCCCACGCAGCGACACCTACTTCATGTACTACCGGCTATACGGCGAGAAAGCCGTGATTGCCGAAGGGTTCTATGCCGGCTACACCGGCAATACGCCAATTGAGCGCGGCTCCGAACGGGAAGAAGTCCAAGGGCTTCGCACGCAGCGCCAACGCACTTCTATCCTGCCGGGCAAGTAGGCTTCGGGCATCACGGCATTCGGCGCCACACGAGCGCCAGCACTTGTCCGAGCACAACCGAATCGCGCGAAGCGTCTATCAGCCGATTGAGGTAGGCGTAATCCGGGTTGCCGGCGGTCAGGACCATCGTGCCGTCAATTACGCTGAGATGTTGGAAGGCGACACCATCGGGGTATTTCACTGCGACGATGCCCTGCCCTTCGGGGCGCCTTCCGCGCTCCACCAATACGAGATCGCCGGGTTGCAGGTCGGGCGCCAGCTCTTCGCCGGAAACCTGCAGCACCGCACCCCTCGCCGACTCATGCAGCAACTCCGACGGCACCGGCAGCACCCCATCCGGCGCTTGCGGCAAGCTCATTACATCCAGCGAGCCCGATAGCACCGGCAGATAGGCTGTTCCCGCTCGCTCCCCCGCGCCATTCTCCCTGGCGTCCCTCACGCTCTCCACCCGCCGCAGCGTCTCCACTTCACGCGTAAGCTGGTTGATGGAATTAAGCGCTTTCTTTAGCATTGACTCCAGCTCCGAGCGGGAGAGCTCACTCGTCAGCGGCGGCTGCCGAAGCAGGGCGTCAGGTGTGCGCAGGTGCCCTTCGGTGATCATCCCGGCTTCCTTCATCAGCGTCAGCGGAGACACGCTGTAAGCCTTCGCCAGCTTGGCCAGCGTGTTGGCGCTGGGAGTATGAATCTCGTTCTCAATCTGGCTGATGTAACCTTGAGTTACGCCGGTGAGCTTAGTGGTCTCGGTCATGGTGAGACCGGCGCTGATGCGTAGCAGCCGCAGGTATTTTCCGAATCCCGGTTTGCCCAAGGTAACCCCTCGCTCCTTTAGTGAACCAATATTATATTGGTATACCTATATTATTCTACCACATATCGGGTCTACCAATATCCAAACGTCTGACAGGACTCTGGAGACGCGCTACTGCCAGCCTTGTGCTAATATCGGGTGATGCTGGATTTCGCCAACTTGACCAGGTGCGTTCGTTTCCACCCCGCCCTTTCGCAGCTACCGGAGAGCGGACTTGCTGGCTATCTGGTCGGGGGCTTCATCCGCGACGCGCTACTGGACCGCAATCTCGGTGACGTTGATTTGGTGCTGGAGGGAGATTACGAGACTGGGTCAGCCATCCTGGCCGAAACGCTCGGCCGCGAATCCTTCCGCCTGGGCGACCGGTTTCGCACCGACCGCTTCGCTCTACCTTACGGTACGGTGGATGTAGCACCGATGCAGGGCGGCAGCCGTGAAGACGACCTGCTAAGGCGGGATTTCAGCATCAATGCAATCGCCCTTGACTTGAACTACATAGGAACTGAACTGGCTGCCGCAAATCTAATGGATCCGGCTAAAGGCTTGGAAGATCTTGCCGCCAAACGAGTCGTTAGCATCAGCGAGAAGAACCTGCTGGACGACCCGCTACGATTACTACGGGCTTTCCGCTTCATGGTGCAGCTGGGTTTCAAGATTGAGGACACTACGCACAAGCTCCTGGAGATCCACGCGGAGAAACTCACGCAATCGGCGTCCGAGCGAACACGCGAAGAGCTAATGCTGATGCTGCGGTGTGATGGAGCAGCCAAAGGGCTTAAGGCAATGGATGCTGCCGGAGTGCTCACCGTGCTTTTCCCCGAGATTGAGCGGATGCGCGGCTTTGCGCAAAACGAGTACCACCACTTGCCGGTACTGGAGCACAGCCTTGAATCTGTGCGGGAGTTGGAGCACATCCTCGCCACTGGCGAAGGGTTGGCGGATGATGTTCGCGAGCGTGTACTGAATGAAATGCGGGAGATCGTCTCGCCGCCGGCCACGCGCGCCGCGCTCACGAAGCTCGCGCTGCTGTTCCACGACATCGGCAAGCCGCAAACCGCACAGAAACAGGAAGACGGCAGGCTTTCTTTCTACGGCCATCAGAGCGTCGGCCGCGATATCGCTTCTGGCGCCTTCGAACGGCTGCGGCTGAGCAATCAGGAGCGCGAGTTATTGGAACTCCTGATTGAGGAGCACCTGCGCATCGGCTTCTACTGCAACGACCTGCCGGTGAGCAACAAGCTCATCTACCGCTACTGCCGGAAGCTGGGCGATGCGACCGCGATGTCGTGCCTGCATGCGCTGGCCGACGCGCGCGCCACCAGAGGCGAAGCCGTGACCGAGCAGTTTCTCGCCGATCACGAGGAAGTGGCCAATGCGATTCTGTGGCACCTGTATGTGGGGAAGGATGTTGCCGAGCCGGTGGCGCTGCTGACGGGCAAGCAAATTATGGAGCTTACGAGCCTGCCGGAGGGGCCGCGCGTCGGTGAACTCAAAGAAGCGCTGCTTGAAGCGCAGGTGGAAGGCGAAGTGCGCACCCGCCAGGATGCCGAGCGCTTCATCTTGGAGCAGGCAGGGCAAGACCAAAGATAGTGAAGGTATAATCTATTCGGGATGAAGGCGCAAACGAGAATCTTCGACCCGAAGGTAGTCGTCGCGTGGTTCAGCACTTTCTTCATCCTCTTCTTCTCGTTCATCGCCTTCGGCTTGTTCATTCCTGCACTGCTCGCAGTCGTGTTCTTCGGCAGCGTTTTCTTTGGAGCCTACCATCTGTACATGATGCTGCCGGGCAGGATTGAGGAGAATGAGGAGTTCATGCGCGAGTGGCGCAAACACCTGGAAGAAAGATGGGCCGCGCGTCCGCCACTTGTGCGGTCGGTGGATTACTATGTGCGTTCGGCTCCGTTCAACCCGCAAGCGGCTATCGGATTGCTGGTGGCGCTCGTGTTGCTTCTGCTCATCATTGCACTACTAACCTTCTACTCGCAAGTGCTGATCCACGCGCTGTTATAATGGCTGGCCGTGAGGCCTGAAATAGGCTGCGACCTGCATTTCCACTCGTGCAACTCCGACGGGCGCTATTCGCCGTCACGGCTCGCCTCCATATTGGCTCGCAAGGAAGTGCGAGTAGCCGCTCTCACCGACCACGACACCGCGCTGGGCTTCCCCGAGTTCTTCGCTGCCGCTGCTGAACGCGGCATCATCGGGATTCCCGCAGTTGAGCTGACCACTTGGCACGAAGAAGGGGGAGCGGGATGCGAGATCCACTTGCTCGGCTACGGCCTGCGCTATGACGAGAAGCTGATCGCCTCACTCACGGAGTTGCGCGAACAGCGCAACGCCCACCACCGGCTCATCTGCCGCCGGCTGGCGGAGCAGGGCTACGTCTTTGACTATGAGCGGCTGCGGCGGAGGGCACATCCCAACCCGATAATCACTGCGCACTATGTGCTGGATTATGTTGCCCGCCATCCGCTGTGGGCGGCGCTCGGGCTGGTTACGGGAAGCCTAAAGCGGTGGTACGACCGGTTTGCTGAGGAAACAATCGGGCCAGGCGGCACAGCGTACCTCCCCCCGCCGATGAAGCTGGCAGAGGGCATTGCCTGGATCCGGCGGCATGAAGGCCTCGTCGTGCTGGCGCACCCGTCAAAGATCACGCCGGAGGCTGCACGGCACTTCGCCCTGGAGCAGGACATTGACGGCATTGAAGTTTTCTACCAGGGACAAGAGGCGACGCAGGACGAGTTGCTCGGAATCGTCCGCGCCCGCAGCCTCATCGCCACCGGCGGGAGCGACTGGCACGGCTACTTTGGTGGGCCCTACCCGGGATGGCGGATGCCGCCGGAGCACGTGAACACGCTGCTGGAGCGCCTGGGCCTGCCCACTCTCTAGTTCTGCAACAAGTCTCGCGTGAAGTTCCGTCCGGGGCAGGTGGTCTGGGCGCCTGGTACTTCGCGATGAAACACCACTTCCGCGCGGGGCAGATGCAGCTTCAGCACGCGAAGCAACCCGCGCAAGCTCTCAAGCTGCTCCAAGGTTGGGTGTTTGCGGTTGAAATCGCCGACCAGGCAGGCGCCCACGCCGTTGAGATTCGCTCCCCGTGCATGGTAGCTCACGGTGGACAGCGCGTTGGTTTTGTACACCGTCCCGTCCTTGGCGATAACGTAGTGGTAACCGATGCCCGGCCAGCCCAGCGCATAGGTGTGATAGGCCGCAAACGACTCGGGCGTGCCGCCGTCGGTGCCTGAGTGGTGCACCACCAGGCGCGCGATGGTCGCAAGCGCCCTGGTGGCGTACTTGCGCCGGCGGCTGGCGGGCAGGCTGGCGCGCACATCAACGATGCGCAAGCTCATTCGCCGCCAGCCTTGGAGCGGCAAGAGGTTCCTGTAGCCAAGCAGCCCCTCACTTCACCTGCCATTCCCGCCAGCTCGGCCATGAGCCTTGCAGCCACGCGCTCGTTGGAGTCCTTCAGCCCCGTCAGCGCAGCGGTGAACTCGCTTCGCTGCTGCACGAGATGGCGCAGAAACTCCTTGCGCTGCTCGGCGTTCTCCCGCATCAGCGCCGGCATCGCCATCCGCACGAGATACCACGCGAAGAAAAACGCCAGCCCGCCGCCGATGCCGAGGTTGCCGAATATGGTGAGCCACTGGTCCATCGCTAACCCTTGCCCGCAACCACCGCAGCTTCAATCAGCATGTTGAGCAGCGAGTCGCGGATCTCGCCGCCGTAGCGCTGACGGAAACGGCGGAAGACTTCGCGCCGCGCTTCCTCGCCGTCCAGCCCTTCGGCGCGCACTTCCGCCACCAGGTCGAGCAGCAGATCGGATTCCGCCTCATAAATGGCAAACAGCAGCCGCAGCACAAAGGCCAGTAGCTTCTTACCCAAGCTCTTTACGTCCATTCAATCCTCCTGTTCAGAATTGGTGTATTTCTCACTCGCCAGACAGCTCCAGCCAGACCAGCGCGCCGGCCGGTGTAGAGAGGTCGGCATCAAGCAGCGTCAAAGGCAGGTCCAGCGCCACACCGTCCCGGTAGAAGCCCGCGCCGGGGAAGCAGGCTCCGCTCGCGCTGCATGAGCCCAGGCGGTATCCGTCCGCGCCCATGTACTTGTAGAGAACCGCGACGAAATGCTGGCCTGCCGGCACCAATACCGCGCTGGCAAGCTGCATGCATTGCACGCCGCCGCCAAGCGCGGCGAGATCCGCATAGCGCAGGCTGCCGAAGTGAGCTTCACGGGTGAAGCCGTCCTCAGAGGCGTTGCGCTTATACAGCGCGCATTCCAGCATCGGCGCATTGTCGTCCGGGTTGCCGTTGCGCTCGATGCGTAAGTAGAGAGCGGTAATCTCCATCGCTCCTGCAAGCTCCAGCGGATGCAGGTAGATGCGATGCAGCACCAGTGATGCCAGCGGCGAGGAGGAAAGCGGCGTCCGGGGATTGGCGAAGTGCCTTAGCCGCGGAGGAGCGATCTGGATGGTCTGCCCGGCGGAAGCTGTTTCCAAACCGTCCGCTCCGGCCAGTATTACGTCACCGTCCAGAGGTGCGCAGCCCGGCACGGCAAGCGAACTCACTCCGCCCAGCTCGTAGTCGTCTCCGCCACCGGGACCGCCGAAAGCCGCATTCCGTGCCACCAGCTCGCTGCGCAGCCCTTTCACCCGCTGCGCGGCATTCTCCAGCCGGCGGTCAATGGCCGCTTCCAGACCGCCGGTGAAACTGCGGGGCGTTTTCATCGCAGCACCTCCGCGTTGTAGTCGGTGCCGAAGACGCGGGTGCGCACCGGCGTCAGCTCAATGCGCTCAACCACCATTGCATGCTCCTCGCCCGTCACGGGATGCACGTACGATACGGTTTCACCCAGGTGCAGTGTCGGGTCAGCAATGCTCTCAATCTCGTAAGTGTTGTAGGCAAAGAGCGATTCCGCCAGCAGCTCGGCCGCGAGCTTCGCCGCTTCGGTTTCCGCGAGCGAATCGCCAACATCAACGATGAGCGCCTGCGGGCCGAAGGCCTGCGCCTTTTCCAGCAGCTCTGGATAGTAGAAGTCGCCTGCGGGATCATCGCCTTGCACCCGTGCTTCGGCGCCAAACCAGTCGTCGCCGTACACCCGTATCTCATTGAGCGCGAGCCCGGGGTCGCTTTCGTTGCTGACGCCGTCCTTCGCGGGCTTCACTCTGACCTTCAGGTAGCGGACGCGCGGCATGGTAAGTCCGCTGAGCCGCGCTATTGCGAGCGGCGGAAGCAGCAGCAACGCATCGGGCGAGATGCGCTCGTAGGAAACGCCGTCCTCACTTCCCAACAGCTCGTAGCCGTAGCTGAACATCGTATTGGCGGACTTCTGCGAGTTGACGTTCTGCGAATTGGACGCCACGACCTCCACGCTGCTTATGCGCGGCGGCAGCCCGTCCTCATCAAGCCCCAGGTCAAGCAGCGCGAAGTCGTAGAACTGGTAAGCGTAAGGCGCGTCATGGCGGCCAAAGCCGGTGTTACTGTCACCGTCGTAGATAAGCGCCACCGAGCCCTGGCCAAACTGCTTGTCGTTACCGTCCCAGGCGTACTTCTCGCCGACGCCTTCCTGCAGGTCGGTGATGTCTGCGCCAAGCGCCAGGTTGGGCGGATTCGTTCGCCGGCCGGTGACCACCACGCGCGTGTAAATCGCGGCACGTGTCCGGGTGTGGGCGAAGGCGGAGACGTTGATGAGGCTGCGCGCGGGAGTGGCGCTTTGCTCCAGCAGCGAGTGCTTGTGCTTGCCCACCACGCTGTCATAGCGGAAGAAGTAGTTACGCGGCAGCCTCTTGGTGAGAGCCTGCGCGAAGCTGGCTGCGGTCCCTTGCCCGCGCCGCCACTCCAGCCGATGCAAGTCCACCCCCAGCATTGGCAGCTCCAGCTCCTCCGGCGGAATGCCGGCGCCGCCATCGGCCTGCGGGTATTGCAGCGCTGCGGTAACGGCGGCGGATACATCGCTCGTTCCTTCAAGGTAGCAGCGCACGCTTCCCACCGTCGGTGCTTGTGGGATAGGATCGCTGAATCTCACTACGCCGCTTTCCGGATAGACGCAGTAGAAGTCCGGCTGCACTTCATCGCCCGCGGAGTAAACACGGATGTCGCCAGGTTTCCAAGCGCGCCGGCCTCCAGTGGGGCTGAAGCCATCAGGTGTCGAGCCGGCATCAAAACCGAAAGTGTGTGCGTCATATTCATCCGGCAGCGCCACCAGTGGCGCGTTGGTTATCTCGTCAGTTGTTCCGCCTTCGAGTTCCACCTGGCACAGGCTGCGGCTCAGGCGCACCGCCTGGTCCCGCGCATGGACGCGCAACAGCGCTCCTTCTTCCACCACCTCGGTGATAAACCCGCGGAAGAGCGCTTCGCTTTCGCCGGCGACTTCAGCCTCCAGCTTCAACTCGGAGTAGAGCGCCAGTGGGTTTGCTGGATCAAGCTCGTCAAAGTGGAGCGGCGCCGTCGCGGGCGTGGCAAACGAAAGAGATGTTGCGAGCTCCGAGCGGTCAGCAACTAGGGTGAATCCCTCACCTGCCAGTTGCAGCTCCACCCAGGCGTTGCCCTCGGGGTGCGCATTGCGCACGCTTAGCGAGTACCTTATGTCCTTGTTGAGCTGCCGCAGTTGTTCGCGCGCGGTTTCGGTGAATGCCATTACAGCCTCCCCCGCCAGAGGGCGCTGCTCACATCGCCGAAGTCGGTGAAGACGCCATCGTCGGTGACGATAGCCTCAACCGCTGCCGCGCTGCGCGTTGCCACTTCGCTGAACTCGGCATTGCCCAGCAGCGGCGGCCGGGCCTCCGTCACTGCGAGCCTGTAGGCCAGCGCGGTCTCCCCCACGAACACAGTAACCGTGTCCCCGCTTTCCAGCCGATCCAGCAGCAGCTCACGGAGCGTGTCCGCGTTGGCGGTCTCCAGCCCCAAGTGCGAAGCAGCCAGCGTCAGGCGCGCGGCCACGGAGTAGCGCTCATCGCTGAAATTCACGCGATGCACATTGCCCCGCATGTCGGTCGCCAGCGCGTAGTTGCACCCGTGTTCCACTTCAAGCGCGATTGGCGAAAGATCAATCGTGTCGTCAAGTTCACTGCTGAACCAGATTCGCAGCATCTCAGTCCTCCATCGCGTACTGCGCCAGCTTGCGCGCCAACTCCTGCTCAATGTTATCCTCGCGTTCGGTTCCCGCCGGCACGATCTCGCGGTAGTCGGCGGCTAGCGGGAAGCCACCGGCAGGCTTGTCTTCCACCAGCGGCAGATGCAGGCGGCGGCTGCGCAGCGCCCGGATGATTGCGTTCACGCCCTCCTCAATCAGCGCGGCGCCCAGCCCGCCGGCGAAGCTGCCGGCAATCCCGCCTCCAAGCGCGCCCGCCAGCGCCCGCTCCACCCGCCGTTCCGCCGCATTCTCCAGCCGCTCCAGCACCGAGCGCACAATGACCCCGGCGCTTTGGCCGCGTCCCAGGCGGTAACCGAGGTCCCGCGCAATGCGGTCGGAAGCGCTGTAGCCCGTGGAGTTGCGCACAGCGACTTCGTCAACTCCGCTCCCCGCGGTGGCAGCTCCCAGCAGCCGCCAGAGCGTGCGGACTTCGGCTGCCAGATCGCTGAGCTGGTCTTGCAGCTCGGCAAGCTCGGCATCGGTGCGGTTGGAATCAAACAACGCCATCGTTACTCCATCAGGAAAGCCTGCAAACGGCTGAGTTCTTCCTGCGGTTCACCAGTAGGCGGTGAAGCTCCATCCGCCGCCAGCGCTTCGGCGAGCAGCACCAGGTCCCTCGGCGACAAGCGCTCAAGAGCTTCGCCCGGCGGCATTCCGAGCTTAAGTGCCAACATCGCCAACAAGCGCGGCAGGCTCTCATCCAGTAGCATCCCCCAGCCCGCAAGCGCCCGGCGCGGCTCAGTCATGGTTTCCCCCGGCGAAGGCGGAGGCGGCTTCTGCGGGCGTCAGGCTGGCAAACTCCTGCCGCCAAGCCGCCAGCAGCACCTTCAGTGCGTCCTCCGGCCCCAGCTCCGAAAGGACAAAGTCGCGTGTCTCGCCAGTAATCAGCGCCAGCGCATCGGCCAGTTCCTCGCCGCCTGCGGCGAGTATCATCAGCGCCGCTTCCAGCGGCTGCATTGCTGCGAGCCGCTCCCAACCAAGCCGTTCAACCAATCCCGCTGCCAATCCGATAAGCGCTAGCGCCTGCCGCAGGTTCAGTGGGCGCACGCGTACGATACGCCCGCAGCGGAGCGCAACTTTCGCGCCGCTGCCCACCAGTGGTAGTTCGGTCAGCCGCTGGCGGAGCTTTCTTGCCATTGTGCTTACGTCGAACATCACGGTCTGTTCTCCATTTGAGCCATCATCGCACTGTAGAACCGCGCATAACCGAAGGGGGACGACGGGTAGTTCTCGTCCGCCAGGCATCTGCCGGCGAGAGGCACCGAGATGAGATCCTCCGCCTCCAGCGCCATTAGGCCGGAGCCGTCCAGCTCCACCTTGCGCAGCACCAGGCTGAGGAAGCTCTCGCCGTCGGGGTAGCGGTGCAGAATCTCCATCACCGCTGTCGTAGGAGTTTGCTCCGCCAATACCACTTCGCGGCCCGCCGGGAAGTCCGCCGTGTAGTCCACGCGCAGCAACTGCCCCGGCGCGATGCTGCCCTCCGGCAGCAGCGTGAAGCGTCCATTCAGCCAGTCTTCCTGGAAGTCCACGCCGACAGCGTAGGTGATGGAGCCATCCGCGCTCTTAACCGATGGCGTGGTGGCGGGCAAGTGGCGCAGCTTCGTCGGCCGGTCCGGGAACAGCCGCAGGTAGTCGCGCATCCCGTGGTTGGCTACCGTGAAGTTTGCGCTCCCTCCATCGCCGGTGAAGAACGAGAAGGCGGCAGGCGCCAGCTCCTTGAGCTTGAGCTCGATGCTGAATGAGCGCCGAAGCGGGATGAGCTTGCGCACGGTGAGCTCGCCACCTTCCGGGCGCTCCACCGCGATGCGCTCCACCAGCTTGTGCAGCCGCACTTCGGCGGCGAGCCCCATATGCTGGTCGTTCAGGTAGACTTCCGATTCGCCCAGCGTCAACGCGTTATAACAGATAGACATCGTAACTCCTTATCTCACCGGCGGGTTGAGAGTGATGGCCGTCGCTTGCACAGCGTGCACCGCCAGCTCCGGGTGATCCGGCAGGTGCACCGGCCGGTCGCTCACATCCCTTACGGCGATATGGTCCACCGGCTCGTCGGTTTCCTGGCGGGGGTAGCGGTAACGCGGAATGGTGAACCCGTTTCTCTCTGCACGCCGAAGCACGCTGACGAGCACGGTTGCCAGCCTGCGCGATACATGGGCTTCCGAACGGCTCGCCACGCAGTAGACGGTGAAACGCGCCCCGCTCAGCACTCCACGGGGGCTTACCCGCGCTTCGCGCTCGCTGCCCCACTCCACGCGGTAGCCGGGAAGCCGCAGTTCATCGTGTTCGGTGAAGGCAACCGGCGCAGACGTGCTGAGTTGCGCGCCGAGCCAGAGATTCACGCTGTAGATTGTGTGCAGTATCATCCAACCAGCCTCCGCGCCAAGACCAGCTTCAGCATCACCTGTCCGTACAGCACGGGTGCCCGCACCTTCATTACTTCCCACTCCGAGCCGTCAAACCACAGCCTGCCACCGCCCTGAACCTCCACGTTCGCAGGCATGATGATTCGCTTCATGCCGTGCACGTCGCGATGGCCGGCGACATCTTCGCGCAGGCCTTCACCACCCTTGGCGTCCAGGTCAAGCACGATCGGCCTTGGCTCAATCTTGGTGTCAGTGTAGGTTCCTTGCGGCGGCGCGCCGGCCTCAGACTCGCCCGGTGTATACTCATAGATACGAAGGTACACATCAACCACGCTGCCGCCGAGGTGCGCCACTAGCTCCCGAAACGCCCTTGCTAGTTCCGTGCCGCTCATCAGTGTGGGTAGTCCTCCTGGGCGGGATGGGGCATTTCATAGCCAGAGCCAAGCTCTTCTATCTCACTCTTGAGGCGGCGGCTGACCTCGGTGAGGTCAATGCTCACGCCGGAGAGATTTGCTTTCAGCGCCAGCCTGGCGCGGGACGACCGCAGAATCTGCAGAAGCTCGGTGAGCACGACCTTGATGTCCACCAAATAGGTGTCAACCGTTAATCGTGCGCCCTCAGCGGGCGGAGTCTCCAGTGTGACGGTGCCGGAAACGTAGTCAATATCGTCGCCCGCCACCGGTTCGTAAGGGGTCCCGTCAAGGCGGAAGGCGCAGCTGCTCTCCAGCCAGTGGCCCACGCCCGAGTCATACGCGCCGGGCATATTCGCCAGCGACCGCAGCGTGATGCGCAGCAGCCCGGCGTTGTCCACCTCGGTGCAGTCAACGCCACGCGCCGCTAAATGGCCTGAGAGTCTCGGCGTAATCCTGCGGTGTAGGTGCTTGAGCAGCAGCGCGCTGATCTCTGCATCACTGAAGAGCGGTGTTTCCTCTTCGCGATCGCCCAGAAACGAGCGGATGTAATCGGTGTTCGTCTTCATGTTTCGTACTCAGAATGAACCGGGATCAATCCGTGTGGCCGCATATCCAGCACGGATGAAGCGCTCCACGGCCACCGCGCCCATCTCAGCCTTCCCCCGCTCAAACCAACAGCCCAGCAGCGGGCCGGTGTAATGGCGGTTGGCGAGCGTTACTTCAAACAGCTCGCCGCTGGGAGAGGATGGTTCGTGCTGCGAGAAGTCCTTCTCCAGCACGTCGCACGCCAGGCGTAGATAGCCGCAGAGACGCTTCGTATCCATGGGGTGGTTACTGGTGGATGCCCTTCAGGCGGGCAGCCGACCGGGGATTGAACACGCCGAGCCCGACGTACCACTCGATGAGCGTGCGGTACACAGGCGGGTTGGCAACCAGGCCCAGGTCTTCCACCTGGATGCTGCCGTTGGTCAGGCCGCAGACGAACTCCTCGGCGCCGAACCGCACGGCGTAGATGCTGGAGCACTCATCTTCCGTACCCACGGTCTCGTCAAAGCCGAGGATCTCCTCGTTGGCGTTGTCCTTGTCCACGACCTTGACGGGGATGCCGTCATAGTAGGTGTGGACTTTGCCGGCGCGGTCCATCTCCACCGTTACCAGCTCGGTTTCGCGGCCGAGCTGCACCAGTTTCCGGCGGTTGGCCTTGTTCATGTACAGCACGTCCGGGCTGCCCCAGACAGCGTCAATGAGGTCGTCAATGTACTCCAGCGAGAGCACATCGCCGTTGCCGGCGCCGGCATCCGCGGTGATGACCTGGCCGCCGGTCAGACGCTTCTGCAGGCCGTCGAAGGAATTGGGATCCACCGCGGAATCACCTTCAAAAAAGGCGCGGGTGAACGCCAGTGCGAGGGACTTGACCTTGAGCCGCGTTTGCAGCGCGCGCTGGTCATTGACCGAGCCGCGCACCTGCTGGAGGTAGCGGTCTACGTCAACCACTCCTCCAAAGATCACGAGCGACTCGCTTTCGTTGGTCACGGTGCCGGTGCTTTCGGTGTAGGCCGTGTTTACTGCGCGAAACTCCACATCAGGCAGGGTCTCCTCAAGGTTGTACTTGTATGAGTTGCCCTGAACCTCAGTGAAAGGCAGGTCCTGCAGCACCGGCGAAAACTCGCCGAAGGTCTCAATTACACCTCGGCGAAGGTAGTCGGTCTCAAGTTTGGCTGCTTCAGCCAGTGTAAGTGCCATTCGTTAGTCTCCTTCTAGTTCTGTGGTGCTTGTGCGCCATAGCCCAGGCGCAGAAACTCGCGGGAGTTCAGTGAGCTTTCTTCTGCTCCTTTTCTAGGAGCTTCGCGGGCGGCGGGGAACATCTGCGCCAGGCACTTCTCAACTTCGGTGCGTACTAGATGCGCGATGCGTTCTTCGTCGCCCGTAGGCTCAGAATCCACCGGTGCGGCGGGCTTGCCGTCCGCCTGGGCTTCCGGCGCATTGCATTCTTTTTCGTGGGTCTGATCAGCGGTTTCAATTATGTCTTCCATTTGCCTCTCCTATTGGTCCGAATTAGAGACTCCGTGCTCTGCCGCCAGCAACTCACGGCGCAGGCGGGTAAACTTCTCCTGCTCGGTGAAGTGAAGGTCGGGGGCATAGATCAGGCGCGGGTCGGCATCAGCCGCTTCTCTTTCCGGCACCAACCCCAGCCGTGCGCCCGCCTCAAGTGTTAGCTTCAAGAATTCCTCAACCTTCCCCCCGATCTCCCGGCGCTTGGCGCGCGCTGCATTAAGCAGCGGCTCGTAGAGGATGGACAACGCGAATCCCGACATCGCGCCGATGCCGCTTACTTTGTCGGCGTTCAGCATCACAACGCCGGTCAGGTCCGTCAACGCCCGCTTGAGCTCTTCAATGTGCGATTGCACGGGCGCCAGGTCGCTGTCATTGACCAAGTAGTCAAGCTGCGCGTTCTCACCGATGACGCTCACAATCTGCGTGTCGTCCAGCTGGTCGTGCACAAGTCGCCCGTTGATGTTCTTTATGATGGCGTTCATCGTGCGCGAGATGTTGCGCGAGCGCTGGGAAAGCTTCCAATTGACGTCATCCAGGATGCGTGTCAGGTCCTCCAACTCGCTGTGGCCGTACTTCTCGCCGAGGCGCGGCCGGTTCATCACATGTACCGCCGGTATCCGCCCGAACGGATGCGGTATCTCCCCCGCCGGCTCGAACGCGAAACGGGGGCGTTGGGTCCTGCTGCCCAGGCCAAACATACCGATGCGCGGCGAAGCTCCCGCTATCAGCTCGTCTTCATAGAGCTTTATGCAGTCGCGCCAGAGCTCCTCCCGGCGCATGAGCCGCTCACCTGCGTCGCCGGTGAACTCAAATTCCTGCCGGCAAAACCGAACCGACCGCACGTCGTCGGGCTCATGGCAATAGTCGAACTCCTCCGCCGGCACGACGCCAAGAGCAAGCGGCATTTCCGCGCCGGGCGAGTAGTGCAGCTTCAGTAGTACGTCGCCGAACAGCAGGGCCTCGCGGGCGATCGCTGTGAGCCTGGGGATGATCCGCGAATGGGAGAGGAAGCCCGCGAGGAGCTTCTCCGCATCGGTTGCGGTATCCTGCGCGGTGACAGGCTCGGTCCCCGGCGTGAGAGCAACACCCCGTACGCGGTCAAAGCTGAACGACGTCAGCCGGTCGATGAGCATGCGGGCATAGTTGACGTAGATGCTGGGGACGGTTACAGACGGGGAGTACTGGTTCCGGCGGCTCCAGAGAGAGCTCTGTCGGTAGATGCTCCCGGTGTAGTACGCTGCAAGGAAGCGCAGCTTCTCCAGCCGAAGCTGGCGCTTCTCTTGCGCCAACGGCGTATCAAGATATGAGCTGAGGCGATGAGTGGTGTCAACTTCTCTAGTTTTCCGCCAAGCGAGCAGCGCCATTCTCCGTGTTCTTCCTCCCGGCTGTTATGTTTTGGCCAGCGCACTTTACATTATAGCACATTTCCGACAAGATATTAGCAGCCACCAGCAACCTATTTCGCTTTTTTCCATCGGAAAGCTCGTGCGGTGGCGGAAAAGCCACCAGCGCGCCATTTGACTATCCGGCGGCTGCTTAGTACTATGGAAGCCTAATGGAGTTCGCGCTTCTGCCCAAGCGGATACTGGTCGTGGATGATGAGGATATCATCCGCGAGGTTATCGCCAGCAAGATCAGCAAGTCCCTGGGCTACGAGGTCTCACAAGCGAACAACGGGAAGGATGCGCTCACGGAAATCGACCGGGCGATGCCTGACCTCGTGGTTACCGACATCAAGATGCCCGAGATGAGCGGGATTGAACTTCTGAGTGAGATTCGCAAGCGACGCGTATCCGTACCGGTGATTATCCTTACCGGCTACGGAACGATGGAAGACGCCATTGCTGCTATCCGCCTGGGGGCAAAGAGCTTCATCAAGAAGCCCTTTGACATCAATCAGATAATCTCGCTGATTGAGAACATCTTTGCAGTCCACCAGGAAACGGCAGACGTACAGGAAGTCGTGCCGTTCATTCGCAGCCAGAGCTTCACCATCCGCATCCCGAACAACTACATCTACCTGTCAAAGGTCATCAACTACGTGTTCGCCACCGTGCGTGACTGCTGGGAAATGGACAGCAGCCGCCTTAACGATATAAAGGTCGCACTCTACGAAGCGCTCTTGAACGGCTTTGAGCACGGCAACCTCGCGGTTGACAAAGAGGACAAAGCCAAGTGTTTGATGCTCGGGCACAACGAATACCGCAAGTATTTGCTGGAGCACATGGAAGAACCGCGCAACCGCGGCAAATCCATCACGGTATTCGTCTCCATTGACCCCATCCGATCGGAAGTGCGGGTGCTGGATGACGGCGCCGGCTTTGACCACAGCCGGTTTGACGAGGATCTTGACCCGGAAGCGTTTATGAAAACTTACGGCAGGGGCTTGTTCCTTATTAAGAGCCTGATGGACGAAGTCTCGTTCAACGACCGGGGCAACATGATCCGCTTCCTGAAGTACCGGCCGCGCACCGATGTTGAAGGACTTGACACGATCGCCGATTCCCAGCCGGTGACGGAAGCGCCTTCCCCGCCAGCCTAGCCCCGGAAGAACAAGTAGAGCAGCACAAAGATGATGACCGCCAACACTGTGTTCAACACCACCGTGAGCATCCGGTCGTAGCGCGCCTCCGGCGCGATCTGGTACACCCGCTCGGCGAAGCTCACAGCCATGTCGCGCTTAAGCAGCGGGCGGTGGCAGCGCGAGCAGATTATGCTCTTTGAGTGGTTGGCCGTACCACAGTCCACGCAGTAAGTCACCGACCCGTTGGCGGCTTTCCCCGCATTCCGCTTCACTGCGGAGGCATCCACGCCGTTGGGCTTATCTCCCGCCGCAGGCGCTATGGGCACGCGCGCGTCCACCGCTAACAGGTCGCGCTGGAACTCCCGCGCGCTGGCGTACCGCTCTTCCGGGTTCTTGCTTATCGCGCGCTCAACCACCTGTTCCATCGCTTCCGGCACATCTTCCACATAGAAGGATAGCGGCGGCGGCGTGAGGTTGACCACGTTGTACATAATCGCGGTGATGTTCTCGCCGTCAAAGGGCTTGTGCCGGGTGAGCAGCTCATAAAGCACAACCCCCAGCGAGAACAGGTCCGACCGTGGCGTCACTTCGTCGCCTTTCACCTGCTCCGGCGACATGTAATTGGGCGTGCCCACCACAGTGCCCGTGCGGCTGATGGTCGCGTCGGTGAGGATGCGGGCGATGCCGAAGTCTGCAAGCTTCACCACGCCGTTGGGCAACTTCACGATATTCGCGGGTTTGATGTCGCGGTGGATAACCCCCCCGCGGTGGCAGGCGTCCAGGCCCGCAAGTACCTGCACTCCGATGTCAATCGCATCTTCCAAGCTGAAGGTGACGCCCATCGCCAGCAAGTCCTTGAGGTTCGGGCCGTCTAAGAACTCCATCGCGATGTACTCCTGGCCTACAAAGCTGCCCACTTCTTGGATAGCTACCACATTCTCGTGGGTTATCGTCGTGAGCGCGGATGCTTCCTTCTGAAAGCGCGCTAGGAGATCCCCCTGCTGCTGTTCGTCCAAGGTCGTATCGGGGAAGAAGACCTTCAGAGCAATCAAGCCGCCCGTCCGCTCGTCACGCGCGCGGTAAACCTTGCCCATCGAGCCCTGCCCGATAACATCCACGATTTCGTAGTGTGCGATGCGTTCCGCCACCGAATGCGATTATAGCCTACAGGCAGCGTCCCGGCGGCTATGAGCTACCCAGCAGCCGTTGCAGAGCCTCATCTATCAGCTTGGCTGACAACTCCGGCTGATCCTCCAACGATTCGAGCACGCGGCGCAGCTCCTCTGCGGCCACGTCTTCAGACATGAGCAGCACAAACAAGCCGCTCTCCTCGTGCTCGCCGAAAAGTACGTGGCGCTCGCGGGCGAACGAGCTGTTCTTCAGCTCATTGCCAAACTTCTCGTTCTGCGTCTCAAAAAGCGATATCAACTGGGAGTGCGACGGGTTAATTATCTCCACATGGAAGATGAGGTTGTCCGTGAAGTAAAGCGGAGTAACCGAGTAAACGCCGAAGCCCTTCGGCAGATAGGAAGGAAGTGCTGGCAAGTATTCTTCATCCAAGTTGCCACGGTCAGCAGCGGACTGCTTGCCCGCGGCTGGCGGTGGAGCCATCTGTTCGGCCATCGGGCCACGGCCAGCGCCCATCCGTTCGCGGATGCGCTCCTGGAACAGGCGCAAGCGCACTCTCTCCCTTTCGCCCATGCCTTTGGGGAAACCGACGATGGAGTAGTCTTCCGGGACCACAAACAGGTCCGGCGAGAGTGACTTCTTGGCCACCTCAACACTCGCCAGCTTCAGCACCACGGCCTCAGTCTGCTTGTCAAAACCAAGTACGAGTTCCCGGGGCAAGTAGTCGGATGCGCCCACCACGAACTTCACGCGGCTTCCGGGCTGGCCAGAGCTGAAGATATACACCTTCGCGCCACCCACGACCGCCTCCTGCATGTCTGCCTTGCCCTGGCGGATTGCCCCCTCGGTGAACATGCCCATCATTCCAAACACCGGCGTGAGCTGGTGGCGACGCATGGCGTAGGCTCTCCGCTCCCGCGGAAAAACGCGAATGCTCAGGTGCGGATCCTCCAGCAGGTAATCAGACAGACCTCTCTCATCCCACCGCTCCAGCCGGAAGCGGTCCGGTGGCATGCGGTAAAGCTTGCCGGCCAGAACCGTCTCCCCTTCCTCGGTGGTGGTTAGAACCAGATTGGCGGTAAAACTCAGCTCGTGCAGCGCCTGCAATATCCTGCTCGCGATCTCTTGTTGCGTCTCGGCTGAGGCCATTAGCGGCAGCGCTGCGAGCAGCGCCAGTCCCAGCCACAGGGCGAAAATGCTGGTTGTCCACCGGGGTGTAGTCACATCAATCCTGCAGCGCGGTCACCGGCGCGTCACCGGCTTTCTTTGCCGCCGTTGTCGCCCTCCTTGGAGGCATCATCTCCGGGAAGCTCCTTGTACAGGCCTTCACCCTCAGCGGCGCTCACGCTGTCGGCGATCTCCTGCAGCAGCGGGCTCCAGCCTTCCTCAGCTTGAAGCACTTCGCGCGCCTCCTCGTGGCTGGCGGCCACGAACTCGGATACATTGCTGAAGGTCGCGCCGCCAGTCCGGTACGGCAGGATACTACCGGCATAGCTTGAAGCGCTCACCGTAGGCAACTCCTTATACAGCCCCGCCTGCTCGGCTTGCTGCATGGCCGTTGGCGGTGGCTGAATCGCATACAAACCCGCGGCCAACATGACGAGGAGTACTGCGGCCGCGACCGCATACGCCGGTCGGAATACTAGCGCCACACGCCTGCGCCCGCCGTCCTTGACCGCCTGCATGACGCGGGTGGCCATCACGGCGTTGGTCACTTCCGGCTCCAGCCGCGCCAGCAGAGTTTTCATACCGCGTTGCACCTCAAGCTCGCGGCGGCATTCGGAGCATGCGCCCAGATGCCGCTCCACCTCGCTGTGGAGCGCACCGTCCTTGAGTTCCCCATCCGCCAGGGCGCCAAGGTAAATCCTGATTTCAGAGCACTTCATATATCTTCACCGGCAAAGCCCAGTTCATGGGTCAGTATCTCTTTCAGCCGCCGCCGGGCGTAGAAGATGCGCGACTGCACCGTCCCCAGCGGAATGCCCATTACGCCGGATATCTCCTTGTACGCCAGGCCTTCAATGTCGCACAGCACCAGTATTTCCCGCTGCTCCGGCTTGAGGCGCGAAAGCGCTTCCCGCAACAGCAAACCCGTGCGCTCCCGCTCATCCGCCAATTGCGGTGTGGCATTGTCCACGTAATGCTCAATGCCGCTCTCCTCGGTGTCAACCGTCTCGATCTTCCGCCGGCGGGCCAGGTCACGCAGGTGGTTGTGCGCAATGCTGAATAGCCAGCATTTGAAGCGCGCGGGCTCACGCAGGCGGCTCAGGTTGTAGTACGCCTTGACGAAAACCTCCTGAGTGATGTCCTCCGCCAGCTCGCGGTTGCGCACCCGGGACCGCACGAAGTTGAACAGCCTGTTTTGAAAGAGCGTGACGATCTCGGTGAACGCGGCTTCGTCGCCCTGCCGCACGCGCGTGACAAGCTCAGCTTCCAGCGGAAACTCCGCGGAACAATCCCGTGATTCGCGCGTGATCATCAGTTCAGCCGAATACGCCTGCATCATCACCTTAGGTGACGCAGCCGCAGCCCCTTTGTTCAAGGCGTTAGAACAGCCACCGGAGCTCCCCGGTTATCCCAAAGTCGGGGGCGGTGTTCGTCCTGATATCCTCCGAGAAGCCGCCGCTGAAGAGCAGCCGCTTCTTCAGCAGCTTGTGAAAGCCGAAAAGCAGCTCCACCGAGTCGCGGTCCAGCGTCAGCGCGCCGGTCTCCAACGGATACTGCGCGAAGTCAATCTGCCCGGTCAGCCACCAGGTCGGCTTCAGCCGGTACTCAAGGGCGAGCGCGCCGGTAATCGTGTTGTTAGTTTCAAAGCCCGCGAAGTCCGCCTCGCCCAGGAAGATGTAGTTGAGGTTCGCATAAGTCGCCCAGCGCTCGCTCGTGCGCTCGTAGGCCAGCCCGGCGCCGAAGTCGGTGCCGCCGGAACCCAGCCCCTTATCGCTGTCGCCAGTGGGCAGCTTGACCCCCAGCCGGTAGGACAGCACGCTGTCCTCGCTGCGGGCAATCTCGTCTTTCCACATAAGCGACATATCCGCCAGCCCAAACTGGTCGGAGGGGATGTTCAGCACCTGCCCGGCGGGCCCACGGACGAAGAAGTGGTAATCGCTTGCCGGGTAGTCCGGGCGGTCGCCGCGCGGCAGGGAGAAGAACTGGTGCCACCCGTCAATAATGTTGTCCATGAAGCCGTGCGAGTTATCGCGCAGGGGCACCGCCAGCGCTATCTCGCCGCCCGCCACGCCACGCCGGTACTCCAACTGGTAGTACCAGCCCTCCAGGTCAAGATCCACAATAGTGCCGTTCTCGGTTTCCTTGACCATCGTGCTTGCGCCGTCAAAGCGGAAGGCGAACTCGCCCTCCCCTGGCGGCAGCACGCGTGCGCGTTCTGCTGGGAAGTTGAAGAACATCAGGTGAACCGGGTGTTGGTTGCGGCTGGGGAGCGGGCCGAAGAAGCGCGGTCCAGTCTCCTCCACGGGCGGCTCCACCGGCTTCTCCTCCATCTCCGCCTCTTCCAGCAGTTCCAGCCCCTCGGCCACATCCATCGCCGGCTCTTCCGGCGGCGTAGCCGGCACGCTCTTGATTGGGGGGCTGGGCGGCGGCTCGGCTGCGGCGGGTTCTTCTGCCGTCGCTTCGTCCGCTTCCTCGCCGTCGCTCGGCGCTTCGTCAGCCGGAGTTTCCTCCACAGCTTCAGCGGACGGCTGTTCCGCAGCAGGTTCAGCCGACTCGGCTGATTCCTCTTCAGCCAGCTCTCCGGTGATGAAGGCCACCACCCCGCTATCCGGGGCGGCGTCATCTGCGGAATACGAAATCGCAGGAGCGAGGAGCAGGACCGACGCGAAAACCACGATTAGGGCATATGCCTGGCGCAACACGGCTTCATTCTACAACAGCGCTTCGCGTGCGGCAATCGCCCCGTGCGAAGCCCGCTAGTCTACAGCGCCCGGCGATACGCTTCCTTGACTTGAGTTCGGGGTATCCTATAATTGCACTCCCTCGGCGGCGTAGCTCAGAGGTAGAGCAAACGGCTCATAACCGTTGAGTCGGCGGTTCGATTCCGCCCGCCGCTATTGCCTTCAGGGAATGCACGAAGACTCGCCGAACATGCGTCAGCTCTGGTTATCCACGTCGGACATCATCAGGTTGACGACGTAGGTGTAGGAGACGACCTGGTTGCGGCCGTTGCGCTTGGCGAAGTA
>CAZKNJ010000001.1:18632-21433 GCA_964554185.1 uncultured Planctomycetales bacterium | reverse complement strand
TCTTCCACGCCGTAGGTCTGGTTGATGTCTTTGAAGTGGTCCACATCCAGGAACAGCAGCGAGAAGGGCGTGTTGTACCGCGTGGAGCGCTCAAACTCGCGCTCCAGCACGGTGAAGAAATGGCGCTGGTTATACAGGCCGGTGATCTTGTCGGTGTGCTCCAGCTCCTGGTTGGCCGCCATCAAGCAGTTCTTCTTGATGTGCGTGCCCAGGTGGTGAGAGAGCACCTTGATGAACTGGCGCGATTCCTCGCTTAGCGAGTAATCCTGTGTGACCACCAGGCCGATGATGCCGAAGAGGTTGTTATCCAGGTAAATCGGCGCCAGCTCAATCCGCTGTCCCTGTTCCGGCGCGGTGAAGGGCGCCTCCACCAGATGCTCATCGCCCAGTACCAGCAGCTTGGACAGCTCCGACTCCTGCAGGTGCGGGCGCTTGGGCCAGGACTTCATCAGGTGCGACACCAGCCACTTAACTTCTTCGTCGCCGGTGCGGCAGGACAGGCTGACGATTACCTCCTCACCTTTGTCCAGCGGGTCGAAGATCATGCCCCAGAACTTGTAGGGCATTATGTCGCCCAGCAGGCGCGCATACACGCCGAGGGTGTTCTCGGTCTCCCAGGTCGCATTGATGTTCTCGATGAAGTCGTCTAGTAAATGGAAAAACCGTCCACGGTCTTCCACTTCCTTCGTGTAGGTTGCGCGCTCCTTGTGCAGAAACTCCCAGTGGTAAAGGAGTTGCGCGAGCTGGTCCGCCACCGACTCAAGCTCGCCGAGGCGCTGGCTGAGCTCCTGCAGCTGCGTCGCAGTCAGGTCGGAAAGGCACAGGATGCCCACGAGGTCCTCCTGGAACACGAGCGGAACCACGGCGCAGGCGGGCGTGCGGTAGTTCTTTGCGTAAGGCGACATCAAGTGTGGGAAATCCTCCATGTTCCCGCAGACAAAGCTGCGCCGCTGCTTGGCAATCTTGGAGATGATCTTCTTCGTAGCGTTTAGATCGCGCACGCGCCCCTTGAAACCAGTGTGGTTGAGCTGGACGATTTCACCCTTCTCCAGGTCATATTGGATCAGCGAAACGCGATGAACGCCCAACGCAAGCGCGAGCTTGCGCACAAAGCGCTTCCAGAGATCACGCTCGGTGCGGAGGTTGACACTGGCCAGCTGCTTCTTCAAGCGGCTGAAATTGAAGTGCCGGTCCTCTGGTCCCCGAATGCTGCTTTTGCGCACTTTTGACATAACGCGGGCGCGGCGGCATGCCGTTGCCGCCAAGCTCTAAAGTTTACCACAGAATCCTCAGTCCTGCCGCGCCGCAGCGCCCCGAGCCCTCTTCGCACGAGCTTGCAACTCCCGTTCGGCAAAAGCCTGGGCGCTTTTACAACAAATCCGCGAAGTGATAGTCTAATGAACCATGACTGATACTCCAAAGAGCGATGACGCAACCGTGGTGTCGCCTGACACCCGGGGCGACGCGACGATAGTCTCCGAGGGCAAGGGCGACGCGACGGTCGTTTCCACCGCACCGCCTACTGGCCTTGGCGGTGACGCAACCGTGGTAGGCACTGCACTTCAGACCATTGACCTCTCCGAGCTAAAGCCCCAGGTCACCGCCAACCTCCAACTGCATAACCCGTATGCGCTATCCGGTGTCAAAAGCGAGAACTACTTGCTCTGCGAGCTTACTGGCGCGTTCTTGGGTCAGAAGCTCGTGCGCCCGCCGGTACATCTTTCGGTGGTGCTGGACAAATCCGGCTCCATGGAGGGCCGACCGCTGGAATACGTGAAGGAAGCCTGCCGCCAGCTCATAGACAAGCTCGGCCCTGCCGACACGCTATCCATTGTCACCTTCGCCGAGGGCGTGGACGTCGTCGTCGCTCAATCCGCTGTCACCAAGAAGGAAGCCTTGAAGGCGCAGCTTGATCTTATCCGGCCGCGTGGAACCACCAACCTCTACGGCGGTATGGTCGCCGGAGCGAACCAGCTTGCGCTCGTAAAGGCGTCAACGCACCTGTCGCGCATTATTCTGCTTACTGACGGTGAGGCCAACGAGGGCGTCACCGAGTACTCCGAGGTTGTCGGGAAAGCCCGCAACCTGCGCAAGGATGGAAGCACCATCTCTACTGTCGGCGTTGGTATTGAGTACAACGAAGAGCTGATGAAGGGCATCGCCAAGAACACTGCCGGCAACTACTACTATGTTGACGCCGTCAGCGACATTCCCCGCGTCTTTGAAGAGGAGTTGGCAACGTTGTTTGAAGTGGTGGCTAAGAACGTGCGCCTGTCGCTCAAGCTGCCCAAGGGCGTCCGGCTGGACAAGTTCTACGGCCGTGAGGCTGTGGGTGGCAACGGCGCGCTGCAATATGAGTTGCCGGACATCGTCGCCGGCCAGCCGCAAAATCTCCTGCTGAAACTCTCGTTGGACCAGCATCCGCCCGCGCGCTTCCGCGTGGCGGAGGGCGAGCTGTCGTTTGAGTACCTTGGCCAGGTCACCCATTCAACCATTCCGGTTGATACCGTCGTCCAGTTCACGGCCGACCGACAGAAGGTGCTCAACTCAATCAACGCGAAAGTAGATTCGGTGATGCGAGTGAAGGACGTCGTGGCCGAGATTAGCCGGGCCAAGCAGCTGCTCGCCAAGGACGCCGGCACCGCCACTGTGATAATAGACCGTGCGAAAACGGTGCTCCTGCAAGCAGGCCGAACTGGGGATGCTACCCTCGTGGCCAACGCCGCTGACCTGCTGGCCTCCGGCGAAGTGGAAAAGGCCGATAAGACTCTCGGCGCTACCAGCTGGGAGCTGGAGGAGTA
>CAZKNJ010000001.1:0-18532 GCA_964554185.1 uncultured Planctomycetales bacterium | reverse complement strand
TCCTCCTCGCTGAATAGAACCACTTCCACTTCTCCCGGGAACTCGTTTTCCCTTAGCCACCGTGAGATCACAGGTAGCATCATCCTCGCGCACTCGCTGACGGAAACTCCCCCGACGCCCGTCCCGAGGGCGGGGAAGACAAGCGAGTCGATCTTGTTGTCCTTGGCCAAGGCCAGGGCGCCCATTGTCCCCAGGCGGATGCTGCGTGGCTGCGCGGCATCTCCCGGCTCCATGGTGGCGACATGGATGACGTACTCCGCCGACAGGCCTCCGCCTTGGGTGAGCACGCACCCGCCTGTGCGTATCGGCCCCTGTGCAATGGCCTCCTTCTCGATTATGTCGCCCCCGCGTTTTTTCAAGGCGCCCGCAACGCCCGAGCCCATCCACAGCTCTGTATTAGCTGCATTAACCACTGCTTGTGTTTTAGCTAGCGATATGTCGCCCTGGCGAATCACCAGCCTGCCTGGTATAACTTCCATGTTTGATCACACCCCGAATATGAGCTAATTTACCCCAATCCGGCAGTAACAACAACCCTTGCCCTGCAATGCTGCTAGAATCACCGGGGCATACAAGAGGTTGGGAGTCGACATGTTTGAAGACCAAATCAGGAGCAATATCAACAAGACTTGGGGATTCATCCTCGGATTCATCGTCTTTTTCACCATTCTGATCTACTTGCTGGGCTACTTCTTCGCCGAGATGTACGGCGATCCGAGCCTCGCGTTCATCTTCTTGATTGCGGCGCTTGCCTTCTCCATCATCAGCAGCTGGGTAAGCTACTACTACTCCGACCGGATGGTGATATCCGCCGTGGGCGCCCGGCCGGCGGACCCGATACTGCACAAGCAGCTTTACGACTTGGTGGAGGGGCTCACGATTGCATCAGGCGTCCCGGCGATGCCCCGGCTCTACGTAATGGATGAGCCGTCGCCCAACGCCTTCGCCACCGGCCGCAACCCGGAGCACTCTGCCATTGTCGTGACCAGCGGCTTGCTGGAAATGCTCAGCCGCGACGAGCTGGAGGGCGTGCTCGCGCACGAGATGAGCCATGTTGTGAACTACGATATCCTGCTCGCCACCATCATCAGCGTGCTGGTGGGCACGGTAGTCCTCATCAGCCATTTCTTCTGGCGCTGGATGTGGTGGGGCGGCGGACGTGGACGTCGTAGCGGCAATGGAGGCGGGAGCGGCTACTTGATGTTGATCATCCTCGCCTTGGCGCTCTTGTTCATTATACTTGCACCCATCGCATCCCAGCTCATACAACTGGCGGTCTCACGCAAGCGAGAGTACCTGGCGGATGCTTCCGCGGTCAAGCTGACTCGCTACCCCGATGGATTGGCCAATGCGCTGCACAAGATAGCTTATTCACCCATCCCGGTCCGGCGAGCCAATAAGGCCGTGGCACACATGTTCATTGACGACCCGTTCAAGAAGCGCAAGGGCTCGAGTTGGCTCGCGAATCTCTTCTCAACCCATCCGCCCATAGACGACCGCATAGCCCGCATCCAGGCTATGTAGGCTTTCCCAGAAACCGCTTCAGCCGCGCAAGCCCCTCACGGATGTCGTCTTCAGGGGTGGTCAGCGACAGCCGGAAGTACTCCTTGCCGTGGGGCCCGTAGGCCACGCCGGGGCCGACCACGAAGCCTTCCTGCATCAGCAGGTCACGGGCAAACTTGATGCCGTCTTCGTATCCTACCGGCAGCCTGCACCAGAAGTACAGCGTCGCCTGCGGGTCGGGATGCCAGATTCCCAACTCGTCTAGCGCGGCCGCGACCATATCGCGCCTGGCTTTGAGGCGCCGGCGGTTCTCCTCCAAGAAAAGATCGCGCCCGGGATGCGCCAGCGCCCGGGCGAGCGCCATCTGGATCGAGCTGAACTGGCCGGAGTCCACATTGCTCTTCACGGTGAGCAGCGCATCAACGAGCTTTGCATTCCCCGCCGCCCAACCGATACGCCATCCGGTCATGTTGAAGGACTTGCTGAAGCTGTGGAACTCCAAACAGAGGTCCATCGCTCCCTCCAGCTCCAGGATACTGATGGGGCGCTGTTTCTCGCCGAAGTAGACCTCGGAATAGGGATTGTCCGCCATTATGGCGATATCGTACTGGTGGCAGAAGTCAAGCAGCTCCCGGTAGAACCCCAGGGGGGCGCAGGCGCCCGTGGGATTGTTGGGGTAGTTGATGTATATGAGCGAGGCCCGGCGGGCGACGTCTTCTGGAATGCTCCCCAGATCCGGTAGGAAGCCGTTTTCCCGCGTCAGCCCGAGAAAATGCACTTCTGCGCCCGCATAGACGCAGTTAGTATTGTAAACAGGATAGGCCGGCTCGGGAATCAGGGCGACATCCCCCGGATCGCACAGCGCCCAGGCGACGTGAGCCACTCCTTCCTTGCCCCCTAGCAAGGTAATCACTTCGGTCTTCGGGTCAACCGACACCCCAAATCGCTCCTGCATCCACCCACTCACCGCTTCCAAGTATGCAGGGAGGCCCTTGTAGTCCGGATAGCGGTGGTAACCATCATGCCGAATCTCCTCGGCCAGCAGGTCAAACATCCACTGCGGAGGCGGGAGGTCCGGGTCGGCAATCCCCATGGAGACCACATCCAGGCCCCGGGCTTTTGCTTCATCACGCGCACGGTCAATCTCGGCGAATAAATACGGTGGTTGCTCGGTTACGCGTCTGCTGAGTTTCATAAGCCGTTCGCTCCAGAATGAGCAAGCGCCATTCTACCATCCGGCGCTGATGTTTCACGTGAAACAAGGGCGACGTTGCTACTCGAGTGGGCAAACCTCATCCAGCCATCCCCTCCTCAGCTCTTCGCGTCTGATTGGTGTGGTGCACGGTTTCAGGTCCAGCACCGGCGTGCCCTCAAACATGTCCAGCCCGCGGACATGGAGAGTGCAGCCTTCCCTACCCATAAGCTCCACTAGCGTGAGCCCCAGAGGATTGGGCCGGCGGGGCGAGCGGGTGGCGAATACGCCGTGCGGTTGGTCGTCCCCCGGGGGATGGGCGATCAGGCTAGCGCCATCCGACCGGTCAAACACCCAGATCACGTACAGGTGGGAGAAGCCCTCTATGTCCGTCAAGCCTGGCTCGTACTCGCCGTCCAGCACGATCTCGCCCTCAATCTTCTCTCCACCTTCCCGTGCTGCTCGCAGCTGTTCCTCACTCCAGCTGTGCCGTACACACCCGATCGGCCTCATTAAGAAGCGCTCAATTCCCATGCGGTCATAGTAGCACGCGTGGACGCTACTTCAGCGACCTCTCCACATGCACGACCTTCCCGTAAACGAACAGCTCGTCTTGCTTGGCGGCGTCAACCACGACTGGGTCGTACTTGCTGTTGCACGGCTGAAGCACGACGGTGTCCCCGAACGAAAGTACCCGCTTGATACTGTGCTCATTGCCGTTGACCCGCACCACACAGATATCACCGCTTTTGTATTCGGTGTTCGGGCTCACGACCACCACGTCGCCTTCAAGGATTCCCGCCTCAACCATCGAATCGCCTTTGACCCGCAAGGCGAATGCAGCAGGATCGTAGTTCAGTTTGCTTTCGTGAATCTTGATGGTCTCAAACTCGTCGTACTCCAGCACCGTGCCGCCCGCCGTGAGGCCGAACGATGCGGGAATGGTCGTGAAGCATGGAACCCGCCGGTACTCGTCATCGCCCGCGCGGTCAAGTTCAATCCGCCCGCGAAGCAGGTCGCTCGTAACCTGCTTGAGTTCGGTCACCAACAGCTCAATGCGGCGCGCCGCCGGACCAGAGTCTCCATCGGAAGCACTTATCGGCGATGGCTCTTCGTCGCCTTCAGCGTAGTCGCACATCTCCAACAACTCCCAGTAGGTCACGTCCGGCAGCACTTCCGCCAGTTTCTTAAGCACCGCGGGCGATGGTCGGCTGATGGCGCCGCGCTCAATCTGCGAGACATAGGAGTGGCACACTCCTAACGCCTCGGCTAGTTTCCGTCCGGACAACCCCAACTTGAGGCGACCGCGGCGTATGATTTCACGTAGCTTCATTTTGCGCCTCCACTATACGGTTGTAAAGTATGGTATAATAGTTAACCGGATGTTGTCAACCCTTGAGGTGCAGCGTCAAGCAATAAGCGATTCTTATCATCTCAATGAAGATACCGGCTATGAATGAATACGATTTCAACGCGCTTATGGCAAACCTAAGGGAGTCGATACCCGACTTCGCGCTGTTTGAGGCGGTTTATCTTGACAACTTCACTTTCATCGAGCTTTCCGAATCGCTCGGGACGTGCGTTCATACCGTTCACCGACGGATTCACCGGGTGAGAGAAGCGCTGAGAATGCACTTGCCGCCCGATTTGCCGGCCGGAAGTGACGGTGCCGAGGGTAATGCAGCAGCTTACTTCGACTGATTGTTCAGTACGCGATTGGCGAGCATGTCTGCTTCGCTATTCTCTGCACGGGGGATCTTGCGGAACTTCACATCAGCGAAGGACCGCAGCTGTAAGAGCGCTTCCCGGTGCAGCTCACGCATCCGGGTGTCCTTCACCTTGAACTTGCCAGTTAGCTGCGAAAACACCAGGGCGGAATCAAGCTGTATGACCACCCGGCTGCGGTGGGCCCCCGCCTTCTCTAAGCAGTCCAGCGCCAGCAGCACCGCTGAGTACTCGGCTTCATTGCTGGTGGCTTCACCTAGGTACTTCCCTTCCTCAAACAGCGCTGCACCTTCGGCGTCGCGCCCAATCGCAGCAGCCGCCGCGGGGCCGGGATTGCCGCGGCTCGCGCCGTCCACACAGACTGCAATAACACCCGGCGCGACTTCACCGATCTGCGCAAGGGGATAATCCTCGCCAAACAGCATAGACTCCGCGGTGGCCCGCTCAGTCCTGGCGCTCGCAGTGGCCAGCACCACCACGAGCGCTGCCATCGCTTTCCCGGTACCCACTTCTCCGAGGCCTTCCATCGTCCTGGCCTTGACGCTGATATCGCCAGCAGGTAGGCCGGTGCGGCCCGCAAGTGCTTCTTTGATGCTCCGGTAATGCGGCGACAACCGCACGCAATCAGCGAACACCGTTACATCAACTTGCTCAAGCGTCATCCCGGCGGCCCGAAACTCTCGCATAGCCTGCGTAAGCAGCTCCCTGCTTGAACGTCCTCGCTGCGAACCGTCCGGCGGGAAGTGCTCCCCGATGTCACCCAGGCCAGCCGCGGCGAAAAGCGCGTCTATCAGCGCGTGTGAGATAACATCGCCGTCGGTTTCGGAAACAAGACCCGTGTCGGAGGGAATCTCGGCCGTACCCAGCACTAGCTTGGCGCCGGCTTCCGTACGGTGTACATCAAAGCCCGTACCGATGCGGTACTTAGCCTGCATCATCACTCAGCTCTTCTAAGTACGCTTCAAGCAGCCTCATGTCCGCCGGGTATGTTAGTTTCATATTCGTCCGCTCGCCCGGAACCATCTCAACTCTGTAGCCGCCGGAGACATAGATGCTCCCATCGTCGCTGAACCTGTTCAGGCGGTTGCGGATAAGCTCGCGCGCCATGCGAAGCTCACTCGTATAGAAAGCCTGCGGTGTCTGCACGAGAAAAACCTCACTGCGGGAAAGATACTCTGGCGGTCTTCCGGCCTCGCTTTCTTTCAGTACTGAGTCAAGCGGGCTGATAACGGGGACAATGCCTGTTCCCGGCCTGGCCTCGTCCAGAACGGTGCGGAACAGATCGCGAGAAGTGAGCGGGCGGTCTGCGTCGTGTATAACGACCTTGCGGTGCTGCACCACGCTGAGGCCGTTCTCCACCGATTGGCTGCGCGTGTTTCCAGATGGCTGGAACTTGACATCGCCGATGAACTCCTCGGATACGTCGCGCAGCGATGCTACCATCTCCTTCACGGGATCGACAATCCGGTCGATGCTGACAACCACAATCTCGTCAAACAACCCAAGCGAGAGCGCCGTCCTGAGTGGATAGTAAATCAAGGGCTTGCCGGCGAGTTCAATCAACAGCTTCGGCGTCTCCCCTCCGAAGCGCGCACCAATACCGCCGGCAAGCAAAACCAGGCTCACATCAGATTTGATTACTCTTTCCACAGGCGTAGGGATTATACTTCGTCTTTGACGACCTTACGAACCCGCCCGAAAATCAGGCGGCCCGCAACGGTCTGCATTATCGACGTGACCTCAACCTCGCAGATGCTTCCGATGTGCCGCAATCCCTGCTCAACCACCACCATCGTCCCATCATCCAGGTAGCCTACGCCCTGGCCAGACTCCTTGCCCTCGCGGATCACGCTGACAAGCAAAGTCTCGCCGGGAATCACCATCGGCTTCACCGCATTAGCAAGCTCATTCATGTTAAGCACCTTGATATCCTTGATGCCCGCTACGCGGTTGAGATTGTAGTCGTTCGTCACGACTTCGCCGCCCAGTTCTTCCGCAACGAGTATGAGCCGCTCATCCACGCCGATGTGGTCCTTGTCGTACTTATTGTCGTCAAGAATGTGGACGGGATTCGGGGAGTTTTCCTGCAGGTTCTTGAGTATCTCCAGGCCGCGCCGGCCCTTGTTGCGCTTAATCTGGTCGGACGAGTCCGCAATCAACTGCAATTCCCTGATAACCGAGTTGGGTACAACCATCAGGCCGGAAAGGAAGCCGCTGCGTACAATCTCGGTGATGCGCCCGTCAATGATAACCGACGTGTCCAGGATGCGCGGCTTCACCTCCACTTCGTACTGCGAGAGGATGCTCTCGCGGCTGCTGGTCGGGTAGAAGATGGTTGTGGTTATGAAGCCACCGATATACCCGAAGGTCAGCAGGAACAGAGCATTCACCAGCACCATTACAAAGGGCGAGTTGATGAAGTTCTGAGGCAGACTGTTGAGGTAGAAGAACAGCGGGACGTTCAACAGGAAGAAGGAAACCAGCACGCCACCCAGAAAGCCGATGGTGCCTGCGATGAAGCGCTGCCGCGTAACACCTTTGAGCAGCCGCTGCACCCCGTTGCTCACCGCCGCCAGCCCCATCTCCACCAGCGGCGTCATCAAGTACCCTAGCACGAAGAAGGCTATCAGGATGTACCGGTAGAGCGACCGCAGGATGGCAAAGCTCTCAGCTACATCCTTGCTCTCGGCGAATATCGGCGGAATGGAGGTCTTAAATTCCTGGAGGCTATTTGCCCAATTTGCAAACGGGGCCTCAAAGCGGCTGTACACGTAGAGGGCGACGGCAAAGCCGATGAGCCCCCCCAGGATGGTGGAGAAAATCCGGGCGACGAAACCTCTCATCTCGGAAGAGTATAGCCCATCGTTGACACTATGCCAATCCACAGCGCACGCAGTGTGCCTTACGCTATAATACGGCCTTCGGGGACGGTGCGCAATGTCGCTATCACGCCACAAGAGCAATAGGCGCAAGGCTTCGCAGCTTCTGGGCTTCTTCATCCTGCTGCTGGCGGCGGCCGCGATTGTTGTCGTCGGCTATCTGCTGGTCTTGGTGTCCAGGTCGTTCACCGGCGGTGCGGCTCCGGAAGTTAACGTGCCTGATGTAGTGGGCATCAGCGTGGAGGAAGCGGAGAAATCACTGAACAGCGTGAATCTCGGCATCCTCTGCGAGGAGTTAGCATATTCGGATGATGTCCCCGCCGGCGCGGTTATCAGCCAGTCTCCCCTGCCTGGCGATGTTGTACGCGAAGGCCGCAAAGTGCGGGTGAGACGCAGCTTGGGGAAGCCCAGCCTGAAGGTGCCCGATGTCGTGGGCAAGGCCTTTGATGCTGCGCAAGAGGAAATACACCAATCCGGCTTGGCGCTCGGCTTGATCAAGAAGGTGTACACCAAGAAGGCCCGCAAAGGCTCGGTCATCAGCCAGTCGCCGCCCGTCGGCAAAGTGTTCACATCGCCGGTCAAAGTGGACCTGACCATCGCCGCCGCTGAGTCGGAGTTCACCGTCGCCGTTCCCGCGGTGGTTGGCCGCCACTTGTCTGAAGCGGAGAAAGTCCTGCACAACGACAACCTGGCCGTTGCGAAGGTATCTTACCTTGTGTCCGAGACCTCACTACCCGGAGAAGTGCTGTCCCAGTCCCCCGAAGCGGGAAACCCCGTGCAGCCGGGAACCGGCGTAAGCCTCACGGTCGCCATCCCACAAGCCATGGGCACACAGATCGCAACCACCTTCCGCTTCCACTTCCAGCTTCCACCCGCCCTGCCGGAGGGAAACCTCAAGTTGGAGATTGAGGACACGCTCGGAAGGCAGGTGATGTTCAATGAGACCGTCAAGCCGGGTGAGCTGATCGAGCAGGCCTTCACGGTCCAGGGCAAGGCCAAAGTGCGCGTTTACTTCGACGGCAGCCTGATTCGGGAGGACACGATATGAAACTCGCTCCGTCCATCCTCGCCGCCGACTTCACCGACTTGCAGCAGGCGATAAAGCTCATTGAGGGCGCGCGGTGCGAGTTTGTGCACTTTGACGTGATGGACGGTAACTTCGTCCCCAACCTCACCTTCGGCCCCAGCATCATTGCCCAATGCAGGAAGCTCACTACGACGCCGTTTGACGTTCACCTGATGGTCACGAATCCCGGCGACTACATTGACAGCCTAGCGGAAGCCGCCGTGGATGTGCTCTCGTTTCATGTTGAAGCTGAGATGTACTCGCCGCGGCTCATCCGGCGCATGCAGGAGCGCAACATGATCGCCAGTGTGGCCATCAATCCGCAGACTTCGCTGACCGCGATTGAAGATATACTTCCGATACTGGACAATGTGCTGCTGATGAGCGTTGACCCGGGCTTCTACGGCCAGGACTTCATTCAAACGATGTTCCACAAGATAGAGAAGCTCCACGCCTTCCGCGAAGACCACGAGCTCCTGTTCACCATCGAAGTGGACGGCGGCGTGAGCGAGGACAACCTGGAAACCCTCCGCCAGCTCGGCGTGGACACAGTGGTCGCCGGCAAGGCCTTCTTCCAGTCGCCGGACCCCGTGCTATTCGCCGCGCGCGTACACGGCAGCCGGCGGCGCTTCCATGCCTGACGGGCTGGCGTCTTCCTCTTGCCTCTAACCCACCTGGGCAGTCTCCTCCGGTGTTTCCTCATTGAAGTCAGTACTGCTGGCCCCGCCCATGCGCCGGTAGAACAACAGCAGCAGGCCCGCGAGCAGCACCGGCACGCCAAGAGCAATTGCCTGCAAGATGAATGCCAGTGGTGTTGCCAATGGTGTTACCCCTGGTTCCATCGCGAAGTCCCTGGTGATCATCACCAAGTAACCTATGCCAAGCAACAGGAAGAGACTGCCTGACAGCTTGTGGTACCAGTGCCCTACCACGGTAACCAAGATGATGAGCAGCGGGATGAACATCTGCGGAGTGAAAGCGTAGCCGCTTCGGACTACCTCAAGTACCGCAATCAGAACCCCTGTCGTATAGCCGATAACTAAGCCTAGCATCCTGGCATCATAGGTGAAGCCCAGCGCAGCGAGGAGCTTAAAGGCGACCGGGACTATTAGCAGGATGAAGAATTCCGGCTCAATCTCTCGCCCACGCGCCAGAGTCCGTCCGATGAATACTGCCGCAATGGCCAGCAGAGTGATATAGAACGCAATGTGGCTGCTCCGATACGAGATGAAGGTCACCCGCTCGTCCCGCTCGTCGGCCAGCCCGACTTCACGCACCATGGGCCCGGCAAGTGCCAGCAACACAAGAAGAAGCAGGTACAAAGGCTGTAGCGCCAACCCGAGCACGACGATGATGATAGTGAAGGCTATCATCACCCAGTTGTAGACCGTGAGCTTGCGCAGCTGCTCCAGCGCTTGCCCCTTGATTGTCTCCTTCAGATTACTCATAGTCTTCCTCCGTTAGAGCAAAGAGGTCCTCTACCCGCACAGCCAGCAGCCGCGCCAGTTTCAACGCGAGCTTCACCGACGGGTTGTGCCTCCCGTTTTCGATAGCAATGATGGTCTGGCGGGTGACCCCTGCACCTTCAGCCAGTTCCTTCTGGGTCATACCCCCGGACATTCTCCTGATTTCCCCCAAGTTGTTTCGCATCTCCGCCACCGTAGTATAATATACAAGCCCTATTGTACCACAGTCACGGTGCGGTGTATAGTATTACTTACATTCACACGACCGGTGAGTGTTGTTAGTATATATCAGCATACACTCAAAAGAGCATTATGTCCACCCCGTAGAGGTGCACGTCCCCCAAGAAGTCAACCGTTTGGCCGGTGATTACTCGCAAGTAGTCCTTTATTTCGGAGTATTTCACCCCGGCGAAAGGCAGCTTCAGCTTGCAGCCCCAGGATCGCTTTCCATCCATCTCGCCATACCCCACTTCAAGAAACGCGAAGGGCCTTGCGTTGATCGACCACGAGGTGCTCTCGTCCGTGGACGGTTCCGGCTTACCACCCGCTTGGTAGAGCGGCCAGGTCGTGGTCTTGCGCGACTCGCTCGCGATGCTCATCCAGGCCACGGGCAGCACCCGCCATCCCCTACGCTTCTCCTTCTTCCGTGCTTCCTCGGCAACTCCCACCGGGAGAGCAAGTCTGCGCATGTCCAGCTGGGAACGCGATGACGCCGCCCGCAGCCAGGGCAATCCGGCCAGCCAGCCGTGCGCATAGCCTTCCCCGCTGATCAGAGCTTCTGGGAAGGACTGGGGCCGGTGCATGCCTAGCGCAGGAGCCAGCGACCGTTCGGGAAAGTATGCGCGCTGAAACCGGCGGTATGAGAGGCCATAGCGGTAGGGATACGAACCAAGCGCATAAGCCACCCAGGTCTCATCGCCCTTCACCTGCTCGCGCTTGTAAGGGAACCAGCCCGGCGGGTGATTGGTGAAGTCATATCCCTGTTCATCGAACAGGCTGAAGCCAAGGGCGAACGAGCCCAGCGGAAGCGGCAGAACTACCGACTCGAAGTCGTTGTCCAGTTGGTCCATCTCCGGGCCGCCATCTTCGGAGGGGAAATGGCGGCCGGAATGGTTGTGCGAAAGGAATGGAAGCAAAGTAGTTGAGGTCGCTGCCGGGTTGCAGCAAAAAGCACTCGCGCTTTCTGGCCAGGTGCTCAACGTCCCCGAGTTTAACAAGCCGTCCACCGTGATCAGCGGATAATCGGTGTAGAGCTCATCGTAGGCGGCTGACGGCGGAGCGGCCGCCAGCAACAGGACTGCCGCGATGCTCAGCGCAATTGCACCCCGGTCAATCATCGCTTCAGTCCACATCCATCTCGCGGTACAGCGCCGCAAAGCTCTCCACTTCCAGACTGGCGCCGCCCACGAGAGCGCCGCTGATATCGGCAACAGACATGTAGCCGGCGAGCGTACCAGGTTTCACCGACCCGCCATACAGGACTGAGATCTCGCGCCCGACCGCATCGCCCAGCAAGCCAATGAGTTTCTCGCGGATGTGCCGCGCCATCTCGTCAACATCACTAATGGTCGCGTTGTTGCCGGTCCCGATGGCCCAGACCGGTTCATACGCGATGACGAGAGTTCGAGGATTCGCATTGCTCAGGCGGCTTAGGGCGGATTCAAGCTGGCGCGCAACCACATCGTAGGATGCTCCGGTTTCGCGCTCTCCCTCCACTTCACCGACACAGAGAATCGATGTCAGCCCGCCCGTTACCGCCGCTTTCAGCTTGGCCGCGACCAACTCCTCACCGTCGCCGAGTTTGTGCCGTCGTTCTGAATGGCCAATGAGAGCTGCAGTTGCGCCCGCGTCCTTTAGTTGCGGAACGCTCACTTCGCCGGTGAAGGCGCCCGACGGCTCCACATAGCAGTCCTGCGCTCCCACGCGGATGGTACTCTCCCGCGCCGCTACTACCACCGTGCTCAGGCTAACAAAGCCCGGGAAAACCATCACGCGGATGTCGCCGGCGCCGGGCTTGACCAGCCCGGGAAGTAGTTCCACCAGTTGCTGCACGAAGACCTGGCTCTCCGTCAGCGTCTTGTGCATTTTCCAGTTGGCTGCAAGGATTCGTTGCGGCATATGTCCCTCCCCTATAATCTAAGTGTAGCAAATCACATCAGGAGGCGCTATGCGTCTGGTGGATAAACTGAAAAACGACGGTGTGGTGGTGAATATCACCGGCAATAGCGGTATCCACTACAACAGCGTGCGCATCGTGGAGACCTACGATGATTTCGTTGTGGTGGAACCCGCAACCGGGGTGGAGAAGGCAGGCGGTGCCTTCCGTGGCGAAAACGCCAACATCAACATCGTGACGATAACGCGGCTGGAGGAAGCCGGACTGGAGCAGCGCATCCGCGCACAGGTGAAAGGGCGATAGGTTCGTTTCCGTGGGCGCAGAGGCTAGCCTTCGCCGTACTTATCCAGATCCTTGTTGGTGATGCGGCGCGCGCCCACGAGACGCTTCTTGTAGTAGCCTTCGGAAAGAGAGTTGATCTGCACCTGGCCACCGGCGCTGGAAGCGTGGACGAAGTTGCCGTCGCCGATATAAACGCCTACATGACTCGGGCCGGCCTTGTATGTAGTGAAGAACACGAGGTCGCCAACGGCAAGGTCTTCCTTGTCCACCGCGGTTCCCATCTGGTAGTACTGCTCGCTAGCGCGCCGCGGTAGGTTATGCAGACCGAACTGGTCGCGGAGGAGGAAGTACACAAAGCCTGAGCAGTCAAAGCCGTTGGGGCTTTCGCCACCCCACCGGTAGCGCACTCCCCTGAGTTCCAGCCCACGGGAGGCCAGCCGGCTGCCGATGTCCCGTCCGGCGGCGGTGTTGAACATCCCCGACGGCACCAGGTACTCGCTGTATATCCAGCCCTGCCGGCCGCTCACCTCCACCAACGACCATTTCTCATCGCGCCCCACGGCCTTCACTTCGGCTCCGGCGTTGAGCTGAACGATGATCTCTGCGTCCACGTTCGGGGTTTCGCGGAAGTTAACTACGTTGCCGACGACCTTGTAGCATGGCATCTCCGGGGCGGCGAGCTTTGCGAAGTCCTTGCTGACCCAGCCCTCAAACCCCTTCGTGGGCGAAACGACACGGTAGAAGCCCTTGGTCTCGCCCAAACGGACGAACCGTTCGCCCTTGCTGATAACTTGAACCACTTCCGCGTCCGTCGTTGGACCCGAACGGAGGTTCACGTCATCCCCAGTGATCACAACTTCCTCGAGGTGGAATATGTAGGTGCCGAAGACGAAGCCCTTCAGCTCCTTGCTCGGCACGCTCACGTAATACCAGGGGCCCGAAACCGAGACAAGATACACTTTTGTACCGTCGGTGAGGTTATCAAGCACCTTGGACTTAAGGTCAGGCTTTTCGCGGACATTCACGTTGCTGCCTGTAATCACAGCAATCGGCGCGTGCTCCGGCTGAAACTCGGTAGCGTGGTCCGGATCCAGCTCTGGCACCGCCGGTTTCGAGCTTTCCTGAGCTTCACCCTTGGCCTCGGGTTCCTCCTCCTTCTGGCTCTCCTGCTTGGTCTTCACTTCCACGCCACTGCCCTTGGCAACCGCCGAATCGCCCCCGCTAGGTGGGCCTTGAGAGAGCGACAGCACGCGTGACACTATCCAGCCCTTCTGGTTGGTCAGCGGTACGGCTACATATACCCAGTCCCCTTGCCGCTTGACGACGAAGACCGAAGTGTCCAGCGCAAGGGTTGTGATAGTGTTGGCACTACGCTCGGGCAGCCGCTTGAGCGGCGCGTCCGGGCTGATAACCCGAGCGGGCGTATCGGCAAGGGCTTTCGGGCTGCCGGCCAGAAACGCCAGCACCAGCCCCAGAAGCAGAATGAATGTTACCTGTTGCCTTATCATAGGGAGCAACGGCCTTCCTCCTGGGAAGGACAGTGATTCTACCAGACCCTCCCCCTGAGGCGCAAATGGGAGACGCATCCCCGGCGGGGATGTTCAACTGCCACAGTCAACCAGTATGCAGAACATGTGGGGTTATTGTTGGGAGTTTGGCTACAGTGTGTTTGCCAGCGGAGCAAGCCTGGCCGATTCTGTTGGCTCTTAGTAGTCGCCAACTGCTGGTGCTGGCTCCTGTTAGCATCTATACGGGCAGCTGACTGAGTAGTGAACAAGCTATCTCGCCTTCTCTCTCTTGCACGAGTACCTTATAGCATCATTGAAGATACTCGTCTTTCACCACAATCAACAGGACTACTACTACGGCTCTTAAAGTACTATTACCTTTAATAAGCCCAGAAGACGGTTAAGCGGCTAAGTATCATACTCAAGCAGGTTCGATGAAGTCTGGGTTCTGCATTCTAGGATCAGCTGCATCAGGATAGCCTCCTTTTAGGAACAGGCGTACAGCTTCCTTACCGGCATCACCGATGTCGAGCGTCATCTCGTTAACGTACATACCGACAAACCGGTCTGCTTTACCCGTTTCCAGTCCCCGGCCGAAGCTAAGCGCATAAGTAAGCGCATCCTCCCTGTAATCCAAAGAGTGCTTGATACCTGCGTGCAACACTCGCGCAATATCACCTTTCACCTCATTCGGCAGGCTGCGGCGCACTGCATTTACCCCCAGCGGCAGCGGCAGATCCGTCTTCTCCTTCCACCATACTCCAAGATCCACGATGAGGTGCAGCCCGTCATCAGTGTATGTTAGCTGTCCTTCGTGGATGAGCACGCCAGCGTCATACTCACCGGAAAGCACCGCTCTTGGGATATCATCAAAGAACACTGCTCCGGTATTGGGCTTATCAGGTTGCATGAACAAGCGCAACGCCAGATAGGCGCTGGTTTTCTCCCCCGGAATGGCTAAGCGAGCGTCCTTCAACTCTGCAGCCAGCATCGGCCTGGCGCTAACTACAATCGGTCCGTATCCGTCTCCCATGCTCGCCCCACAGGTTAGGATCTGGTACTTATCCGCCACCTCCGGGTAGGCGGCAACGCTGATGGCGGTTACATCGTAAACACCCTCGCGCGCCGCTTCATTGAGCGTTTGAATGTCCTTCAGCTCGTGGACGAACTCTAGGCCGCGGGTGTCCACCAGTCCTTTGGCGATGCCGTAGAACATGAAAGCGTCGTCAGCGTCGGGGCTGTGGGCGAGAGTGATGCGCATGGCGCGATTATAGCAGCGCTAATGCTAGAATCCTCTTCGCCATGGGCGCAACCATCATTGAGAAGATTGTAGCTGCCAGGGTCGGGCATCCCGTTGCGGTGGGCGAGGTTGTGTGGCTGCCGCAGGATATCGTCACTGCGCGCGACTTCGGCGGCGCCAGCGTGGTGAAGAACTTCCTGGAGGCTTACGGCGAGGACGCCGAAGTCTTTGACCGCGAACGCATCCGTTTCACTTTTGACTGCAATGCGCCGGCCAACACTGTGGGTTACGCCACCAACCAGCAGATCTGCCGCGACTTCGCCCGCAAGCACAATATCAAGGTGCATGACGTGGACGCCGGTATCGGCAGCCACCTGCTGATTGAGCAGGGGCTGGCGCTGCCCGGAACCACGGCCATAGGCACCGACAGCCACTACAACATCCTCGGCGCGGTCGGCGCGCTGGGCCAAGGCATGGGCGACATTGATGTCGCTTACGCGTTCAGGAAAGGCCAGGTCTGGTTTGAAGTGCCGCTCAGCATCCGGGTGAACGTGAACGGCAAGTTCGCGACCAATGCCTCCGCCAAGGACCTGACGCTGGCAGTGGTGAAGCACTTTGGCAGCGACGGCTTGCTGGGCAAGTCCGCCGAGTTCTACGGCGATGTCGTGGAGCAGCTAGACCTCCCTGGGCGTATCACGCTTGCGTCCATGGGCACGGAGATGAGCGCGCTGGTGTGCTTCATCCCGCCGAACGCGGCGGTGCTGGACTGGTTGGAACGCCGGGCGGGAAGCCGGCCCGAGTGCATTGCTGCCGACACCGACGCGGCATACGCCGGGGAAGTGACGCTGGACTTGGGCGAGATTGAGCCGATGATTGCGTGCCCCTACTCGCCGGACAACGTGCGCCTGGTCCGTGAGGTCGCGGCGGAGAGCATACGCCTGGACACCGGCTTCATCGGGAGCTGCACCAATGGACGCGCAGAGGACTACGCCGCGGCCTTTGCGCAACTGGAAGGCGGGCACGTGGCTGACGGCGTGACGCTGAAGCTGGTGCCGGCGACCCGCGAGGTTTACGCGGAGATGCTTTACAGCGGTGTGCTGGAGAAGCTATTCAGCGTCGGTGCGCTTGTGCACAACCAGGGCTGCGGCGGCTGCGCCGCCGGGCAGGTCGGAATGACCGGCGAAGGCGAAGTGCAGGTGAGCACTTCTAACCGCAACTTCCGCGGCAAGCAGGGCGCTGGCCAGACCTACCTCGCTAGCCCTGCCACCGTCGCCGCCAGCGTCCGCGCCGGCCGCATTGTTGTTCCCGAGGTGGCGCAATGAGCGAGTTTGTTATCACCGGCAAGGCCTTCCCGCTGCTGAACGACAGCGGCGCGCTGATAAACAACATTGACACCGACATGATCTTCCACAACCGCTGGCTGCATATCACCAAGCTGGAGGAGATGGGCCAGTACGCTCTGGGCAACCTCCAGGGCTACGAGGACTTCCCCCAGCGCGTGCAGCCCGGGATGTGGGTCGTAGCCGGGCGCAACTTCGGCGCGGGCAGCAGCCGCCAGCAGGCGGTGGACTGCTTCAAGGCGCTGGGCTGCGTCGGTGTCATCGCAATCTCGGTCGCGCCCATCTACTTGCGCAACGCCATCAACGCGGGCCTGCCGATAGCCCAGGTGCCGACCCTGGAGGGTCGGATGCAGGCTGGCGACGAACTCTCGCTAGATATGGAAGCGAGCACGCTCACCATCGCCCGCACTGGCACTGTCCTCCCTGCGGAGCCCCCCGTCTCCTCCGTCCAGCGGGAGATCTTCGCCGCCGGCGGGCTGCTGGGATTGAGGTAAACCACTTCCACGGAAGCACTCAGTAGTGAGTACGCCGGGCTCACCAGCCCGGCTCCGACTGTGTGTATAAGCTTGATCTTCGCGCCTCTACTGCAGATTGTCTTTCCCTGCGGCTCGCACGCAAGCACGATAAACCGCTTCACCATCTAATCTGCCCGCGATGAAATAAACGCCACCGTGCCCGTCTGAGGCAAGACCATAGTTCACCCAGTAGGCACCAAGCTCATCCTTAAGATTGCAGGCGTCAAGACTGCCGTTTGCCAACTCCAAGGTAATCAGCAAGTTGTCTCTGGGAAAACCGCTCCCGGAAGGCCAGAGGCCATACAGGATTCCATCGGCAACAAATGAAGCCTGTTGTTCGCAATCGCCGATGTGGATGTTTTGACCCAGCCGAAGCCGCTTTCTATCCACCAGTATTGAGTTGGCGATATCCAGCGTCACGAGCTCCCACACTTTCTTGCCCACGAATCCGTACGGTTCACTCAGCTTCTCTTTCTGCGGTGAGGCCACTGTATCCCACTTAATTACTGCCAACAGGTCGCCTGGGACACTTTGGCAAGGGGCAATCACTGCGCCAGCGAATCGGGCCTCACGGTGTACAGGGGCAGGGATTTCAAATTGCGCCCTGCGTCCTAAGCCCACCTTGCCTGCGGCATTGCCAACTAGCTGGACATGGATGGTTGTTTCGCCCAGATCAAACCAGGCGACTCCAGGTCCGAGTCCCCAACTGGACGGAATGAGCCAGACCGTTGCCCACTGCCATCGCTTGTTTGCAGCTACGTAGTTGACCTTTCCATCATGTACGCTGAACCAGACGTCTCCCAGTATCGTGCAACTAGGGTCCGTGTAAGAACCTCGTTCATGTGGGTAGTAGGTTACTGAGGCGTAGCCGTCGACCGATCCATCGGGCCCAACCGCGAGTTCTCCACTCTTAAACGGCTGAGGTGTTGACCAGCCTAGGTTGAGCTCAGAGGTGAATCGCGTTACCTTTTTAGTGCTAGCAGAATCCTCTAACGCGTCGGAGGGGAACAGGCGTATCTGCTCGAGAACCCGCTCGGCGTTCGCGCAAATGAGCGTCCAGCCGTTCACCGCTTCGTCGTGGTACAGCACGTAGAGCTTGTCGCCAATACCCAGTACAGGTGGTGGTGGATGGAAGCCAATCATTTCAACAGGCAGACGCCAGGCAGGATGGTCAGAGCCCTCGAGCCAGAGCGCTATCTCATCCGGTCGCCAGCCCAGAACCACCGGCTTGCCGTCCAGTACTGCAGGAATCCTCTGGCGCGGCGTCTCATAGCCTTGCTCGGCGCAAAAAAACGTGGACAGATCAGTGCCATCAGCCTTACGAGCATCGTGCGCCGGTACTACATCGGCTTGAGACAACGGGAAGACCTTCATTACAGAGATCCGTGACGTATTGGCGAGGAGTAGGAAGCCAGCTGCAATGCAAATTGCAGCGACGGCTAGGATGATGGCGAGAGTGTATGGACGCCTTTGGGCCGTTCCTATTAGTGCGAGCCACAGGCGGCGGGCGTAAGACCTCCTTTCCCCTCGTGAACTCATCTCTAGCAGATCATACCTTGATCAAAGAGCCGCTTGCGTACACCTTGGGGGTCTGGAGTCACTTGCGGCTTTGTACGGATAGCTAGCACTGGGTTACACCCCGCTTACCACAATCCCCCTTCGCCCCAGATGCCCCATCAGCGCATCGAAGCACGCCGCAT